>NZ_JBNAIC010000023.1:0-10532 GCF_050031695.1 Pleomorphochaeta sp. | reverse complement strand
TTCTAATGCAACCTTTAGTTTAGTGTCTTTGCTAATTGTCCTTCTTTTTCTACCCATAATTAATATATTATTCCTTTAGGAATAAACTAACAAGGATTCGTGAAATTATTTTTCTGCTGTCTAGTAACTCGTCTCAGTATATGTTATATTTTGTTTTTCGAAATATATAATATAATTGTTAATTTTTATATTATTTAGTATCAACTGGTTTATACTAAATAATATAATGCTTAGTTTGTTTAGTGTCAACAGGTTTATACTGAAAAATGTTTTTTATATTAATCAGAATACATATATACTCTTTGAAAGTGATAAATATTATATTATTTATTATTTTTTTGTTATCCTTTTGCATTGTATTAATCTTATATACAGTATAATATATAAAAAATTGACTATTTTAATTTGTGTCAAACTTATATTTCTCAATCTTTTAATGTTTTTTGTTGCTAAATAATCCAATGTTAAAAAAGAAAAAAATCTAAGCACACATAATTATTTAGATATTATATAAACAGCAAATGCTAAAAAGGATTTAAAAATGGCAAAAAAAATTTATGTAGGAAATATGAACTACAACACTACTGAAGATGACTTACGTGATTTATTTGGACAATATGGAGAAGTTGTAAGTGTTATTATAATCAAAGATCGTGAAACAAGAAGACCTAAAGGTTTTGGTTTTATTGAAATGGAAAATGATGATGCAGCAGATGCAGCAATTTCAGAATTAGATGGTAAAGAATATGCTGGCAGAAACTTAAGAGTTAATGAAGCAACTGAACGTCCAAGAAATAATAATAGAAGAAATAACTATCGTTAATATATATTACTAATTTGTAGAACGAAAAATGGTATAGTGTTAATTGCTATATCATTTTTTTATTTTTTTCTTTAATTTATTTCCTTCATTTATAAGTAAATAAGGATTATAATATTTTGTGTAAAATTATAAAAGAAGGAGAAATAAAAAATGCCAGGAAAATTTTTAATTAAAAAAACACCAAAAGGTTTTTTTAGATTTTCATTAATTGCTTCTAATTCTATGACAATTCTTACAAGTAAAAATTATTCATCACGTGCCACTTGTCTAAAAGGTATTGAAACAATTAAAAAGAATGCATCAAGTGAAGTAGAGGATCAAACTTTAAAAACTCAAGTAGAAAAAAAATGTCCAAAGTTTGAAATATATTTTGATAAAGCAAATTTATATAGATATCGAATGATTGCTTCTAATGGAATGAATGTTGCTATATCAGAAGATGGATATTCATCTAAAAATGGATGCTTAAATGGTATTAAGGCAATACCTCGAGCTATCGAAAATGTTGTAATTGATGATAGTTTACTAAAAAAATAGAAAATACTATTTTGTATAAGATTATATATAATTTTTTAAGATTTGTAATTTCTTTTATAAAAAGCAATTATTATAAATATAAAAATAAATTGATTTTTTTTATATAAAAGGTCTTAAATAAATTTCTAAAAAATACTATTTTATATATATCCAATCAAGAAAGAGTTTCTCTTGACTGAAAGGAAATTTGTAAATAATTCTGTATTTAAGGTTATCCTGAAAATGCGAGATTGGTGCTCTAATTCCACCAATCGGTGGAGTATTTTGTGAAAAAACATTTTAGTTTGTTAACTTGGTTAGCATTTTTCATCATGCCCATTTTTGTAGGGTTTTGCGCTCTTACTTTTGGTAGGTACCCAATTAGTATTAATGAAGCCTATTCAATATTATTTAGTAATAAAATTATTGATGAACAAGCATATTTAGTAATTTATAATATTCGTTTACCTAGAATAATTTTAGCTCTTTGTGTTGGCGCTGGTTTATCCGTTTCAGGAGTTGCTTTTCAAAGTCTCTTTTCTAATCCATTAGCTACTCCAGACACCTTAGGTGTTGCAAGTGGTGCTTCTTTTGGAGCAGTTCTAGCTATTGTGCTTGGTTTTTCCCTTTTTTCTATGCAAGTTTTAGCTTTTATCTTTGGAATTGGTGCCGTAGTATTAACATTCTTTGTTGGATCAAAAAAAGGAGAATTAGATAAAACATCAATTATTTTATCAGGAATAATAATAGGTGCTTTATTTAATGCTTTTATTTCATTAATAAAATATACAGCTGATGCTGAAACAGAACTACCTGCTATTTCATATTGGTTAATGGGTAGTTTATCTAATGCAAACTTTAAAACTTTAAAATTTGGGTTAATTCCTATTCTTTTAGGGCTTATTGTTTTGTATTTATTAAAGTGGAGACTGAATTTATTATCTCTTTCTCAAGATGAAGCAAATAGTACTGGTGTTAATATAAATATATTAAGAATAGTTAGTGTAATATTTGCAACTATAATTACATCTTCAGCTGTTAGTATGTGTGGACAAGTAGGGTGGATAGGGCTTTTAGTTCCTCATATTTGTAGGATGATTTGGGGGAGTAATAACTCTAAAATTATCCCTGCCTCTATTTCTTTAGGTGCAACCTTTATGGTAATAATAGATACTTTTGCAAGAACAATAAGCGCAAGTGAAATACCTATTTCAGTTTTAACTGCAATTATTGGTGCACCTTTTTTCATTATGTTATTAAAGAAATCGAATGGGTGGTCAATATGATATTTGAAGTTAAGAATGGTTGTTTTAGCTACAAGGAAAAAGAAGTATTTGATAATATAAATTTTCAAGTTAAAAGTGGAGATTTGGTTGCAATATTAGGCCCTAATGGAATTGGTAAAACAACATTAATTAGATGTATGTTAGGTTTTCTAAAATGGGGTAAAGGAAGTTCCTTATTAAATAATAAAGATATTAAAAAATATAGTATTAAAGAATTATGGAAAACTATATCATATGTACCGCAATCAAGAAATGTTGAAAAAAGTTCACTAACTGGTATTGAATATATTCTTTTAGGTTTAGCTGGAAAAATAAACTACTTTAATATGCCAAAACAAGAAGACTATAAAAAAGCTAGGGATATTATGGATAGTTTATCAATTTCTCATTTAGAAAAAAGAAAAATGAATGAGATTTCAGGAGGAGAACTTCAATTGTTTTTAATAGCGAGAGCTTTAATCTCTGAGCCTAAACTTGTAATACTTGATGAACCAGAATCTAATTTGGATTTTAAAAATCAAATTATTGTTCTAGATGTTCTATCTAATTTAGCAAAACAAAATATAGCTGTAATTTTTAATACTCACTATCCATCTCATGCACTGCAAAGAGCAAATAAATCATTACTATTATCAAGTAAAGGATATTCTATATTTGGTAATACTAATTCTATAATTACGGAAAACAATCTTGTTAATGCTTTTCGTGTAAAAACAACTATTAATTATATAGAAACTGATCATAAAGTATATGCTGACGTGCTTCCTCTTGAAGTATTAAAAAATAAAACTAAAAAAACATTAGTGGTTGAAAAAAATGATGAAAGTTATAAATTAGCAACCATTTCAATTATCGTTCAAGAAAAATCAGCTTTACTCACATTAAACAAAATAATTTATAAAAATCATGATTATATAATTGGAAAAATGGAGATGCCTTATGAAAAAAGAGCAATTAACATAGTAGTTATTGCTGTTGATGGACCTTTTTATGAAATAGAATCATTGGCTAATAAATTATCTCAAATAAATGATATTTGTATCAAAATAGGATATTCAAAGGGTAATGTATGAGTAAAAATAGTAATCTATTAAACAAACTATATTTAAATAATTATTTAGATAATGATGAGTTAAAAACCTTAATCGATAATTATGATAATGCATCATTAGTAAAAGCAAAAAAATTAGCTCAAATGACAGCTATTAAGAATTTTAATTTAAATATTTATTATAGAGGAATTATTGAATTTTCAAATATATGTAGAAATGATTGTTATTATTGTGGTTTAAGGAAATCTAATTCTAATGTTAAAAGATATAGATTAAGTGAAAATGAAATTTTGAATTGTTGTAAAATAGGCTATGAAATGGGGATAAGAACCTTTGTTTTACAAGGTGGTGAAGATCTTCAATTTGATAATCAAATTGCTACTCTTATAACAAAAATAAGTGAAAAATATGATGATTGTGCTATTACTTTATCAGTTGGTGAGAGAAACTATAGTCTATATAAACAATGGTTTGAAAAAGGTGCTACAAGATTTCTTTTAAGACATGAAACTGCTGATAAAAAACATTATGAAAAATTACACCCACCATTTCAACATTTTGATAATAGGATTAGATGTTTAAATGATTTAAAAAATATAGGTTATCAAGCTGGGGCTGGTATGATGATAGGCTCACCTTTTCAAACAAATGAATCTATTATTAAAGATTTAATCTTTTTACGTGACTATAAACCTGAAATGGTAGGTATTGGTCCTTTTATTCCACATTCACAAACACCATTTAAGACTGAAAAAACTGGAGATTATAATTTAACTTTGTATTCATTAGCATTAACTAGACTTTTACTTCCTAAAGCTTTAATTCCTGCTACAACTGCTATGGATACGGTTAAAGAAGATGGAAGATTAGATGCTATATTATCAGGCTGTAATGTAATTATGGTAAATATTACTCCTATGAAAGAAAGAGTAAATTACAAACTTTATAACGATATGGCTGAACTTAGATCTTTTAATAATATAGATAGAAAATCAATTAATCAAAGACTAAAAAAAATAGGATATACGCTAATAGTCAGTAAAGGCGATTATTGTAAATAATGAGAGGAGAAATAGAAAATGATTAAGTTAGCAATTTATGGAAAAGGCGGAATTGGTAAAAGTACTACTGCTTCAAACTTAGCAATAGCCTTTAAAAATATGGGATTGAACGTTTTACAAGTTGGTTGTGATCCAAAAGAAGATTCAACTTTGCTTTTAAGAGAAGAGGAAAATATAGTTTCAATATTAGATCAATTGAGAGATAAAGGAAGTTCAGATCTTAATGTTGATGATTTAATTAAAAAAGGTTTTAAGAATATATATTTAAGTGAAGCTGGAGGTCCTCCTCCAGGATTAGGTTGCGCAGGAAGAGGTATTGTAAAAGCTTTAGAAGAGCTTGAAAAGAAAAATGTTTATAATGAAAAGCAAATAGATATCGTAATTTATGATGTATTAGGTGATGTTGTTTGTGGAGGTTTTTCAATGCCAATACGCGATGGTTATGCTCGAGATATTTTTATTGTTACTAGTGGTGAAAATATGGCAATACATGCAGCAAAAAATATTGCATTAGCTGTTGATAATTTTAAAGATAGAGGTTATGCAACTTTAGGTGGTGTAATTTTAAATAAAAGAAATGTAAAAAATGAAGATTCTAAAATCAATGAATTATGTAATTTTATAAATGCACCATTGTGTGGAACATTAGAGTTTAGTGAAGATGTACAAGCAGCAGATGAAATTGAAAAAACAGTTTCTCAAATAAATCCTAACTCTTCAATTGTAAATCAGTATAAATCCCTTGCTCAAAATATATTAAAAATCTGTAGAGAAAATGAGAAAAAGAGAGGGGGTGTATAATAATGATTGATTTACATAATATAGATTTTTCAACTAGTTCTAAATTAATTTCACAAATGGATTATAATGATTTGTTTTATGCAGGATTGCAATATGCTCCACCTGCAAGAGGTTTGTGGAATATCGTACATATGGGTTTTTTAATGCCTGAAAGTCATGAGATTTTTGTATGTGCCCAAGGTTGTATAAGAGGTGTTGTTTTAACAGCTCATGAAGCTAATTTAGCAACTCGATTTTCAACTGTTGTAATTCAAGAGGATAATGTTATTGATGGCGATATGGAATATCAAATTATTAATGGTGTTAGTGATGTGCTAAATAGATTAGAGAATAAACCTAAAGCTGTTGAAGTTTATACTTCGTGTATACATTATTTTACTGGTTGTGACTTACCATATGTATATAAAAAACTTAGAGAGAATTTTCCAAATATTTTATTCACTGATTGTTATATGACTCCAATAACTAGAAAGAGTGGAATAACTCCAGATGAAAAAATGCGAAAACAACTTTATTCTTTAATTGAAGAAAATACTAAAGTTGATAATTCTATTTCAATGATTGGAAATGTTTATTCTTTTGATGAGGATTCTGATTTAAGACAAATTTTATCTTTAGCTAAAATTAATTATAGAGACATTACAATGTGTAAAAAATGGGAAGATTATCAAGATTTAGGTAAATCCTCTTTTTTTATTTATAGTAATCCAGCAGCTGAAAAAGGTTGCATCTCTTTGTCAAAAAAATTAAATAAAGATAATTATTTTTTACCAATAAGTTATACAAGAGAAGAAATAATCAAAAATAATCAAAAAATATGTAATTTAGTTGGTTTATCTTCTTTTAATACTGAGAAAATAGAGAAAGAAATTAATTTATTAATTAAAAAAATACAAAAATTATTAAAAGAGTGGAAAATTGTTTTAGATTATAGTGCAACACCTAGGGTTATAAATTTAACAAGATTTTTATTAGATTTAGGGTTAAATGTTGAAAAGGTATATTTAGATTCTGTTTCAACATGTGATAAAGACGATTTTCTATATTTACAAGAAAATTATAAAGACTTAATTATTTCGAGTCCAACTCATCCCTCTGCCAGATTTTTGCACAAAGAAAATAAGGAAAATATTTTAGCAATAGGTCAAAAAAGTGCTTATTATGAAGGAACTTCAAATTTTGTAAATTTAATTGAAGGTAATACCTATTGGGGATTTAATGGCTTGAAAAAATTACTTTTAGATATAATTGATGCTATTTCTTATAAAAAAGATGTATCTAAGATTATTCAAATAAAAGGTTGGGGGTGTAATTGTGATTAATGAAGCAAATAAAATTCTTTCTGTTTATACTGGCGATACTTCAGGAGTTTGTTCAGCCTTATACGAGTTGGATGGCATGTCTGTAATGCACGATGCCTCAGGCTGTAATAGTACTTATAACACTCATGACGAACCTAGATGGTATGATATTCCATCTAGAGTATATTTATCTGGAATTACTGAGTATGAAGCTATTTTAGGTGATGAAGAAAAGTTTATTAATGATGTTGTTCAAACAGCAAAAGAACAAAAACCTAAATTTATTGCAATTGCAGCAACACCTATTCCTTATTTGATGAATCAAGATCTTAAATCAATAGCAAAAATAATTGAAAAAAAAAGTAATATTACAACTTTTTCAGTAGAAACTAATGGTATGAATTCTTACATAACAGGTGCTTCTTTGGCTTTATTAGAATGGGCAAAATTATTTGTAAATAAAGAAAAATATAAAAAAGAAAATAGTGTAAAAAGTATAAATATAATTGGTGCAACACCTTTAGATTTTGCAAACTATAGTATTATTGATTCAATAGTAAAATCTGTAGAAAATATGGGATTTTGTGTAAATAGTGTTTGGTCGATGGGTCCATTAACAAAGAATATGGAAAATTCAAATAGAGCAGATTATAATTTAGTTATATCCTCCGTCGGTATAAAAGTTGCGAAATATTTAAAAGAAGAATTTGATATCCCTTATATAACAGCTTTACCTTTCGGAAAAAAGCAAACAGAAAAAATTAAGAAATCATTTTTAGAAGGTGTGCCTTTTAAAAATGAGGTAAGTAAATCAAAAATGCAAATTGCTATCATTGGAGAAGGTGTTTATTCAAAGTCAATTAAAAATTTAATAGGAGAGGGAGATGTTATCTCTTTGTTACCTGATAGTGAAAAGGTATTAGAAGAGGATGATTTTTTAGTAAAAGGGGAAGAAGAGTTAGAAAATAAGCTTAATTCTTATTCAATTGTAATTGGGGACCCTATATTTAAACATCTTGTATCAAAGAAAACAAAATTTATTGAAGTTCCACATTTTGCATTTTCAGGAAGAATGTATAAAAATCAGAATCCTAATTTAGTAGAAAATAGTGGTGATATGTGGAAAAAGGAGTTAATGTAATTATGAAAAAGCAGTTATTTTGTCTATTTGCTTTAATTGGTGTAGTAAATATGTTGTTCGCTAATGGTGAACATGAAGTAGTAGTGGATTCTACAAAAGAAATAGTAGAGATTGTTGATGATAATGGAGATACGACTAGTTTAGAAGTTAACCCAGAAAGGGTAGTTATTACAGATATTTATCCATTAGCCTCGGTATTAACAGTTTTTTTAGATAGTGCAGATACTTTAGTTGGAATACATCCTGTTAGTATGAGTGCTGCAAAAAGTGGATTGTTAGGTGAACTTTATCCCTCAATTTTAGATGTTGATACATCTTTTATGACTGGATCAGATTTAAATGTTGAGCAACTAATGTTATTAAAACCTGATGTAGTATTATATAATGCATCAAAAAAAGCTCAAGGCGAAATGATAAGAAATGCCGGAATTAAAGCTATAGGTGTTTCAGCTGTTAAATGGGATTATGATGTTTTAAAAACTTATAGAAAATGGACTAATATATTATCACAATTATATCCAGATCAAATTTCAGTTAGCCAGAAAGTTGATGAATATAGTATAAATACAAAAGAATTAATTTCTAAAAGGGTAGCTAATATTTCAAAAGAAGAGCAAAATAGTGTATTATTTTTATTTAATTATGACGATAAAAAAATAATAACTTCTGGTAAGCATTTTTTTGGACAATGGTGGGCTAATGCAGTTGGTGCTAAAAATATTGCAGAAGAAATTAATATAGATAATTCAAATGCAATAATTAATATGGAACAAATTTATGCTTGGAATCCAGATGTGATTTTTATTACTAATTTTACACCAGCTTTGCCTAAAGATTTATATACTAATGCAATTTCTAATGATGATTGGTCTAATGTAGCTGCTGTTCAAAATAACACTGTTTATAAATTGCCTTTAGGAAGTTATAGAAGTTATACTCCCGGTGTAGATACACCAATAACTTTGCTTTGGATGGCAAAAAAAGTTTATCCTGAATTATTTAGTGATATAAATATAGAAGACGAAACAAGATCTTATTATGAACTATTATATAATATAGAGCTAAGTGATGAACAAATTTATCAAATGTTTAATTCCACACGAGAAGCAGCGAATGGATATAGTAAGTTATAAATTTTATTAATAGGTAAAAAGGTTTCTTATAATTTATTAAATAAGGAACCTTTTTATAATATAGATATAATTAACATTTGTAATGGAATGACTATAATTAATAATGAAGTTGTTACCATCCATCCAGCATTAGCTAAATCAATATCTAAATCGTAAATAGAAGGTGGAACTAATGCTATAAATCCAACAGGCATTGATGATAAAATTAGTACTACTTTTATAGGTAGTCCATTATCTATATTATTAAAACCTAAAATATAAGCTAAGGTTGTTGCTAAAAAAGGTACTATTAAAAATTTAATAATAGAAATAAATATAGATGGTTTTATATAGTCTTTAATTCGACTAAATTTCATAGCCATTCCAATAGATGTTAACAATAGAATACTCATAAGTGGTATAATAATTGAATTAATTATACTATAAATTTCGGGTCTTGGAATATGTAAAAAGTTTAAAACAAACCCCAAAATTATGCTAAATAATGTAACTAAAATAAAAGGATCTAAAAAGACCTTTGAAAAGTTATTCTTTGTACTTTTATCTGAAGCTAATGTAGAGTGAGTTTTTGCTATAGGAAACCATAAAGAATAATAAATCAATGGTTCAAATATTTTATATATTGGAACTAGGGCGAAAGCTTTTTCTCCTAAGAATATATAGACTATTAAGGCGCCAATTGCCCCTATATTTGTCATTCCTCCACAAGAAAAAAAAGCTCCGGCTTGTTTTTTTTCTAATTTAAGTATTCTGCTTGTAAGTAAAGCTATAAATCCTCCACATAAAACTGTGAAAAATCCAACAAATGGTAAAAGGATTATGCTTGAGTTATCAAAAGAAAAATCCCATATAGCGCCTATAGTTGCAATAGGGTTTAATAATAACAAAGCTATACTTTGTAAAATTTTTCTTTGTTTTTTTAGAGTTTTGTCAACTTTAATTATATTTGAACTAGCTAAACGTTGTATTAAATACCCAATAATTAATCCTATAGCAATTATTGAAAGTGAAAAAAGTAGTTTACTCATAAATCCTCTTATTTTATATAATCATTATTCTATCATTATTTTGATAAAATTAATAGAATTTCATTAGGTTTCTGGCACTGTAGTAAGTTGTATAAGTGTAAATCCTTGTATTGTATATATTTATTATATTATATAATTTTTTTATTATTTTTTTGTAAAATGTGTTGACATAAGTTACATCCTATTGTATAGTTTAATCATAAAGAAAACAAAAACAAAAAAACTATTTATTTTAAAGGAAAACAAAATTATGAAAAAATTATTAACAATCTTAACAATAAGCGCTATCGCTTTAACATCAGTATTCGCTAAATCAGCTCAAGTTCAATTAAATACTTCTATTGAAGAAACTGAAGTTTCTTATCAATTATCTTATAATGGTACTGACAT
>NZ_JBNAIC010000022.1:0-2748 GCF_050031695.1 Pleomorphochaeta sp. | reverse complement strand
TCATAATTTCTAATCTCCGATTTTTTGGTTTTGTTTTTACAAGAAGTCTTGCATTAAAAAGATATAAAAATAACACACTTATTTCAAGACTATAGACAATATTATACTACTAGTACTTAAGTAAATAATATATTAAAATATGAAAAATATTAATGGAGAATTATTTTTAATGAAAATATATGTTGATTCAGATTCTTCCACACTTTTAATGTTCACCCTAGCAACAATCAGTAAATAAATCCTTACTCATAAAGAGTTGGATCTTTTTTTGTAATTTTTTCAACAACATTTTTCTTTAGACTAATAAAGACTATTTACATTTAATTAGAGTTGTGATATAATTTTAGTAAATTGAGGTAATTATGTTTGTTAAGAAAAGTAAGAACACTAAAGGTAGAGTAAGTTTAAGCATTGCTCAAAGTTACACTACTGAAGATGGTAAAAATAGATCAAAAACTATTAAATATTTAGGATATTTAGATGTTTTAGAAAAAGAATATGATGATCCAATTGCTCACTTTAAAGAAGTAGCTGCTCAAATGACTAAAGAGTATAAAGAAAATCATGCTCCATTTCTTATGAAAATTGATCCTAATAAAAAACTTAATAAAATTACTTCTGACTATTCTTACACTAGAAAAAACATAGGTTATGCTGCTTTATCACAAATCTATCATGAATTAGAAATTGATTATTTTATTAATAACAGAAGAAGATACACTAAAGCTGAATATAATCATAATGCTATCTTCAAATTATTAGTATTTGATAGAATATTAAATCCATCATCAAAGAGAGAATCTTTTTTTCATAAAGATTTTTACTTTGATAAAATGGATTTCACCTTAGAAGATACATATAAATCTCTTGATTTCTTTAATGAACACTCTACAGCAATGCTAAAAAGCATTAATAAACAAATAGAAAAACAATATGAAAGAGATACTACACTAGTTTTTTATGATGTTACTAATTATTACTTTGAAGTAGATGAAATAGAAGATGAAAATGATTATAGAAGAAAAGGGGTTTCAAAAGAGCATAGACCAAATCCAATTATCCAAATGGGATTATTTATGGATGAAAAAGGGCTTCCAATTACTTATGGACTTTATCCTGGCAATACTAATGATTGTAAGACATTAATACCTTCTCTTATGGATATTAGATATGACTATAATATGAAAGATTTAATTGTTGTTGCTGATAAAGGTATGATGAGTGGTGATAATATAGCTAGAATAAGATTACAAAGAAATGGATATGTAATCAGTCTTTCAGTTAAAGGGACTAAAGTGCCTGATTCCTTTAAAAAATATGTATTAGCAGAGGATAATTGGGATGAGGAAGAAACTAAATATGCTGCAGATGGTAAAACAGTATTGTTTAAAATGAAATCTCAAATTGAAGACAGAATTATTACAGTTCATTCTTTAAAAGATGGCAAAGAATCAAAGGTAAAAATAAAAGATAAGCAGATAATAATTTATAGTAAAAAATATGCTGATAAAGCTAAAAGGGATAGAAAAAAAGCAATAGAAAAAGCTTTATCAAAAGTTGGAACTAGTCGAAAAGCTAACAAGTATGGTAGTGAAAAATATACTATAGAAGAATTTCTTGATGAAAATAATAAAGTTATTAAGTTTAAAAAGAATATATTATTTGATTATGATAAATTAAAAGAAGAAGAAAAGTATGATGGTTATTATGCAATAGCTACCAATGTTATTGGATTAAAAAAAGGTGAAAGACCGTTTAGAGATAAAAGTAAATTCACTTATGATGGTTTTTTAAAACTAAATAAACCTGTAACAAATAGAGATATTCTTGATATGTATAAAGGGTTATGGAAAATTGAGGAAACGTTTAAAGTAACGAAATCTCAATTAAAAACAAGACCTGTATATGTATCAACAATAGAACATATCAAAGCACACTTCTTAACTTGTTATGTAGCTTTAGTAATATTAAGACTAATAGAATATCGATTAGATTGGAAATATTCATCAAAGAAAATAACAAAAACATTAAAATTAGCATCAGGAACATTAATAGAAAGTGGATATTATGCTTTTAATCATTATGATGATGTGCTTGAAGATATAGGAAATGATCTAGATATTGATTTTTCTAAAAAATATCTAAAATTGAATCAAATTAAAAAAATGATAGGAAAAACAAAGAAAAAAGATTTTTAAGTGTCTAAAACTATTAGTAAAAATGTAAGCCTAACAAGTCTTGTTCATACAAGAAGTTAGGCTCTTTTTATGCTCAATTAAGTTGAAAAGACAGGATATTATACTACTAGTACTTAAGTAAATAATATATTAAAATATGAAAAATATTAATGGAGAATTATTTTTAATGAAAATATATGTTGATTCAGATTCTTTTTTAAAGCAGATGAGAGAAATTGTTTTAAGAGCTGCAGTAAAAAGAAATTTAGATATTACCTTTGTAGCAGATAGAAATTTAAAAGATGTTTTACTAACAAAAGAAAAACATACTTCTAAATTAAGAAAAGAAGAATTAATTAATAATCCTAATATTGAGAAAGAAGATTTAAAAAAAATTAAAAGTAATATTACTATGATAGTTGTAGAAAGCGATAGTGATAGTGCAGATAATAAAATTGTTGAATTAGCAGAAGATGGAGATTTAGCAATTACACATGATATTCCTTTAATAGATAGATTATGTGAAAAAGGTGTTTTAGTATTAGATGATAGAGGTAATATCTTTACAGAT
>NZ_JBNAIC010000021.1:0-93960 GCF_050031695.1 Pleomorphochaeta sp. | reverse complement strand
ATTAACTTCATCTATTTCATTAACTTCATCTATTTCATTAACTTCATCTATTTCATTAACTTCATCTATTTCATTAACTTCATCTATTTCATTAACTTCATCTATTTCATTAACTTCATCTATTTCATTAGCTTCATCTATTTCATTAGCTTCATCAATTATGCCATAGCTGTCTAAGTCACTATCATCTTCATCTATTTTATCAAGTTCTTCATTTATAGATTCAACAAACTCACTTCCATTTTTTAATTCTAAATTCTTTTCAGAAGATAAAGGATCTTTTCCCTGAGCAACATTATTTAAAACATCAAAGAAAGAAAAACTTGAAGAAGGAGCTTTTTTCTCAATTTTAGCATCTTCAATCGTTTTTTCATTAGTAATATCGTCTGATCCTTCATTGATAACATCTGTTTGATTAACTTCTGTTTGATTATCAGAATCGGTACCTAAAGGATCTTTACCTTGAGCAACATTATTAAGTAAATCAAAAAATGAAAAATTTCCTTTATTTTCTTTACGTTCTTTTGCTTCTTTCTCTGCTTCCAATTCTTCTTCAGCTATTTCATCCATTAAATCATCAATCTCAAAAGAAGTGTCATCTAAATTAGATTTCTCTTGATTCAAATTTTCAAGTGTATCTAATTCAGAGATCTCAGAAACAATTTCATCCTCTATTTCATCAGGTTCAACTAAGTTACTTTCATACACCTGTTCAACAAAATGATTTTCTAAAATATCTGAAACTTCTTCATATGTATTAATATCTTCTTCTAGTTCATCTTGTAAATTTTCATCATCTAAAACTTCTGTAAAATCAAATGTATCTTTATTTAAAATAGCATTATCATCTTCAATCTCATCTTGAGCTATTTCATCCATTAAATCATCTTCATCAAAATCAAAGTTGTCACCTTCTATTTCTATAGAAGACTCATCTCCTAAAACTTCTTCTGCTTCATCTAATAAATCATCATCATCAAAAGTATTTTCAATTTCATCAACTAAAACATCATCTTTTTTTTCTGTTGGAGTTTCATCATTATCATGATCATCATGATCATGCTTCTTTTCATCTTCAATCTTTAGATTCTCGAGTTTGAGAACTTGCTTTTTAAATTCAACAATTTTTCCAAAGTCGTTCATTAACGTAACAACATAAGATAATTTTACATAAAAAACATTGTCCTTTTCTACTAAATCAGGTTCTCTCTCATCGTCGATTACAACAATAATTGGATCTTCAATTTCATCAATATTTTTTAAACTTAAATTATAAGAATTTATAGAGTTATTTAATTTTGTTATTTCAGATATTGGGTTTAATGGGATATTATACCCTTTTGCTTTTGGGACCTGTAGATAAACTTTATCTCCACCTTCTTTATCAAAGAAGGTGGTAAATTCTGTTTCTTTAAACTTATAATTTAAAGTATACCCCAATTTACTAAAAACACCTGCAAATATTGAAAAAGGAAGCATTGCACTTTTTCTTAATTCATTAGTTTCCCAAAACTCTCTATAATCTGGATTCTTTAATAATACAACTTTTTTAATAGTGGAATATAATCTATCTATTGCAAACATACCATCAAATATAAAAGCTTTATTGCGTATTTTAATGAACAGAGAATCATCAAGACCAGCACTTTCTGTTAACCAGCAATAATTATTAGTTTGAATACTATTTGAACTAATTGATAACAAATCAATATCATGTTGGGAAAGAGATGTTAATTTATTTGCATAAAATAAATCAAACCCCTCACTCTTATATTTGATATCATTAAACCATTTTTCCCAATTTTCTTCTTTGATTATTCTTTGAAGTAAATCTTTATCTTCTTCTTTATTACCTGCTTTTCTATATTCTTCTATTTTCTCTTGAGTCATTAGAGCAAATCTGTCAACTTCATCTTCTAAAAGATTCATAGCTTTAAAACCACTATAAGTAATAATTTTTGCAGCTTCTATAAGTGTTTCTAAATCAGCATCAAATGTCTTTGAAATTTCACTAGCAAATGGTAAAAGTGTACATTTTAATTCTAATACTTTGTCATTTAGTTTATCAAATTCTGTTGGTAGTGGATTTATATAATTGGTAACAATTTTTTGTATAGGTGTTCTATTTTTAATATCATCAATCTCTTGTAAAATATAATTATCTAGATACTTAACAGTATGAGCCTCAAGTTGTAAATATAGTTTCTTTAATTTATTCTTATCAAAACCTTTCATATCTTGTTTATCAGAAAAGTCATTTGGGTTTGTAGCAACCCATTTTATCAAAAATCTCATTAATCCATACATATTTGATTGAATATCTAAACGTTCTTGATTCTTTTCCACTATCTCATTTGTATAAATAGCTATAGTTTTTAAAACTAAAAGAGGATCATAATTTTCTATTATATTTAATATTGAATATATATCAGATTCTATCTGTCTTGATGAATCCTTAATATTCTTTTCTATTTTTTCTTTTGAAATATTTGCTTTTTCTAAATCCCAAGTGCTAGTATTACTCATCTATGATATCTCCTAAACTAACCAAATTATAACAGTTTTTTAAATCTAAACAACTCAAATAACTATATTAAATCTATATTGAATATTCAATTTCTTTATTCAATGTTTTATAAAAAATAATTCCAATCAATACTGATAACATACTAATTACTCCGTAAAAAAGAAATAAACTGGTAAAGTTATAGTTTGAAATAATAAATCCTCCAATTGAAGAACTAATTACGGAAGGTAAACTTGTTGCTAATGCATAATACATGCTAATACCTACACCACTCATATCTTTTCTAATATGCTTATTTATAAAAACTATTGAGGCTGCATGAAATGAACCATAACATACACTGTGTAAAGTCTGCCCTAATAATAAGAATTTTACACTTGGTAAAAAAGCATATATTAGAACTCTTATTGTTAAAATTAAACTTCCGAAAATTAACATATTAACAGGTTTTACTTTTTTTTCTTGCAATAAATGGCCACTATATATCATCACAAAAAATTCAGCTACTGTTGAGACCAAATTTAAAGTAGTTAAATCTGTATATCCGACTTCTTTAATTGAATATAATGACAAAAAAGAACAAACGCCCGATAATGAAAAGCGATTCAAACCAATTAAAATTAAGCAAATAACAAAAGCTTTATCAAACCAATTCCCATTATTATTACTATTGTCTTTTACCATTTTAACATACAAGTCATCATTTTTAGGTACAAAAAACATAATTATAACTGAAATAAAACTAATAATTATTAACCAAAGACCAATACTTTTATTAGAATCAAGTATAGGTCGATTAATTAAAGAAAGCGTTGCAGAAATAATAACATACCCAACAGTTCCTGCTGCTCTAATCTTTGTGTATCTTGCACTATCACCACTTACAGCAGCATTTCCTATAGAATCTAATAATGGGGCAATTGCTCGAAAGAAAAAACCTGTAGTAATTAACAATAAAATTACAGCTATATAAGAATTAACATAAGAAAGAAAATAAAAACTTAAACTACTTATTATTAATGATGCAATAATCGTTTTTTTATACCAATTTTTACTATTTGCTATATGTCCAATTAATAAAGGTCCTAAAATCCCAAAGCCCTCAAAACAAGCAATAAAAATTCCGACAGCTTCAAATCCGAAACCTAAGTTATCAAGCATAACTTGCAAGTATGGATTTATGATTACAAAAGTTGAATTAACAAAAAAAAACGCTAGATAATAAATCATAACTGCATTGTATGTATTAGTTAAAAAATTAACAATAATTAATGCTATAATAAACATAATATTTTTTATTATTATCGGTTAATAAGTTTATTTACATTACATATTTAAAAGAGTATTATTGTTTAAAATAATGACTCTTTAAAAGGAAAAATTAATGGACGTTAAAATAATAGGAATAACTGGAGGGTCCGGCTCCGGAAAATCAACTATTGTAAGAAAAATTAGTGAAGTTTGTTCTGATTTTGTATTTATACCTCAAGATAATTATTACAAAAGTGCTTCATTTATTAATAATGAAAATATAACAGCTTTTAACTTTGATCACCCAGATGCTTTTGATATGGAACTATTACATTCTCATTTATCAAGTTTAAAAAAGGGTGAAGCTATAGATATGCCTGAATATGATTTTGTACATCACCAAAGACGAGAAGAAACTATAAGAGTGGAACCTCAAAAATTAGTAATTATTGAAGGATTAATGGTTTTATATGACAAACCAATAAGAGATATCTTAGATTTAAAATTATATGTAGATACACCTGATGATATTCGATTCATTAGAAGATTACAAAGAGATATAGCAGAAAGAGGCAGAACCGCTGATAGTGTAATTAATCAATATCTAGAAGTTGTAAGACCTGGCTTTTTTAATTTTATATTACCCACTATGAAATATGCTGATTTAATTATTCCAGAAGGTGGACACAATGAAATCGCTCTTTCAGTCCTAATCCCTTTTATTAAGTCACTAACAAACGATAATTAAATTAATAAAAAAGATTGTATTAACTACAATCTTTTTTTATCTTTTTGATATTTTTTATCAGAAACTTCCTTTAAAACATTATATACAATATTAATATCAATTGGTTTTGAAATGTATCCATTCATTCCAACTCTATAACATTCTTCAATTTCTTTTTTTGAAGTATTTGCAGTCATAGCATATATCATAATATTTTTAGAATAAGATAAATCACTTTCTCGAATCAATTTTGTAGCTTCAAGGCCATTTAATATAGGCATTCTACAATCCATAAATATAACATCAAAATAATTATCCCCTTTTTCTTCGAAAAGGGTATATGCTTCATATCCATCTTTAGCACATTCAACTGTTACATTTTTAGTTTTTAACATTTTCTCTGCAACAAACATATTTATTTCGTTATCCTCTACAAGTAAAACTTGTAAATTCTTTATATCATTATTTTCATCATGAAAGTCCTTTTTTACATCTAGAAGTTTATAATTTAATAAATCATTTAAAGTAGATTTAAGTATTGGCTTTTGTATAACTTTATATGCACTTTCATCAAAATAATTATTTGCATATGATGCTATAATTATTTGTGTTTTCTCTTTGTTAATAATATGACTAAATTTTTCAATTTCTTTTTTATGTATGAAATAATAAGAATTAGAAGATATTATTATATAAGAAAAAGCTATATTATCTTCTCTACTATTTTCTATTATTTGTAGAGCTTTAGAAATACTACTAGCAAAAGAACAATCAATATCCATGTTTTTGCAAATCGATTTTATATTATTTTGATTTGGCTCTATTTCAACAAACAAAATATTTTCTTTATGTGCTTTTTTCAATAACTTTTCTTCTTTATTATAAGATTTTAGTTTTAAGTGAATTTCAAAGTCAGAGCCTTTATCAACTTCTGATTTAACTAAAATTTCACCACCCATTAAATTTACTAAATTTTTAACTATAGAAAGACCTAAACCACTACCTCCATAGATATCTTTAGTATTAGTACTTCCTTGCTCAAATTTATTAAAAATTGTATCAAGCTTTTCTTTTTCAATTCCACAACCAGTATCTATTACGTTAATAATTAACATAACTTCATTATCATTTTGAATTTCTTCTCTAAAATATAAATCAATATGACCTTTAGAATTTGTGAATTTTAATGAGTTTGATAATAGATTAGTAATTACTTGCTTAATTCGATATATATCACCATATAATAATTCTTTTGGGATATTTTCACAATGACAATTAAAGATAATACCATGTTCTATACTGTTGATAAAATAAATACTTGTAATCGGATATATAACGTCTTTAATATCGAATAGTTCATCATTAATAAGCATTCTAGATTCCTCTATTGCCGTAGTATCTAGAATATCATCTATTAACGATAATAAGTATTTTGATGACATATCCATCTTTATTAATATATCTTTCTCTTCTTCTTTGGAATAAGTTTCTTTATTTATTAAATCGATAAGTCCTACAATAGCATTTAAAGGTGTTCTTAAATCATGAGTAACACTAGCTATAAATTCTGATCTATATTCATTTAACTTTATTGCTTCATCTTGATTTTGCTTATATTGTCTTTTCTTTTTATAAAAATAAAAAGCAAGACACATTACAAATGTAAAACAAAAATCAACCATATAGATAATACTTAACATTGTTCTACTTTTCTCATATAGGGCATTTGCTTGTGAATATATATCTTCATAAGGTCTACCAGAGGCAACAATCCAATTATATGGCTCATATAATTTTGCATAAGATAATTTTTTTAAAATCCTATCATCTTCAAGATTTTTGAAATAATAACTTTGTAAAATTTCTCCATCTTTATTGATACCATCAAGCTCAGATTGATAAGGGGTATCCCCTAAGAAATCTTTCATATCAGTCGATAAAAAGGTTCCTTCAGTTTCTACTAAATTTTGATGAACTCTTCGAATAGCATAATTGTCCCCACCTTCAAAATTCAAAACTTCATTAACCCAAAAATATTGATTATCAAAAATCTTTTGATTTCTTATTATTTCTTCTGCTATAGCTTTAACTTCTTTATCAATTTCATCTTTTTCATCTAAAGATAAGTTATCATAATCTTTATAATTTAAATGATATGAGCGTATCGCATCTATCGATAATATTAAATTATTTACTGTTGTTTTTATTTCTATTTCTGCTTCTTTATAAGCTATTTCTGATAATTGATTATATGTTTTTTTTACTTGATAAGTGTATACTAAAGTGATTAGTATTCCTATTAGAATAATAATTAGATAAATTATAATATCATTATTTTTTCTTATATTTTTTTTCATAATAATTCTATTTTTTTATTATAAATCTAATTTATAATACTAATTTAATTATGAACCTCATAATATAAGTAGTCAATGAAAAAAAATAAATTACCCAACACAAACATTTTTTATTATAAAAACAAATCCTTCGCATATTAAAACTATAAAAAATTAAAATAGTTAAAACTAATAAAAACCGTTACATTAATGATGTAAAACTACATCTTTTTTGTAACGGTTATATTCTATTTATTTCTATATTATAAATATTTCTTTTTATAAGCTTCTAAACCTTTTTCTAAACAAATCAAAGCTTTTCTTAAATCATCTGTATTTAGAACATAAGCTATTCTTGCTTGTTTTTTACCAATTCCTGGAGTTACATAAAAATCTTCTGCAGGAGCAATCATAACTGTTTCATTCTCATAACTAAATTCTTCTAAAAGAAATATAGCAAACTTTTCTGCATCATCAACAGGTAACTCAGCAACTTGATAAAAAGCTCCTTTAGGAGTAGAAGATATTACACCTTCAATCTTTTTTAAGCCATCGCTTAAAAAATCTCTTCTCTTTTTATATTCTTCTTTAACTTCAACTAAATACTCAGGAGATGTTTTTAATGCTGCTATAGCTGCAATTTGTTCAATATCAGGTGGACATAATCTTGCTTGTGATAATTTTAACATGTTTGCTTTGAAGTCGTCATTTTTAGTAACTACTGCACCAATTCTAGATCCACACATACTATATCTTTTTGAAAAGGAATCTATACAAACAATTCTATCTTGATAATCTGTATAATTTAATACACTACAAAAATCATTTTCATAACAAAATTCTCTATATACTTCATCAACTATTAAAAATATATCATATTTTTCACATAATTCTAAAATGCTTTGCATTTCTTTCTTAGAATATATATGACCTGTTGGGTTATTAGGAGAACATAATAATATAGCACCAGTTTTCCTTGTAATTCTCTTTTCAAACTCTTCTATTGGTGGTAGAGAAAATGCATCTTCAATCCTACTAGTTATAGGTATTAGATCAACCATTGCAGTTCTTGCAAAGCTTGTTACATTAGTATAATAAGGCTCAGGTATAATAATCTCATCATAAGGATCACAAAGTGTCATAAATGCAAATTGAAGAGCTTCTGATCCACCAGTTGTAATTAGAACATCTTCAACTTCAATATCAACATTTAATTTCTTATAATATTCAACAACACCTTCTCTTAATTCTAAAAGACCTTCGCTTGGACCATAAGGAATATTAGGTTTAGAAAAATTCTTTATAGAATCTAAAGCTTCTTTTGGAGTTTTAATATCTGGTTGACCAATATTTAAATGATGAATTTTAATCCCTCTATTCGCGGCGGCTACAGCATATGGGGATAATCTTCTAATTGGCGAACATTTAAATCCAGATATTCTGTGGGACATTTGCATAAAGGGCTCCTTATTTCTTTTATGTTTATATATTAATTTTTTTTTATATAAACTACGTTTTGCTTGTGAAATATATAATATTTTTTTATAAAACTCAACAAAAAAATATTTTCCAAATAAAAAAAGGCCCAAAACTTTGGGCCTTTCAAAGTTTTAATCAGTTACTAATTTTTTTCAGCGGCTTTATTTTGTTTGCTGAATGCACCTGAGGCTTGTTGTGAATCAATAAGTTTTTGGATAAATCTTCTATTATCTAATAATGGACTAATTGATCTACCATGGTGAAGTCTACTAATAGTTCTTGCGAACAATTCTGAAATATCAGCTTGAACAAACCATGGTTTATCTAATAAATCATGACCGTGAGTTACAGAGTTTGTACCAATAATTCTATAGAATACACCTTCTTTGTAGGCTTTATCAAAGTTTTCAATACCACCACCATTAAAGAAAGGAAGGGAAATCATACAAATAATTTGTTTTGCACCTTTATTCATTAACTCTCTCATAGCAGTAATCATTGTTCCACCAGTTGCAATCATATCATCTGCCATTAATACAGTTTTTCCTTTTACATCACCTAACAAATTAATATTTTTAATATTAGTGTGGTTTGCATCAGTACTTACTATTGAATAATCTCTTTCTTTATATAATACAGCTAAAGGTCTATGTAAGGATTGTGCGTAGAATTTATTTCTAGAAATAGCTCCGGTATCAGGTGATACTACAACAATGTCAGGATCACTTAAATCAATTAATCGACTTAAAGCTATTAGAGTTTGATAAGAACCATGAAGATTCTCAAGATGTGTTTTCATAAAACTGTTTTCGATTTCTCTAGAGTGAATATCAAGTGTGATAATTCTTTCAACATCTAGCATATCACAAATATGTGAAAATAGACTTGCAGTTAATGCTTCTCTACTAGTTTTCTTATGTTGTCTAGAATATGGATAAGTTGGTAAAACTAAAGTAATTGATTCCGCTCCAGCTAATTTTATAGCATGAATTGTTGTTAATAAAAACATTAAATGATCGTTTACACTAAGTCTTACAGGTTCGATTGAACCATTTAATTTAATTGGTTCCATATTAGAAACGTCATAAATGAAAAATACTCTTAATCCTCTTACAGGATCTAGAATTTCAGCCTTTTCTTCTCCATTAGCAAATCTTGTATATTTTGCTCTTATAGTGAAGTCGGGACACTGAAATTGTGTTGGACATTTCCTTCTAGGAATTCTCTTACTATTCATATCATCAATTAAGGTGACCATCTGTAAGATTTGTTCCTCACTCATATCGTGTCTCTTTGCTAATGCGCCAGATAATTTATCATACCGCTCTTTATATAAGCGACGCAAATGCTTCACGACTTTGCTTGTAAAATATTCACTACCCGGGCCAGCAATAACACCGAGTTTGTGGGGTTTAATGATGCTCATAACTTTAGGATACAATAAATAAGAATAGTTTTTCAATTACAAGGATTAATAAATTATATAATATTTTTTAGAAAATTATAACAAATTATATATTTCCTTATTTCTTGTGATATAAATATGTTTTATTAAAAGAAAAAAGTATCTTTTTTCAATGATTTTTGAATAAAGATACTTTTTACTATTTAAATATTATTGGGCAGTGTATCCACCGTCCATATTAAATATTGAACCAACTGCATCTACTGCATAATCAGAGCACATAAATAATACTGTTGTTGCCACATTATCAACCTCAATTAATCTTTTAGTAGGCCTAATTGAGCTTAATTTATCTTGATCTTCTTTACTATATGCTTCAACTAATGGAGTTTTCATAGTTCCTGGTGCTACTGCATTAATGGTTATTCCACTTGTTGCATATTCAATTGCTGTGGCTTTTGTTAATCCATTTATTGCATGCTTACTAGCAATATATACAGGAAAGCCTTTAAACCCTCCAGAAAAACCAGCTTCAGATGAAATATTTACAATCCTACCAAAATTATTCTCACTCATTAAATTTAATTCATTTTGCATTGATAAAAAAGTACCTTTAACATTTACAGCCATAATCTTATCAAATTGATCTTCACTTGTATCTTTTAATGAATATAGTACACCTGTAATTCCAGCATTATTAATTGCAAAATCTAATCTTCCATATTTTTCTTTAATTATAGACATAGCTTTTGCTAAATCCTCATTATTAGTAACATTTCCTTTTATAAACATTGAACCTTTACTAATAAGATTAAGTTCTTTTTCAACTTTTACTCCATTTACATCATCAATACCAAAAATAATTACCTTTGCACCTTCATTTGCAAATTTTTTTGCTATTGCAGCGCCTAAACCATTTTCTCCACCAGTTACAAAAACTACTTTTCCACTAATTCCTTTCATAAAATATTCCTTTTCTTTTTGATTTAATTTAATTTAATAAACTATTTTATATTTCGATTTGCTAACAAAACCTATTACCAAGGTTGTGTTAATAAAATTTCATCTTCAACTATTGGATTATTACTAATATTTTGATTTATTTTTGTTAAAAAAAGTTCTTTATTTTCTGGTAAATAACCTCTAATTGTTAATATATTATTTCCATGATCACCCCAATAATAAGTTTTAAAAGAGCCAATATTTTCAATTAAATATTTTTCTTCTTCTAATATTTGTAAAGGAGTTGCTTGTATAAATTCTTTAGAATCAGCTTGTTGTTTTAATACTGTATTAGGTTGTAAAGTTAATGCCATAGGAGCAATTTCATCAGGTTTTATAATATTAATTAATTCAACAGTATCTTTTATATGTTCTTTAGATTTATATTTTCCACCCAAACCAAAAATTATAGAAACTAAGACTTTAATTTCTGCTTCTTTAGCTTTTTTCATACCCTCAATTGCTTGATTAGGTGTTATACCTTTTTTTACGAATTCTAAAATATCATCATTGCCAGATTCTAAACCAACATAAACCATTTCAATTCCAGCTTTTTTTAATTTCTTTAAGTCCTCAACACTTTTCCTTCTCAAATCATTAAAACTACTATATAGAGCAATTCTTTTTAACTTAGGAAAAGACTTATTAATTTTATTAATAACCTTCAGTAAAAATTCAGTATTTAGAACCATAACATTTCCATCGACTAAAAAAATTGATTCAACATAATCTTTATAAAGAGATGCAGATTCTTCTATATCGTCAAAGATTACATTAATATCTTTTATATGGAACTTTTGTTCTCGAAACATATCACAAAATGTGCATTTGTTATGGGTACACCCAGTTGTAACTTGGATAATTAAACTATTTGCTTCTGGCCAAGGCCTATATATCTTACCTTCATAATTCATAACATTACCTCAATTTATTTAATAAATTCATCAATAATTTCATCTAATACGATAATTAATTCATTTCTCAATTTAGAATCATAAGCATCAATATAAGCATTATTAAAACACTTAGAATCATTATCATAATATCTACCATTAGATGTATTGAACTTTTTGCTTAATGCAGCTTCATATAATATATTTGCTCCAATTTGTAGTGATGAACCTTCAATTCCATAAGCATCTTTTACTAACTTACTAGCTAATAAAGATCCAGGATTGACTGCTAAAAAAGTATTTAATCCATTACCATATTTTTTAGCTAGTTCAAATGTCCACATAGTTAATGCTAATTTGCTTTGTGCATAAACATTACCATTTGAATAAGGGCTTAGTGTTTTTATTGAATTCACATTAAAAGGAGCTTGTGCTGCTGAGGATAAATTAATTACTCTTGAATTTTGTGCTAATATTGGCATTAATAATTTAGTTAACAAATATGGAGCGATGGTATTTATTGTAAATCTAGTATCTAAATTATTTTCACATCTTACTTCTAAAACATTAAATACACCTGCATTATTAATTAATACATCTAATTTACTATGTTTAGATTTTATATCGTTAGCAAAATCCTTTACTTGAGAAAGGCTAGATAAATCATAACTATATGTTTCAATTTCACCATGATTTGGTATTTGTTCAATAATGTTTTTTACTTTCTCAAGTTTATTAGCATTTCTTCCATGAATTAATAGATAATGTCCATCCTTGGCTAATTTCTTTATCGTTTCTAAACCAATTCCATCAGTTGAACCTGTTACTAATATTGTCTTAACCATATTTTCCTCATATATATTTTTATTGTAACCGTCACGATTACAACTAAAATATATCAGATAAAAAAAATATGTCAATAACGGTTTTATTTGTATTATACGGACAACTTTGTTCGTATAGATTCATATAATTTGATATGTTGAAATCTATTATTCTTTCATATATATTCTTTTTATGATAGAAAAAATAATTAAAAAGAAAAAAACAGAATGTCCATGTAAAAATATTAAATGTGAAAGACATGGAAATTGTATAGAATGTATAAAACATCATAAAGAAATTGGATCTAAAACAGCTTGTGGAAAATAATTACAATTAATTTTCTTGTTCTAACTCTTTATGATCAAACATATCAATATTATCATTAAAATAAACTTCGCCCCAATCTCTTAATTGATAAAGCAATGGTATTAAAGCTTTTCCCTTTTCTGTTAATCTATATTCAACTTTTGGAGGGATTACAGGATAAACTTTTCTATTTACTATTCCATCAGATTCTAATTCTTTTAATTGTTTGGATAACATTCTTTCTGTGATTTTAGGTATGCATTTTTTTATTTGTGCATATCGTAAAACATCATTTTGACCAATATGATATAAAATTACAGGCTTCCATTTGCCACCTATTAAATCAAGAGTTAATTCAAAATAACAACTATACGATTTCTCTCTCAACCTAAAATTTTCTTTAATCATAAATTTATACCACACTATATTTTTGATATGTATATCCCTATCTAGGACGTACATACAATAATATACAGTTAAGTTTTATTGGTAAAGAATAAAAAATAAAAAGCACCCAAATCTTTTAATTTAGATGCTTATATTTCTATTATGTTTTAAACTATAGATTAACAGCTTCTATATCTAATCCACAAAGACCTTTATATGCCATTTTGAATCTATCAATTATTTCTTCATTTTTTTTGATTAATGAAATAGCTTCTTCTTTATTTTCTAATAAACATAAATTATTAGTTGTACCAATACTGCTTCTATTTTTTATAGTTTCATAAGGATCATACTTCTTAACTGCATCAAGATTTAATCCAACATTTTTATAAGTATCTCTAAAGTTTTCACCAAGTTTTACTCTCTCTAAAACTTCATCAGTAGCATATAAGTCACTAACACATGCTTTTGCTAGATTATCACTATGTACTTCTACTTTATTCATCATCTTATTCATTATTGCAACTAAAGACCAAGTTGCTTTAGTACCTACTAATAAAGGTTCCTTTGTATCTTGAAAATCTCTATTATAACCTGAAGGTAAAGATCTAATTATTGTTTTTACTCTTATTGATGTACTACTTACTACAGCTGATCTACTTCTAGCTAATTCAAGTCCATCAGGATTTTTCTTTTGTGGCATGATTGAACTTCCAGTACAAAGCTCTTTAGGAAGAGAAAAATAACCAAATTCTGGTAAAGTAAATAAAATTAAATCTTGAGCTAATTTACTACAAGTTAAAGCAATATAATCACATAAATCTAATAACATAGCTTCAAATTTACCCCTAGAATTATTAGCATATAATACATTTTTTTGAACTTTAGAAAAGCCCATTTCTTTAGCAGTATAAGCTCTATCTAAATCTAAAGGAACACCGTAAGAGGCTGCTGAACCTAAAGGAGATTGATCTAACACTTTTAAAAAGTCATCTACTCTATTTGCTTCATCAATAAATTCTTCAGCAAAAGAAGCTGCCCAAAGCCCAACTGAAGATGGCATAGCTATCTGCATATGAGTTCTTCCTGGCATAGGTATATCTTTATATTTATCAGCAAATTCTAACAATTCTTTAGCAAGTTTAGCAGTTTCACTAGATAATTTTATAGAAAACTCTCTCATCCATACTCTTAATGCAGTTTGTACTTGGTCATTTCTACTTCTACCTGTATGGATTTTTTTTCCAACATCACCATATTTAGTAGTTAAATAACTCTCAATTGCTGTATGACAATCTTCATTTTCTTTAGTTATTTCAAAACTATCATTTTCTCTTAAGTTGATTACTTCTTGTAAACCTTTTTCTAAAGTTTTTAATTCATCATCACTTAATATATTTATCTTATTTAATCCTCTAGCATGTGCTATAGAAGCTAAAGCATCACTAATTACTAAATCTTGATCTAATATATAATCATTAGATACTGTAAAATCTTCCATCAAAGAATCTAAAGAATATTCTTTTTGCCACAATTTACCCATATTCAATCCTTTATTTTTTTCTTAGAGTTTAAAGATTTTTTATTTTTGGGGCAATATAAAAAAAAACTATATATCATATTATATGAAAAAAATTAAATATTTATGCATTTTCTTATCTATTTCTATAATATTACTAATATCATGTGATTCTAAAATCATTCAAACTTTCAATTTATTAGAAAATTATGATTCTACCCCTCCAAAATTAAAATACATTGAAAGCAATAGTCCCTATAGTATAGAAATATTATTTGATGAAGCTTTAGCTAATAAAACTAGCTCATCCTTTTATTTAGATAAATTAAAAAAAACTAATTATAAGATTAATAAAAATAAATTAACATATTTTCAACAGGATGAGTTAATACCCGGAGAAAAACATAATCTAGTAATCAAAGTAGAAGATTTAAATGGGAACTCTACACAAGTTGAATCAGAAGTTTATACTAAAAATACAAATTTAGCAGAAGTCTTAATTAGTGAAGTTTCAACAAAAGGAACTTCATCTAATTGTGATAAAGTTGAACTAGTAGTAACAAAAAGTGGTTCAATTGCTGGAATTGTTGTATCTGATGGATTTAATCAAAATTATGAAGACAGATGTATTTTACCCAATATATTAGTCAATGAGGGAGATTTTATAGTTATCTCGTTTAAAGATAATAAAAATGAAGATTATCTAATCAGTGAAAATAAAAATGGGTTAAGCTCTAATAATGGATGTCTTTTAGTATTAGATAGTCCTTCTTTTAATGCAAAAGTATTAGATTGTATTATCTATTCAAATAAAACTAGTGAAAATTGTGAAGGATTTGCTAATGAGAAAACTCTAGAAATAGCTAAAACTCTTTCAAGCATTGGTATGTGGGAAAACTCATACCCCTTATCGAATGAGGCAATAGATACAACTTATGAAACATCAACAAGAACTATTAATAGAAGGGTTATAAATAATTATTTCTTTGTAGATACAGATAGTAAAAATGATTTTTATATAACTGTCACTAAAGGAAATTCTTTTGGATCTATTAATAACGAAAATGAATATTTAATCGACTAGATTATATTCAATATCGAAAGAGTCACTATGTATAATCGTATCATCTTCTAACATAAAAAATGCAGAATACCCATCCATTTGATCAATTAAAGCTAAAGCTTTTTCACTTCCCAAAATAAAACAAGTTGTTGAAAGACTATCACAAATTAAAGAATTAGGTCCAATTATAGTAGAACTTACTATATCACTAATACTAGGATAGAGAGTCTCTGGATCTAATATATGATGATACTTAATACCTTCTTGATAAAAATATCTTTCATAAGTCCCTGAAGTTACAATAGAAAGATCCTTTACTTTTAATGTTGTAAATAAAACACTTTCATCATATGGATCTTGTAATCCAATTATCCATGGAATGCCATCTTCTTTTTCCCCAATAACAACAATATTACCACCTAAGTTAATAATTGCCCTATTTACATTTTGACTCTTTAAATATGCAACAATTTTATCAGCAACATAGCCTTTACCAAGTCCCCCTAAATCGACTTCCATATTTTCTGGTATTTCAATAGTAAGAGAATCTTCATCTAGTTTAATTTCATCATAATTTATATTTATACTTTCTAATTCAGAAGTTTCTGGAATTCTTGGATTATCTCCACCAATATCCCATAAACTGACAATACCACCCATAGCAATATTAAAATTTCCTTCACTCATTTTTGCTAATTCAATTGAATATTCAAATAAATCATAAATTTCTTGAGTTACAACTACTGATTTTTCTCTATTTAATATGCTAATTAAGCTCGATTCTTTAGTTCTACTGATATCACTTTCAACGTTCATAATAATATCAAAACAATTAGAGATTATTTCATCATCAACATTTTCTTCAACTTTTATTGAACATACCGTACCCATAGCAATTTGGGTTTCAGTTTTATATGTAATTTCATCATTTGATTTACAGGAAACAAAAAATGAAATAAATAAGAACAGTATTAATATATATTTCTTTTTAAACATAAGCTATATGTTTATTTATATAAGCTAAATTGTCAATAATAATGCATCATTTTTAAATGATGCACATATAATCTCTAAAAAGTTGGTGTAATATTTATACCTAATGAGGTTTCGATTTCTCCGTTCTTATCTCCTCTTTCACTACAAGAGCTTTTAACTTCATTATTACTAAACTCAACATTATCAGCCTTTATATAAACTTTTGATTTTTTACTTCCGTCACTATTTTCCCATTTTCTTAATTTTAGAGCTCCTTTTACTCTAATTTTACATCCTTTTTTTAAATATTGATTACAAGCTCTAGCTGCATTATTCCATACATCAATATCAAAAAATCCAACTTCTTGAACATAAGATTCATCCTTCCCTTTATAAGAAGAATTTACTGCTATTGTGAATGTACAAACACAATTATTATTTTTAAAATTTCTAAGAATAGGATCTTTAGTTAATCTACCTTCGATTACTATAAAATTAAAATCATCAAATCTACTCATAAAACCTCCTAAGATTTAAACATTTATTGATTTTTACTATTAGTATTAACTTTTTTATTATTTTGCCCTTTAATTTTTTGAAATTGTTGTTTATAAAAATAAGAGAACCAAATTTTTAAGGAGAAAAGTAATGAGCAATTTAGCTGTATTATCTCTAGGAGGATCTATTATCGCTCCAGATAAAGTAGATATAGAATTCCTAAGTAATTTTAATAAAGCAATTAGAGAATATTTAAAAGAAGATAAAGAAAATAAACTTATATTAGTTTGTGGTGGAGGTGCTCCAGCAAGAGTTTATCAAAGTGCTTATAGAGATATAGTAAATGAAGCTGATAATAATATACAAGATTGGATTGGAATAAAAGCAACTCATTTAAATGCACAACTTGTTTATTCTATTTTTCAAGATTTATGTAGTGATGAAGTAATAACAGATCCTAGTGCTGAAATTAAATTTACAAATCAAATTCTAGTAGCAGCTGGTTGGAAACCTGGTTTTTCTACAGATACAGATGCAGTTTATTTATCAAAAAGATTTGGTGGAAAGTTAATTGTTAATTTATCAAATATTGCAAAAGTATATACAGCTGATCCAAAACTTGATAAAAATGCAAAACCTTTAGATAGTATTAATTGGGATGACTTTAGAGATATGGTTGGAAATGAATGGATTCCTGGTAAAAACTGTCCTTTTGATCCGATAGCAAGTAAAGGCGCTCAAGAAGACAGTATGAAAGTAATTTGTGCTGATGGTAGAAACATAGAAAATACTCTAAATATTTTAAGAAATAAAGAATTCTATGGTACAACAATAGGTTAATTATTAATTACTAATTCATAAGTTATAGCAAGTGTTTTATCAATATAGTTTTGTTCTGTTTTTCCTACATATGAAAAACCTAAACTTTCTATAAGAGCTTGCATTTTAATATTTTTTATATGGGTGTCAATTCGAACATTGGCACCTATTTCTTTTGCCATTTCAATTCCCATATTGATTAATACTCTTCCAAGTCCAGATCTTTTAGATACAACTCGATGAATAGAAATGTATGGACCTTCACTCCAAAAGTCATAATTTTCATAAATGTCATCTTTCCTTTTTTGTATAGCTACCATTCCAACAAGTTCATCATTTTCTTCAGCAACAAAAAGTTGTCCAATTTCAACATCTTTGTATAATATTTCAATTTCAGGATAGCCACATGACCATTGAGGATTATTTCTTTTAATCATTAATTCATTTGCAAAATCAGCTAATTTTCTACAATTAATCACATCTTCTTTTGTTGCTTTTCTTATTTTATAATCCATAATTTTCTCTACTTTGTTTTAATGTAATATAATACTCTAAAGGATCACAAAAATCATCAGGAAAAGGTTTATCCAATTTAAAATTAGGAACCCAATCAACATTATCACTCAATTCTTGTACAAATCCTTCATCTATGTCTAATTCATCAAGATAATCTAATAAAATACTATAATCTTTTTGTGAAATTTTATCAAAATTGTCGGTGTTTTTAGGATCAAAAAACTGAACCATAAGAGATAAATAAGAATGATTTTTAAGCTTTTTAGAATAATACTTTAATACTTTATAAGTCGCTTCTAACTCATTTGGAAAAACTAAATGTCTAACTAAAAGACCTTTTGGTGTTGTATACTCATCATAAATCTCAAATTTAGGATGCTTTTTAATTAGAAAATCAAAAACTTTGGTAATTTCATCAACATATTTTTCTTTACCACAGAATTTTTTTGCTACACATTTATCAAGAGTTTTTAAATCTATTAAATATAGGTCTATATATTTATCAATTAATTCTAATGCTTTTACTTCTTCATAACCACTCGTATTATAAACTATAGGAAGAGTTAATCCTTTTTTTCTTGCTAATTCAATAGCTTTTACAATTGATGGAATAAAATGAGTAGGTGTTACTAAGTTTATATTATTAGCTTTCATTTCTTCTAATCTTAACATCATAATACTTAGCTCTTCTATAGAGACTTTTATTCCAACATTACCATCTCTAGTATTTATCCCACCACTAATTTGAAAATTTTGACAATATTCACAATGAAGAGGACAACCTGAGAAAAAAATCATGCCCGATCCTAACTTCCCTGTAACAGGTGGTTCTTCACCTCTATGTAAACCACTAAATGCAACTCTTACTATATCACTCTCATTACATATACCAAGTTGGTTACTATTTCTATCAACGTTACATCGATTAGGACATAAATTACATTTTTTATAGTTATCTAATATATCCAATTTGTTATCCTTTCTATATATAAGTTAAAAATATCTTAATTATTTTAATTTTTCTAGTAAAAATTAAGTCTATTTATTCTATTTTTATTATATTTAGTAATGAATTAAAAGAGTTATTGTATTATATAATATAGTAAAGGATAGGAGAAAGAATGCTTTTACCTAGTAAAAAGAAAGAAGATAAAATAGAAGAAAGATATATATTATGCATTGATGGTGGGGGAATGAGAGGAATTGTACCCGCTCACATTATTGCAAAACTAGATGAAGAATTAAAACTATTAAATGAAGATAGACCACTATATTCTTTTTTTGATTTAATTGCTGGAACATCTACTGGTGGCCTTATAGCGTTAGGCTTAACTACCTCTCCTCTAATATCAAATTTAGAAAAAGAAGAAGGTGATGATTATCTACAAACTTATGAAAAAATACCATTATCCTTTTTTGAAAAAGTTAGAAGGAAAAAACAGAAAGAGGCTAAATCTCCTAAGCTAATTACAAAGGGAAGTAATTGCTCTTCATTAATTAACTTTTATAAAAATGATGGGAAAAATATATTTCATGCTGAATCAAGATTTTTTGGAACATTATTAAAAGATAAATATGATGCAAAATATATTGAAAACTTTTTATCTAATACATTTCAAGATGCAAGAATGAATCAATGCTTAGTGCCAACTATGGTAGTTTCTTATGACGCCTCAGAAGGAGTCCCTTTTATATTTAATAGTTGGGATAAAACTGAATATTATGTAAGAGAAGCTGCTAGAGCAACAAGTGCAGCTCCAACCTATTTTTCACCTTCAGTTTTTTATGATAAAAAAGAAAATGTAAAAAGATATTTAATTGATGGAGGAATAATAGCTAATAACCCAGTATTATTAGCATATAGTGAAGCTAGAAAATTATATCCTAATTGTAAAAAATTCCATATTCTCTCTTTATCTACAGCAAGCAATGATTATTCTATGCAAGGGGTTGATATAAGTGGAGGCCTAATGGGGTGGATTGATCCATCTAAAGGTGCACCAATACAAAAAATAGCATCCACAGCTCAAATGCAACTCTCTTCATATGTTGCTAATAATTTAAGTGACGCAGAATTTATTAGAATACATTACTCTTTAAAAGGTGATTCTTTTAAATTAGATGACACCTCAAATTATGCTATAAATACTTTAATCGATAGTGCTGAACAATTATTTAGAGCAGAAAAAGATAAACTTACATCTTTTTTAAAAAAACTAATTAAAAGAGATGATTTTTCGCATGTAATAGAAATTAATAATTTGTCTAAAGATTCTGATCTTATTAAAGAAACAGAAAAAGTTGATATCCCATCTATAGTATCAAAAAAGTATAAAGAAGAGAACATTATAGAAAAACAAACCGAAAATAAAGTAAAAATTGAAAATACTAAAAGTAGAAAATTGATAAAAAAGAAAACTTCTCCTAAAAAAATAACTACTCCTATACAAGATATTATAAATGAAGAAAATAATGCACCTTTACCTAATCCAACAGTTGATTTAAGATATCAAGAAATATTAGATAAATACGGAATTAATGACGAGGATTTAAAATAGTGCATCCAAAACAAATAGAATTAGAAAAGAAATTACATGATATGTGTATTGAATTAGATAATCACCTTGAAGATGAATTTGGTTCAATGTTTCCTCTTCATCCTAACAGAGAAAAAAGAGGGGAAACCGCTAGTGCTAATTACGATGGTCTTTTTTCAACAGGACTCCAATTTACTAGTGGATATGGTAGTAAACTTGGTAGAGGTTATTTGTTAGATATTGATATCAGCACATTAACATGGGTAAAAAAAGACGAAGTTAAAATAATTGAAGAAGAAGCAATTAAATATCTTAAAACATTATTACCAAAACATTTCCCTAACAGAAAACTTGAAATTAAAAGAGATCAAAATGTAATTAAAATAGTTGGAGATTTTTCTTTAGGATTAAGTGAAATTAATTAAAAGGTTCTAGATAAGGTAAAATTGAAGCAACAGAAATACCATGTCTTCTTCTATAACCTAAGCTTTGAGTTGTCACTAAAGCTTTTGAACATAAAGTAGAACAGATATTACAAGCTCTCTCAAAAGTAAAACCCTTTAAAATCAATCCAGTTAAGGCACTAGCAAATAAATCTCCAGTACCAGGATATGATGTTTCAATTTTTTTATTATAATGATATATAATTTCACCATTACTAATAGAAACAGTAGCAACAGAATCATTATCCTTTTCTAATACACTTGTTATAACTACTTTTTTAGGACCCATTTCAACTAAACGTCTTAAAATATCTTCAATTTCTAGATTAGAATAATATTTTTTTGGTTTTTCATTTAATAATAATGCTGCTTCAGTTGCATTAGGGCAAATAATATCAGCATGTGAGATTAGACTTTTCATCTCTTCTATCAATTCAACATCAATAGCACTATATAGTTCTAAATCATCTCCAAGAACAGGATCTACAACAATTAAAGGTTTATTAGATTCTTGTAATTTAATAACTCTTTCTACAAGTTTAACTTGTTCTATTCCTGCTAAATAACCACTGTAAATACAGTCACATTTAATATCTTCTCTTTCCCAAACATTTATAATCTCTTCAATTTCATCAGTCAATTTTTTTATATATAAATCATCAAACCCATCAGTTTGAGAAGAAAGAATTGCTGTAGGGAGTGGTAATACTTCAACATTTAAAGATTCAAGAGTTGGTATAACTACAGTTAACGAACTTTTCGCATAACAACATAAATCGTGAATTGCAATACAATTTTTTATCATAAAAATAGATTATCAAAGAGATGGGCTAGCTACAAGATAATTTTATTATTATTTGCACAAAAAACTAATATTGTTTTCATATAGATTAAAATCTATTGTATTGCTAACCTTTTTCTTATATTTTTAAATAGTAAAAACAAATTTAAGAAGGAGATTTTAGATGTTATTTACTGATAAAAAGAGCAATCTATTTATTGCAGATTCTACAATCAATCCATTAATTGATCCGATACCAAGTTTATCTGATATGAAAAAAGATTTAAATTCTTTTATCCTCAGTGCTTCAGGTTGGAGAAAAATATTTGCCATAAGTAATGATGAAGAAGATTCAACAGATAAAATTAGCGTTAATGATAAATACTTTTGTGCATTAATAGCATTAACTCTTGCTAAATATTTAAACTGTGTAACTGATAAAGATATAGAAAATCTAAAAGTTTCAAACGCAAAGAATAAAACAAAAATACTTATAGGGATGGACGCAAGACCTACAGGTCCTCAAATTTTAGATGTTATAAACAGAGTTTTTCTTTCATTAAATATCGAAGTTGTTAATACATTTATTTCTGCAGCCCCTGAAATAATGGCACTTTCCTCTCAAGATAAAACCATAGATGCTTTTTTATATGTTTCAGCTTCTCATAATCCAATAGGTCATAATGGGATTAAGTTTGGAAGAGAAGGTGGCGTTTATAATAAAACTGAATCATTAATCTTGATTGATTATTTTAAAAAGCTTGTAGAAAATGAAAAAGCTCTTCAATTTGTAAAACAAATAGTTAGTAATTTAGATATTTCAAAGCTTGAAAACAATTTAAATCAAATAGAAATTAATAAAGAAAAAAGCTTAATTAACTATAGAAATTTTGCACTACTTACAGCAAGTAAAGGTGAGAATACAGATATCTATCTTAATAATCTTAAAAATAAATTAAGTCATAAAAAAATATCAATTGTTGCTGAATTAAATGGTAGTGCTAGAACACTTACTATTGATAAATCCTTTTTTAAAGAAATCAATATTAATGCTTTATGCGTAAATGATAAACCGCGAGAAGTAGTTCATGCTATAGTTCCTGAAGGTGAAAACCTTGAAATGTGTAGGTCCATTTTAGAAGAACAATATAAAAAAGATAATAGCTTCTCTATAGGTTACGTTCCTGATAACGATGGAGATAGAGGTAACTTAGTTTATATAAAAGAAAGCACAAAAAAAGCTGAAATATTACAAGCTCAAGAAGTTTTTGCACTTGTAGTTATGGCAGAATTAAGTGCTATGAGGCATCAATATCCTAATAAAAAAATGGCAATTAGTGTAAACGGTCCAACTTCTATGAGAATTGATGATATAGCAAACGCTTTAGATGTTGAAGTTTTTAGAGCTGAAGTTGGAGAAGCTAATGTTGTTGAGAGAGCAAAAATATTAAGAGATCAAGGTTACATAGTCAGAATATTTGGTGAAGGTTCTAATGGCGGAAACATAACACATCCTGCAAAAGTTAGAGATCCTTTAAATACTATACTAAGTCTTATTAACTTATTAACTAATAAAGAAATCTTTGACTTATATAGAGAAAAAACTAATTACAAAAACCCTGAACTTTCAATAGAAAATTTTATAAACAGTTTACCACTCTATACAACAACTGATGCATTCAGCAATGATGCAAAACTTCAAATTAATAGTGATCATGGTATATTAAAAGAAAAATATGAAAAATTATTTTTAGATTATTATAAAAAAAATAAAGATTATCTTAAAAACACTTTTAATATTGAAAGCTATAAAGTATTTCAAATGGAAGGAGATAATTGTAAAGAAGGTATGGGAGAACTTTTTAGAACTCCTCCATATAAAGGTGGTTATAAAATAGTATTTACCGATTCAAATAATTGTAATTTAGCTTTTATTTGGATGAGGGGTTCCGGAACAGAAGCAGTATTTAGATTATTAGTTGATGTTAAATCAAATAATGATGAACTTTATAAATATCTTTTAGAGTTGCATACTAAATTATTATCAGAAGCCGATTTATAAACAAAAATAGATTAAAAATCATCCCTTTTTGGGATGATTTTTTTATATATATTAAATATTTAATTATACTTATAATATTCCTATCTCGGTATTTTTAATAATATTATTATTTTTTTAACTATACAAAAATATACTATATATAAATTAAGTAAAAACTTGCTTTTTGGGTCCTTTTTTCTAAAAAAATATCATTTAAATTTATATTTTAAACAAATTGCCATACTTGAGCCAAAATTGAAGAAAAAAGCTAAAAAATTAGAATAATTAAAGAAATTTAGTAATATTTAATTACACAAAAACATACCTTTTTTAAATAAGCATTTAAATACGATAATAAATAAGAATTTTTCAAAGACAAAAAAAAGGCCTTAATCCAAATTAAGATTAAAGCCTTTATTAAATTTACTATTGTTTATAAACCTAAAGCTGCAATTGCTGCTCCAATTACAGGAGAATTTTCTATTCTAACAAAATCTACATATCTATTATATTTATCTTGTAAGAATTCTTGTAGATAATATTTAGTATATTTTTCTAAATATTCAGTTTTATAAAATGTAGTACCATCAGCATTTATACATACAGGGTGAAGTGGATTTTTACCAAATTCAGTTTTTAGAACGGCTGAGGATAAATTGGCAGCTGTCATTTTACCAGCTCTCTTGATTAAGGCTTCAATTATATACCAAAGATTAATAGCATCATTATCATTATTCTCTACACATTTTACCAATTTATAATCTTTATTAAATGGCATTTCCAAATAATTACTCATCTCAATTGTATTAACATCTCCTAATTGTTCAAATTTAGCCTTAAAAGAAGCAGATAAAACACCTTCTTCTATAGCCTGTTTAATAACAAAAGAACTCATTGGACCTAAATAGGCTCCGCTAATTTTTTTCTCAAAATGATAAGTTGAAGGATCTTTAGTTGTTAATAAGAATAATTCATCAATTTTCCCATTAGAGTAACTATAATTACCAGATTCAACATTAATTACCATTTTATCAAGATTAGTGTTATTTATTGTTTTTATATTTTTAGTGTTTTCAAGATAAGCAGTATTAGTACCTGTTCCTAAAATAAAACCAACGTATCCATCATAATGTACATTACCTTGAGCTCTACCAGCTAATAAAGTTGTTACAGTATCATTTACTACAGCTATTTTTTTATTTTCAACAGAATACCCTCTATTAGCTAATTCTTCTAAAAGAGATTTTCCAACTTTTTCACCTATAACTTCAGGTGCTTTAATTTCTTTTGAAAAAACTAGAGGAATACCATCATTATCTTCAGTAATTTTTGCAGCATAACTAAAACAGAATCCTATTCTGTCACTTTTATCAATTATATGTTCAACTTGATTTGCAAATACTGAGAAGAATTCTTTTTTACTAACTTCTTTATCAATACCAGGCATTGAAACTTTTTTAAAATCAGAAATTATTGGCTTTAAATCATCATCAAAAGTAACTAAACAAGTTCTCAAATTAGTACCACCTGCATCTATTACTATTACTTTTTGACCTGAGACAATTGGAGATCCTTCTCCTATAAAAGTTGGAATCATTGGTAAAGAACTAGAATGTTCTTTATTTAAACCTTTATCCATTTCACTTAAAAAACTCTCAACCATTTTATCAATAGAAATAGAATCTGCATCTAGACCCCATTTAATTAAAAAATCTTTAACTTTTGTATTCAATTAAACGCCTCCATGGGAATTTTATATATTATAAAAATATATTAACCTTTTTTTTAAATAAATATCAATTAATAAGAGATTAAGATTTTTGAGATAATTTATATATATCTATTTCTTCATCATTTATCATCATTTGAAGAGCTACAACTTCTAATTCTTTATTAACTTCTTCAAGGATGAAAACACCTTTTACATTTAAAGGATTAGGGAATATTTCTCCACTTAATGTTAAATCAGTTACAACACCCATTCTTGGATATATATCATTAATCAAATTTATTAAAACTTCTTCTAAAGTAGAATTATCTCTAAAAGCTATTGCAATAGCCCCTAAAACATTTGCCTGACCAATTTGCCAATCACTTGTTTCAAGTTTTTGTTTTACATATGGATACAATGGTTCTTTCAAAAAGTCCACCAAATTTGATGTATCAATTTTATCTTCACTAAATGAATTAAATATATCACTCATATCACAATTGTTAAAAACAATTGCATCAGAAATATTTGTATTTTTCGGTGTTCTCATTACTATACTAGGATTAGTAGGTTGTTTTTCAGAAATAAAATAATTACAAGAAACAAAAACTACATCTTTAACACAAGAATAAGCATTATAAATATCATTTTCATTAACTACAGATGCATACAAAGAATTAATAAATAAAAAGAACAATAATAATTGTATAAATCTTTTCACAAGCTAACCCTTTAAACATCATTTTTCATAGTTAATAATAAAGGAGCTCTACTGAAAAAAGTTTGATCATAGTCTTCATCATTTACTTGCAATTTTATGAAAGAAATTTCAGGAACACCATATTGATCAGAGGAAAATATCAAAATACCCTTAATTTTAATAGCTTCTGAAAATAATGTACCCTCAACAGTAAAATTAAAACTAACACCTACATTAGGATATCTCCCTTCAATACCATCACTAATCAATTTTTGAAAAGTCATATTATTAGGAAAAACTATTGCTGCAGCTCCTGTTACTATAGCTTCACTACTTTTCCAATCATTTAATATTAGTCTCTCTCTTACTAAAGGATCAATTGAAGGAATAAAATTATAACTAAACCCGTTATTAGAGTTAGAAACTTTATAATATTTCAAAAAAGTTGATAAATCTGCATTATTAAATAAAACAGCTTCAGGTAAAGAATTCTTTTCAGACATCTTTATTGCAATTGAATCATAATCAACTCTTCTAAAGGAAATAAAATTAGAAGCTGCAATGTATCCTAAATCTGTTATTGCTACAAAAGAATTAGATACATCCTTGTCACTAACATTTGATGCAAACAAAGAACTAGCAAAAACTAAAAATATAATTGTCATAAAGACTTTCTTCATTTACATCACTCCTAGACAAATAAGCTTTTTCACATATTAAAAATGTGCTAATATTATACCATGAATAATAAAAAAGAAAAACCTTCGATTTTATGGTATGATTTAGAAACTTTTGGACTAAATCCTCACTACGACAGAATTGCCCAATTCGCTGCAATAAGAACTGATGAAGATTTTAATCAAATTGGTAAAGAAATAATATTATATTGCAAATTATCTAAAGATTATCTCCCTGACCCTTTAGCTTGTTTAGTAACAGGAATAACACCACAAGAAGTAAATAAAAAAGGGATTAATGAAGATGAATTTATAAAAAAAATAAGAGCTGAATTTAGTGTTCCAAATACAGTTGTTACAGGTTTTAACTCTATAAATTTTGATGATGAATTTATTAGAAATGCACTATATAGAAACCTTTATGACCCATATGAAAGAGAATATAAGAATGGATGCTCTAGATGGGATATTATCAATTTAGTTAGAGCTGCTTATGATTTAAGGCCTGATAATATTATTTGGCCAGAAAAAAAAGAAAATGGGAATCCTTCATTTAAACTTACAGATATTACTAAAGCTAATAATATCGAACAAATTGGAGCACATGATGCATTAGTAGATGTAAGAGCTACAATTGAAGTAGCAAAGCTAATAAAAACAAATGAACCTAGACTTTATAATTATAGTTTTACTCATAGAAAAAAACATCTAATGAAAAACTTACTAAAAGCACCATTTGGAGAAGCAGTATTACACACTCATCCTAAATATACTAATAAAAATGGATGTACTACATTAGTTATGCCAATTACATATGATACTAGAAACCCAAATAATGTAATATGCTTTAATTTAAATGAAGATATCACTCCATTAATTGAAGCTGATGAAGATACCATTTTATATACACATGGAATTGTAAATATTGCATATAATAAATGTGCTTTTGTAAGTCCATTAAGCGTATTAACTCAGAAAATAGAAAAAAAACTAAATCTTGATAAACAACAAGCTCTTTCAAGAGCCCAGCAATTAAGCAATCATCCTGAATTGATATTAAAAATAAGGAATGCATTAGCTAAACAAGAAATAAAAATTATTGATGATAGTGATTTTAAATTATACTCAGGTTTCTTTAGAGATGAAGATTATAAGAGATTTGAAATAATACATAAAACAAATGAAAGTGAAAAACTTCAAGTTACAAATGCATTAAAATTTGATGATTCAAGAGCAGGTGATTTAGTTTATAGACATATTCTTAGAAACTATTTACAATATCAAAGTACAGAAGAAAAAGAAAAATGGAAAATCTTTTGCTCACATAGAATTGTTAGTCCTCCGGGGAATGTAATGATTACACTTGATTTCTATAATAGAAAGATAGAAGAGAAATTATCAACAAAAAATATTAGTGAAAGTGATAAAACTGTATTATTAGAATTAAAAGACTATGGACAAGAATTAATTAATACTTTATTTAATTAATATGACAAAGGAAATAAAAATGGAAACACCTCCTCCAATTGGTAAAAACATACAGAAGTTTAGACAGTCAAAGCACTTAACTCTCAATATTTTGAGTGAGAGAAGCGGTGTTTCAAAAGCTATGCTTAGCCAAATTGAAAGTGATAAGGTAAATCCAACTATTGCTACAGTGTGGAAAATAGCACGTGGTTTAAATATTGATATTCATGATATCTTAGATGTTGACCCTCAACCAAAAAGAGATTTTATCAAAAACCCTACTTCAGGGTCTGGCCATGTAATTGAGACAACTGAAAATGGAGTAACAATTAGAATTTTATCTCCATTAACTATGGTTGAAGATTTAGAAATGTATCTCATTAGTTTTGATCCTCATACAAAATTAGAAAGTGAGCCTCACTTTTCAGGAACTCAAGAATTTTTAACTGTTATAAAAGGCAGTGTAAATGTAAAAGCTGGAACTAATGAATGTACATTAAAAAAAGGTGATTTCTTAATGTATCACTGCGACATTGAACATACAATTAGTAGTAATTCAAATTCAACAGCTACTATTCATTTAGTTGTTCGTTACACTCCCGATAAACACAGATAGCTACTTAGATTTTTATTTACTACATACAATTAGTATGTAGTTTTATCATGTATATAAGACTATTCAAAATAACAAAAATAAATTATATTATAGTACAAATCTATCGGAGATATTAAATAAAATGATTGAAAAATTACCAACATATAAAAAACAACTAGATGAAATAGATATCAAACTTGGTGAACCTGCAACTATGAGTGATATGAACCTATATAAAAAGCTTATGGTAGACAGAGCACATATTGCACCAATTGTTGAAGAAATGACAAACTTAAATGACTTAACTCAACAAATAAAAGATGCTGAAGAACTTTTAGAAATGGAAGATGATGCTGAAATGATTGCAATGGCAAAAGAAGAGTTGTCAGAATTAAAAGATGCAAAAGAAAAATCTACTAAAAAATGTAAAATGTTACTTATTCCACCAGATCCTCTTGAAGGAAAAAACATTATTATGGAAATTAGAGCTGGAACAGGTGGAGATGAAGCAGCTTTATTCAGTGCAGATTTATTTAAAATGTATTCACATTATGCTGAAAAAATGGGCTGGAAAATTGATATAATGAGTTCTAATGAAACCGGATTAGGTGGATTTAAAGAAATTGTATTTTCTATAAGTGGTAAAGATGTTTACGGTTCATTAAGATGGGAAAGTGGAGTACATAGAGTACAAAGAGTTCCTACAACTGAAAGTGGTGGTAGAGTTCATACCTCTGCTGTTACTGTAGCAGTATTACCAGAAGCAGAAGATACAGATATCGAAATCAAACAAGAAGACTTAAAAATTGATGTAATGCGAGCTGGTGGACCAGGTGGACAATGTGTTAATACAACAGATAGTGCTGTTAGACTTACTCACTTACCTTCAGGTTTAGTTGTTATCTGCCAAGATGAAAAATCTCAATTAAAAAATAAAAATAAGGCATTAAGAGTTCTTCGTTCAAGATTATACGATTTAGAAGAAGAAAAGAAAAGAAAAGAAAGATCCGAAGCAAGAAAGAGCCAAGTTGGAAGTGGTGATAGATCTGAAAGAATTAGAACTTACAACTTCCCACAAAACAGACTAACTGATCACCGTCTAAATTTAACACTTTATAAATTAGAAATAATATTAAGTGGAGAGTTAGAAGAAGTTGTAGAAGCTCTTAAAGTTGCAGCAGGTGAAGAGGCAATGCAAGAAGCATAAAATAGTGATGAATAAAACAATTAAAGAATTGCTAATTGAATCTAATAATAAATTAAGGAGTATCACAGATACTCCTTCTTTAGATGCGTCTCTTTTATTAGAAAAAGCTACGGGCTTAAATAAAATTAATCAAATCATCAATGATAATAAAATAATCAGTGAAGAAGAAGCAAACACGTTTAATTTATTATTAAATAAAAGAATGAATCATGAACCAATAGCCTATATTTTAGGATATAAAGAGTTTTATTCAAGAAATTTCAAAGTCACAAAAAATACATTAATTCCTAGACCAGATACTGAAATATTAGTTGAACAAGTTATTAACTATATTAATACACTAGATTATTCGCCTGATCTTTTAGATTTATGCACAGGAACAGGATGTGTTGGACTATCGATAGCACTCGAAGCTGAAATAAAAGAACTAACCTTAAGTGACATTAGTGAGAAAGCTTTAGAAGTCGCTAAATATAATTCAGAAAATCTATATAATAAAAAAGTCAAACTCCTAAAAAGTAATTTACTTAATAAATGCGCCAAATATGATATAATAGTTTCTAATCCACCATATTTAACAAAACAATGGTGCGATATTTTAGATGAAGATGTTAAAAAAGAACCAATTCTTGCACTAGAAGGGTTTGGTGATGATGGTTTAGATTTAATTAGAGAAATCATAAAATCTTCTAAAACACATTTCAAGGGAGAAAAAAATGCTATTTTTCTTGAATGTGATAGTAGACAGTGCAATACTGTAAAGACAATATTAATAGATAATAATTTTAAAGACATTGAAATTATTAAAGATTTAGGAAATAGAGATAGAGTAGTTAAGGGGATATATGAGCGATAGACTAGTACAACGATTTTTGATGAAAACAAAAAAATATCCACAAATTCAGCAAGACAAAATAAAGGATGCTGTTAATTTTTCTAAATCGAAACATGAAGGTCAAAAAAGAAAAAGTGGAGAACCTTATATTATTCATCCTCTAGCTGTAGCTGAAATACTTATTCAACTAGATATGGATGGAGATACTATTTGTGCTGGGTTATTACATGATACACTAGAAGACACTACTGCTGAATATGATGAATTGAAAGAAAGATTTGGAAAACCCGTTGCTGATTTAGTAGATGGGGTTACTAAAATTGAAGTATTAAAAACTGATAATAAATCTGTTCAAGAAAGTGAAACTATAAGAAAAATGTTCTTTGCAATGAGTAAAGATGCTCGAGTAATAATTATCAAATTAGCTGATAAACTTCATAATATGAGAACAGTTCACTTTTTATCTCCAACTAGATCAAAAGAATTTGCAACAGAAACTTTAGATATTTATGCACCATTAGCTGATAGGCTTGGTATTTCTTGGCTAAAAGATGAATTAGAAGATCTTTCTTTAAAAACTATAAATAGAGAAACTTTTGATTATATCCAAGGATATCTATTAAGTAAAAAAGGTGAACAAGCAGCATATTTAAAAAGAATAGAAAAAAAGATTTATCACTCATGTGCTGAAGATAATTTAGGTAATGTTATTGTTACAAGTAGAGCAAAACATGCTTACTCTGTTTATCTCAAAATGAAAAAAAGAAAAAAAGACATTGAAGAAATATTTGACCTATTAGGAGTTAGAATTCTTTGTGATTCTATCCCAGAATGTTATACACTACTTGGAATAATTCATAGAATTTGGCCTCCAATTGAAGGTAGATTTAAAGATTATATAGCTATGCCTAAAGCAAATAACTATCAAAGTCTTCATACAACAGTTATGGCTTTAGATGGGAAATTATTAGAAATTCAGATTCGTACTAAAGCAATGCATCAAACCGCAGAATATGGTATCGCAGCTCACTGGAGATATAAAGTTGATAGTGGATCTCAAGATGATTCAAGTATGGATGATGTTCAATTTAATAAAATCTTAACAACACTCGAAAAGTGGTCTAATGAAATAAAACATAATGAATCCTTTATGGATGATATTAAAGAAGAATTATTAAAAAATACAATTTGTGTTTTTACACCGCAAGGACATATTGTAGAACTTCCTAAAAATTCTACAGCACTTGATTTTGCATATAGAATTCATACTGAGGTAGGAAATCATACAGCAGGAGCAAAAGCAGATGGGTCAATTATTGCTTTAAATCAACCATTAAAACATACACAGGTTATAGAAATTTTAACAAACCCTAATGCACATCCTCACCTTTCCTGGTTAAGATTGGCTCAAACTCAAAGTGCTAGAAAAAAAATAAAAACTTGGTTAAATAAAAATGATAATATAATTATTGATAAAAATATAATTGCATCACCTAAAAAGAACCAAATTGAAATAGACGAACCTACAACTGCACAAAAGGAAAAAATAAATGATAATGGTGAAATCATTAGAAAAGTTACTGATGAAAGTAGATTAACATTTAGAGTAGGAGATGAAACAAACCTCATGATATCTTTAGCAAATTGTTGTAACCCTCAGAGAGGAGATAGAATAGTTGGCTATATTAGTAGAGGTAGAGGTATAATTGTTCATAAAATTGATTGTCCAAATCTAAAAAACATGAAAGAAATAGAACAACGAAGCGTTGAGGTAGCATGGGAAACTCACTCTCCTAAACCTACTAGAAAATTTAGAGTTACTAGTAAGAGAACCTATGATTTATTTAGCGAAATAGAAGGGGCCATTAGAAAATATCATGGACATTTGATTGGTGGGAGATTGTATGATGACGATATGGATAACTCAAGACTAATTGGAACATTTACAATAGAAACCGACAAAGAAGAAGAATTTAAGAAAATAGTAAAAGTATTAAAAACATTACCTTCTATTAATACTGTCAGTTCTATTCATTAACGTTGTAATATGATTTATATGTTTTTTATTTGTTTTTTGTAAAAAATATAAACATTTTATAATAATTCTGTTATACTTGTTTTTATATATAAGAAAACGAAGCATAAACAGACAAATGAATATAAAAAGAATAATTAAAAACATAACACTATTTAGTCTAATTCTATTAGCTACAACGAGTTGTCGTAGTACAGAAGCAATACAGACCTCTTCTATCAATAAAAATATAAGTATAGATGCAAAAATTGCATCTATAGATGCGTACGGTAATATTACTTTAAATATTGTCTCTAGAAATATTTTTGATGCGAATTTTAATTATGATAGCAAATTAATCCTAGAATTTTCTAATGGCTATTTAATAGAGAGCTATTTTACTTCTAGTAATAACGATATAGAAGAAGGAAAATGTTATTTAAGAGCAGTAGGTGAAGAAAATCCAATTACGATAGGAATTAAATCGGAAAATTTAGCAGAAGTTGGTACACTTGAAATTGGTGATTTAGTAGAAATATACCAACTAAAGCTTAATTAGTTTTACTCATCTAAAACTCTTATTATTTCAGGAAGTAATTGTTTTTTCCTTGATAATACTTTTGGCAAGAAAAATGTTTTTTCATCTTGTTTTTCGTAAATCAGTTTATATTCAACAGTATCTAATCCTGTAGTTAATAAAATACTATTCTCTTTTATAACATTAGTAATCATAAAGAGAGCCCAATCTAGGCCATTACTTCTTTTTACTTCTTCTAATATTTTCAAATATCTTTCTTTATATTCGTCTATATCTTTTAATGTTGTTACTTCACATTGGCCAATACCAACTTTTAATCCATGTTCTTTATAAACTTTAAAATCACCTTCGATAACAGAACGAGGATCCTGTTTAGAAATAGATATACCACTAGCAAACATTTTCTCACCATATTCTTTTAAGTTATCAATACCTGCTGCGTTACACAGTAACTTTGAAATACGAACATCTTCTTGAGTAGTTGTTGGACTTTTTAAAATAACAGTATCACTAATTAATCCAGAAATTAAAACACTAGCAACTTCTTTAGTTATTTCAACACCATACCTTTCATATAGTTGAGTAACTAAAGTACATGTTGAACCTAATGGAGCACTATAAATATATATTGGATTTGTAGTTTTTGAAGCATTAAACCTATGATGGTCAATTATTCCAACAATATCAGCTTCTTCTATCCCTGGCATTCCTTGATCACTTTCATTATGATCTACCATAACTATTTTTGTTTTTGGTTTCTCAATAAAACATCTTCTAGTAACAAACCCATTAAATTTATCATTTTGAAAAACAGGAAGACCTCTAAAAGGACTATTAATTAATGTGTTTTTACCTTCATCAAATAATGTTGTCATATTTAATTTTGGAGGATTATCTTTAATTAAATCATTTACTGGTGTACATAATCTTAACAGTCTTAAGGTTTCATTAGTATGAGTTTCACTTAAGAAAACAGTACCATTAAATGAATTAAAATCTACCAATCTATTAATTTTATCACTAATTTTTGTTAAAATAATTATTGGGACTTGTCTATAAATTGCTTCAAGAATAGGTTCAATTCTATCGCCAACTACTAATAAAGGTAAATTATCATCTTCTATTTTATCAAAGACATTTTTGAATTGTGTAAAACTCATAGCAGCAACCATTATTTGAACATTATGAGTTGATATTACCCCTTTCTTTAGAAATTTTCCCTTTAGAACTTTACTGATTCTATCAATATTAATATTGTAATAAGGTTTAGTTGAACTTGCATCTCTTAAAAAATATCTGTTTACATCATCAATACTTAATAAACCTAAATATTCACCGTTTTTAGTGACAGGTACTACAGAAATTTCATATTTCGAAAAAATATTCATTAATTCATAAACAGGTGCTTCACAATCTATTGATATTTTAGGCTTAACATAAACAGAAGATACCCTTGTTCTAACATCTTTTACAAAAATAGGAGGGTCCAAATTTAAATTATTAAATACCTGCTTTGTACTTTCATTTAAATTTCCACATCTAGATGCTATATATTCTTTATCTTTTGATTTGTTTAATTGGTTTTCCAAATTTGCATACGCCCAAGCGCTACAAACACTGTCCATATCGGGATTTCTATGCCCACATACAAGAACTTTTTCCATAAAAACTCCTTGCGTTAATAATACTCCACAAGTAAACAAATAACAAGAAAGATTTGATTAGATAATTGTCAGAAATCTATGTAAATTATTTAGTACTATTTCTAATAATTAACTTTCCACCTACTATAAGTTTATAGTATGAAGGATGTTTTGCTTTAATTTCATTCATTAGAGTTACAGCAGCCATTTGTCCAATCATTGTACGTTGAACATGAACAGTAGTTAATGATGGTAAGGTTGTTTCTGCTAAAAAAATATCATCAAATCCAATTATCGAAACATCTTCTGGTATATTATAACCTTCACTAGTTAAAGCTTGAATTGCACCAATTGCAATAATATCATTATCAGCAAATACTACTTTAGGTATTCTACGACCACTTTTTAAATAGCTTAACATCCCATTAAAACTACCTTTCAAAGTTGCTTCTAATCTAAATTCTCTATCTTTGGAATATTGAAGGCCATATTTTTCTACAGCTCTAAGTACCCCATTGTTTCTTTCTATAAAATTTTGTGAATCAAAAGAAGATCTAAAATAACCAAAGTCTTTTTCACCTTGATTGCATACATACCTAATAGCTATATCAACCATTTCTTCATTTGCCATTGTAATTGAATTACAAGGATAATTTGGCATTGAATTATCAATAACTAAATATGGTATTTTAATTGTATCCAATGCTTTATAATCTATATCTTGTAATTCTGTACCAATTACAAAAGCCCCATCAACATTAGAAAATTTTAAATCCTTTATGTTTTTTGAATAATTCTTATTAAAAGTTACCATTTGTAAATTATATCCGTTTTTAGCACATTCTATCTGAATACTATCTACAATTTTTGCGATAAATCCTGCATTTTGTTCTACTAAAAATCCTTCTTTAATAACTTTTATAAATAATAAATTTCTATTTTCTTCTTTGTTAATATCAATATCAAAACGTACTGGATAATTTGCTTCTTTCAAAATAGATAGAATTTCTAATCTTTTTTTATCACTAACTCCAGGTTTATTATTAATAACTAAAGAAATTGTTGCGGGAGATACTCCAGCAATTTTTGCAATCTCTCTTACAGTCATACCATCTTCCTTCCTTTTTAGTAAATCACACTATAGTTTAGTTGTCAAGAAAACAAATCACTTAACATTTAGTAATTACTAAACAATTACTAAACAAATATTATTCAATTATTTCTTTATTCAATAACAAATTATTTACTTATTTATATTTTTTATTTTTATTATTTTTATTACTTTGACAATTTTAAGATCTAATACCTATAATACAGATGTTCAATTTACTAAACATTTATCACATTGTTTAGTTATCATTTAGGAGGATTTAAAAAATGAGAAAATTATTAGCTTTATCATTAGCTATGTTATTAATGGTTTCTACTGTTGCTTTTGCTGGCGGTGAAAGTGAAAAAGCAGATGGTGCAAAAGATTATAGAATCGCTGTTGTTCCAAAATTAACAAGTATTTCTTGGTTCCAAAGAATGGAAGTTGGTGTTAACGAATATGCTGAAGCAAATGATGTTGACGCATTCTATACAGGACCTTCTGAAGGTGATGGTGCTCTACAAGCTCAAGCTATTGAAGATTTAATTTCACAAGGTGTTGATGCAATTTGTGTTGTACCTTTCTCAACAGAAGCTTTAGAACCTGTATTAAAGAAAGCTCGTGAAGCTGGTATTGTAGTAATTACACATGAAGCTTCAGGTATGTCAAATATTGATTATGATATTGAAGCTTTCAACAATGCTGAATATGGTATGCACTTCATGGAAAAAATTGGCGAATTAGTTGATGGTGAAGGTGAATATGTTTTAACTGTTGGATCTTTAACTTCAGAATCTCATAACCAATGGGTTGATGCTGCAAAAGCTTTACAAGAAGAAAAATTCCCTGGAATGAGTCAATATGGAGATAAGATTGAAACAGCTGACAATCAAAGCCAATGTTATAACAAAATCAAAGAAGTTCTAACAGCAAATCCTAATATTAAAGCTATCCAAGGTTCAGCAATGCCTGACGTAGCTGGTGCAGCATTAGCAGTACAAGAATTAGGTTTACAAGGTAAAATCGCTATTGTTGGTACATCATTAGTATCAGTTGCAGGTAAATATATTGAAGATGGCACAATCCAAATGGCATCTTTCTGGGATCCTGCTTTAGCTGGTAAAGCAATGGTTGAATTAGCAATTAAAGTATTAGAAGGTGAAACAATTGATAATGGTTGTAACTTGAATGTTCCAGGTTATACTAACTTAGCTTTAGATGGCAAAGTATTATCAGGTCAAGCTTGGATTGATATTACAAAAGAAAATGTAAACGATCCTGCAATTGATTTCTAAATTAAATTAAAGAGTTAATACAAGGGGATTAAGATTTATCTAAATCCCCTTTATTTAAGTTATTGGAGAGTATATACAAATGACTGAAGAATTTATCCGCCTTGAGAAAATAAAAAAATATTTTACAGGCGTAAAAGCTCTAAAAGGTGTTGATTTAACAATTAATACTGGAGAGATTCATTGTCTTGCAGGAGAAAATGGATGTGGTAAATCAACATTAATAAAAGTAATTTCAGGTGCGCACGAACCAACTTCTGGAAATATTTATATTAATGGAGAAGAAGTTACCCATTTAAACCCAATTGCTTCAATACAACATGGTATTCAAGTAATATATCAAGACTTTGCTGTTTTCCCTAATTTATCAGTAGCAGAAAATATAGCAATGAACAACAATTTATTAAATGCCAAAAAGAGAATGAATTGGAAAGAAGCTAGAAAATTAGCAGAAAAAGCTATGTCTCTTGTTGGAGCAGATATAGATCCTGATATTTTAGTTGAAAGATTATCTATTTCAAATAAACAAATGGTTGCAATATCTAGAGCAATTATTAATGATGCAAAATTGTTAATTCTCGATGAACCTACAACTGCATTAACCGCACGTGAAGTTGAACTACTAAATAAAACATTAATAAATTTAAAAAACAAAGGCATGGCTATTGTAATTGTTAACCATAAAATTGATGAGATTTTTGATATAGCTGACAGACTTACTATTTTAAGAAACGGCGAAAATGTTGCAACTGGCCTAATTGAAGATTTTAACAGGAAAACTTTTATTCACCATATGACAGGTAGAGATATTATTGATAATATTTATACACCTAACTCAAACACTAAAGAAGTTTGTAAAGTTTCAAATTTATCTTTAGATGGATATTTTGAAGATGTAAGTTTTTCCTTAACTCAAGGTGATGTTCTTGGAATTACAGGATTGCTTGGATCTGGACGTTCAGAAATTGGAGACACTTTATTTGGTATTACACCGGCAACCTCTGGTGATATTTTTATCAACGACGAAAAAGTAATAATTAAATCCATTTTTGATGCTGTAAATAAAGGGATAGGATATGTTCCTGAAGATAGATTAACACAAGGTTTATTTCTATCAAGATCTATTAGCGACAATACAGTTGCAGCTTCACTAAAGACCTATATGAAAAAAGGTAGATTAGATTTACAAGAAATTGAAGAAATCACAAATTTTTGGATTGAAAAAATAGGCTGTGTCGCTTCCTCTCCAAAGGCTCCTATTAGAACATTATCTGGTGGAAATGCTCAAAAAATGGTTATAGCAAAATGGTTAAATACACATCCAAACTTACTAATTCTTAACGGTCCAACCGTTGGTGTTGATATTGGTTCAAAATCAGATATTCATAAAATACTTCATAACTTAGCAAATGAAGGAATGGGAATAATTATAATTAGTGATGATTTAAATGAATTATATTTCAATTGTAATAAGCTAATAATAATGAGTAATGGAATTAGTTCTGGTGTATTAACAACGGCAGATTATAGTGAAGATGAAATTTCTAAAAAAATAAAAGAAGCTACAGCGGAGGAAAATAATGAATAAAAAAACAAAGCAAATATTTTCTACAAATGAAGCTATTGTAGCTTATACAATTATATTATTATGTGCAATTATTGGAATTGCAAACCCAGTATTTTTATCATTCAGTACTGTTATCACATTATCAAGAGCAATGCTAATTACTTTAATTTTTGCAGGATTAGAAATGATGATAATAATTGGGGGTGGTATTGATGTTTCTTTCCCAGCTATTGCTTGTTTCTCAGCTTATGCAACAATCAAATTAATTTTAAAATACGAGATAGATAGTATCGCCTTTTTCTATATTGTCGCCTGTTTAATTGGTTTAGGATTTGGATGTATTAATGCGTTTTTAATTGCAAGAAAAAAACTGCCACCATTAATTGCAACTTTAGCAGTTAGTAGCATTGCAAATGGAGCAACTTTAGCTTTCTTGGGAACAAAAGAGTTTTCTAATATCCCTGAGCACATAGATAGTCTTTCTAAAAGTTTCTTGTTTTCTTATACAAATAGTTCAGGAATTACTTATCAAATGACCTCTCTTATTTTAATTCCAATTATATTCTTAATTATCTTGTTTATAGTATTAAAATTTACTATTTATGGTAGAGGAATTTATGCTATTGGTGGAGATAAAAATGCAGCAAGAATAGCAGGATATAATGTTGTTAAAATTCAATCAAGTCTATATATGCTTGGAGGCGTATTAGCTGCAATTGGTGGTGTAACTTATACAATTTTAATGAGACAATCTAGTCCTCAAAACTTAATGGGATCAGAGATGATGGTTATAGCAGCTGTAGTTGTTGGAGGCACTAGAATTACTGGTGGTCATGGAACAGTATTAGGAACTATCTTAGGAGTATTATTAATAGCCATTGTACAAAATAACTTAGTTCTTGTTGGTATTCCAACACATTTACAAACATTTGTTGTTGGACTAATTATTGTTCTTGGTACAGGAATTACTTCTATTAGGGCTAAACACATAGCAAATAGTGCAAAAGTATAACGAGGTAAAGATTAATGTTTAAATCAAAATTTGAAAAAATAAATAAAAATAATTTAATGATAATAGTTATTGGTATAGCGATTTTCATTACTATGAGTATTTTAGAACCTCGTGCATTTTTGAGAATTGCAAATATAAGAGGTATGTTTGTTCAATTACCAGAATATGGTATTTTATGTTTTGGTATGATGCTAGCCATGATTTCTGGGGGAATTGATTTATCCCTAGTAGGTATTGCTAATTTTGCGAGCATTGTAGCAGCAACTTTCATGATTCAAAGAGGTGGAACAACAGGATCTATTTTCTTTGCTATTTTAATTGCTCTTTTAGTTGGTGCATTATGCGGATTATTTAATGGTTTTTTAATAGGCTATTTAAAAATACCAGCAATGCTTGTAACTCTTTGTGGTTTACAACTTTATCAAGGTTTAGGCCTAGCAATAACAAAAGGACCTGCATTAACAGGTTTACCTGAAGCTTATGGAAATATTGCAAATGGTAATTTTTTAGGGATTCCTATTCCTTTTTATATCTTTATAGTTGTGACGATAATTATAGCATTTTTACTAAGATCTACCGTCTATGGACATCAACTTGAGTTCATGGGTACTAATGAAATTGCTTCTAAATATGCAGGTATTAATAATTTAAAAGTTACATTAATTACTTATATGACTAGTGGAATTTTAGGAGCTATTGGTGGATTACTTATTTCATCACACTACAATTCAGCTAAGAGTGATTATGGAAAATCTTACACTTTATTAACTTTATTAATTGTTGTATTAGGTGGCACAGACCCAGATGGTGGTAAATCTAATGTTGTTGGCGTAGCTCTTGCAGTTGTCTTATTACAATTAGTTTCAAGTGCTTTTAATATTTTAAGAATAAGTTCTTTTATGAAAACATTTGTATTTGGATTAATCCTAGTAATTACTATGTTATCTAGTGCATATATTGACGAAAGAAGAAATAGAAGAGATTAATTTTAGGAGAAGTTATGAGAAAAATAAAAGCACAAAAATTAACTACAGAAAGTTTCAAAGAATTTGGATCATTTTATAATATGGTTGATCCACAAGGTTACAATTTAGGAGATTTTTTCCCTGATCATTTAGATGTTGCAAACACTACTAATATGTCTTACGGTTTTTCTTCACTTAATGTTTATAAAAAAGATAAAATGTTAGTTGATACAGTAGAATATCATAATTATAGTGCGGAAGTACTTCTTCCTATAGATACTGATATTGTTATTCACGTAGCACCACCTAACAACAAAAATGTTGTTGAATTAACACAAGCTTTCATCATTCCAAAAGGAACAATAGTTAAATTAAATATTGGAGTTACTCACCTTTGCCCATTTTCAATTACTGAAGAAGAAGGACATGTAATGGTAGCTTTACCACAAAGGACTTATCAAAATGATTGTGTTCTTGTGGATTTATCATCTGAAGACCAATTTGAAATTGTATTATAAAAAAAGGATTTTAATATGAAAAAACTAATCAACAAACCAGAAAATTATGTAAAAGAAATGCTAGAAGGGCTATATATAGCTCATCCAGACTTAATCACTTATACAGGTGATGATGTACATTGTTTAGTAACTGCCAACAAAAAAGAAGGCAAAGTAGGAATAGCTACAGGTGGTGGATCTGGCCACTTACCTTTATTCTTAGGTTATGTAGGAAAAGGCATGTTAGATGCTTGTTCCGTTGGTGATGTTTTCCAAAGTCCAAGCCCAGATCAAATGTTAGCTTGTACAAAATACATCGATAGCGGAGCTGGCGTTTTATACATTTATGGTAATTATAATGGTGATATTTTTAATTTCGATATGGCTGCTGAACAAGCTGATTTTGAAGAAGATATTAGAGTTGAATCCGTTGTTGCAGGTGATGATGTAGCTTCAGCTGGTCCTGCTGCTCCTGGTGAAAAAAACACAAGACGTGGTGTAGCTGGTATAGTTTTTGTTTATAAATGTGCTGGTGGTGCTGCTGATGCAATGCTTAGTTTAGATGAAGTTAAAAGAGTTGCTGAAAAAGCTTGTGCAAATGTTAGAACTATGGGTGTAGCTCTTACTCCTTGTATTGTACCAAGAGTAGGTAAACCTGGATTTAATATCGGGGAAGATGAAATGGAAATCGGTATGGGTATACATGGCGAAACCGGAATAAGACGTGGTAAATTAGAACCAGCTGATCAAGTTGCTGAAGAAATGGTTGCAAAAATTATTGGAGATATTCCTTTTTCTTCAGGTGATGAAGTTGCTGTTATGGTTAATGGCTTAGGTGCAACACCTTTAGATGAACAATATATTGTAGTTAGAAAAATTGATGAAATTTTAAAACGTGAAAACATTATAGTACATAGATATTATGTTGGAGAATATGCAACATCTATTGAAATGGCAGGATTATCAATTAGTATGATGAAGCTTGATGATGAATTAAAGAAATATCTTGATGCTCCAGCCCAAACTCCATTCTTTGTACAACTATAGGTAGAAATCATGAACGTAAAACTAATAGAAAATTTTTTAGATGAAGCTGCTAAAATAATGGCAGAAGAAAAGGTTCATTTAATTGAAGAAGATAGCATAGTTGGAGATGGTGATTTAGGCTTAACTATGAGTGATGGTTTTATTGCAGCTTCAGAAAGCTTAAAAAATAACCCTCAAACAGATTGTGGTAAAGCACTTTATTTCGCTGGTAAAGCTATGAGTATAAAAGTACCTTCAACAATGGGAACCTTAATGGCTAGTGGCTTAATGCAAGCAGGAAAAGTATTAAAAGGAAAAGAAGAATTAACAAGAGAAGATGTTGTTTCTATTTTCGAAGAATATCTAAATGGCGTTACACATAGAGGAAAAGCAAAAATAGGTGAGAAAACTTTTGTAGATGGACTATATCCAGCAGTTGAATGCTTAAAAAACTCTATAGATAAACCATTACTAGAAAGTGCAAAACTAGCTGAAGAAGCAGCTATGGAAGGCTATAAAAATACTCAAGGTATGTTAGCTGTACATGGTAGAGCTGCAACAAGGGGTGAAGATTCAAGAAAACTTCTTGATCCTGGTGCTTTAGTAGCTGCATTATTAATGAAGGCTTTTGCAAACTCCCTTAATAATTAATTGAAAGATTATCTTTCAATTTGTATATACTCTGCACGAAGAATAAATTCTTCGTGCAATATTTAGTAATTAGGAAAATTATTATGAAAAAAATATTAAATTATGGATCACTAAATATAGATAAAACTTTTACTCTTGACCATATAGTAAAACCTGGAGAAACAATTTCTTCAAATACTTTTAGTAAAAATGCTGGAGGTAAAGGTTGTAATCAAGCTGGGGCATTAGCAAAAGCTGGTTGTGAAGTTTATATGGCAGGGAAAATTGGTCCTGATGGAAATTTCCTAATAGATTTATTAAATCAATTTAATGTTAATACTGATTATATAAGCACAGAAGGGACTATTACAGGACAAGCTTTAATTCAAGTTTCCAAAAGTGGACAAAATTCAATTATATTAAATCCCGGTGCTAATTTTGAAAACTCAAAATCTGAAATAGATTCTGTTATAAATAACTTTTCTAAAGGTGATTATTTAATTTTACAAAATGAAATCAATAATATTGAATATATTATTAATAAAGGTTATGAAAAAGGATTAATAATTTGTTTTAATCCGTCCCCATTCAATGATGAAATTTTGAATTTACCACTAGAAAAAGTATCTTATTTCTTTGTAAATGAAATAGAAGCCGCTCAAATTACTCAAGTTAATGAAAATGATAATTTTATAGAAACATTAAATACTATAAGTTCAAAATTTCCTAACTCAAAAATAATAATGACTGTCGGAAAAGAAGGAGCTTATTATTCTTTTAACCAAGTAACATTACATCAAGATATTATAGATGCACCTGTTATAGATACAACTGCTGCAGGGGATACATTTATGGGATATTTTATTGCATCATTAATTTATAACTATGAAGTAAAAGATGCATTATTTTATGCAACAAAAGCTTCAGCAGTTACAGTTAGTAAAGAAGGGGCTCTTATATCAATTCCACTAAAAGAAGATATTTTTGAATAAATTCAATTTTTATAATATTTAAATATTAACATTTAGCTATACTTTTGTTATATTACTTTCAAGGAGAAAGAAAATGAAGATTGTAATAGCTAATGATCATGGTGCTGTAGAATTATCAAAAGAAATCGTAGAACATTTAGAAAAAATGGGTCATGAAGTAAATCATTTAGGTGTTAAAGAAGTAGAATCAGTTGATTATCCTGATATGGCTGAATTAGCATGTAAAGAATATTTGAAAGGTGGTTATGATTTCGGTATTGTTTGTTGTGGAACAGGAATTGGAATCTCTATTAGTGCAAATAAAATTAATGGAATTAGATGTGCACTACCTCAAAATATATTTGCAGCTCAAATGGCTAAAGAACATAATAATGCTAATTTTATTGCTTTCGGTGGTAGAATTGATTATGCTGAAAACCCATTAGATATGATAGATGCATTTATTGATGATAAATTTTTAGGTGATAGACACGAAAGACGTGTTAATAAAATAATGGCCTTAGAAAAATAAATTATCATATTTTTATAAGCTATAGCTATGTCAAAAAGACATAGCTATAATTATTTTATGCTCTAATTAATTGAATATTTTTATTCACACCGTATTCAGATTCCATTGCTTTTAGATTTTTTACTAACATAAATACTGCAATGATTACAGATACAATATCTGCTATAGGTTGTGCCCAAATTAAACCTGTCAATCCAAATAAATAATTACCAATAAATAAAGATGGAATAAAAACTAGTCCTTGTCTAGAAATAGTTAAAATTAAAGCACTAAGTGGTTTATTCATTGCTTGATTTACTATAGTAGAAAAAAAATAGATACCTAAAAGCACAACGGTAGACATTAATGCTCTAACCATTACTGTTCCTAATACAATTATTTCTGGATCATTTATAAATGCTTTTACAAATGTAGGTGCAATTGATATTATAGTCAAAGCAATACTTAGCCCTAAAATTATACAAATTGTTAAAGTATATTTTACAATTCCTTTTAATCTTTTTGTATCTTTAGCTCCATATGCATAGGCTAATAAAGGTTGAACACCCATAGTAAATCCACCAAATAACATTGCTGGGATTTGGTTTCCTTTAGTTGCAACACCCATAGCAGCAACAGTAATATCACCATAAGAGGCTAAAAAGAAATTTAATACCATAATAGAAAAACTCATTAATAGTGTATTTATAGAACTTGGGATTCCTATAGAAAAAACATCTTTAGCTATTTTTTCTTTTACTTTAAAATCAGAAAATTTAATACTAAGAATTGTTCTTTTACTATTTAAATAAATAATGTAGTAAATTGTTGCTGCAATATTTCCTATTACTGTTGCAATAGCCGCTCCAGAAACTCCCATATTAAGTCCTAAAATCATAATCGGATCTAATATGATATTAGTTAAAGTTCCTATTAACATACCCATCAATGCTGCTTTTGCATTACCATCACTTCTTACAATATTTCCAAATGCATTTGATACTATAATAAAAGGAGCACCTAATGCTAAATAACTTATATAGTCTACTACAAAATAATAAGTATCTTCACTAGCTCCCAAAGCATTAGTAAGTGGGCCTACAAAAATTAATAATATTGCTCCAACAATTATACCTGTAATAATAGCTCCGTAAAAACCAAATGATGAAACTTGTTTAACTCTTGAGTTTTTTTTCTCTCCTAGATTTCTTGATATAGTAGAGCTACTACCTGTTCCAAAAAGTGTTCCAAAACTCATCATAACCATAAATACTGGCATTGCTAAAGTAATCGCTGCTACTTGATTAGAATCTGCTGTTTGACCAATAAAAAAAGTATCAGCTAAATTATAAATAATAGTTACTATCATTGCCAACATTGTCGGAAGCGCTAAAGTCCACACCGCTTTACTTATTTTTGTTTTTTCAAATAATTCTATATTTGTTTCTTCCATATTTACCTCTATTTTATTCTATATAAAATCATACTATCTAATATATTTCTATATAGAACTATATACTCAAAAAAAAGAGATTAATTCTCTTCTTTTTCCATTGAACTTATTAGCTTTTTTAACAAAGATACTAATTGCTCTTGTTCTTCAAAAGTTAAGACTTTTTTAAATTCATTCTCTATTTCTAAACCTTTATCACAAATAATTTTGTTAAAATTTATAGCTTTCTCTGTAGGACTTACAAATTTTTTCCTTGTATCTATTTTAGAATATTCTCTAATAATATATCCCTTTTGTTCTAATAATCTTAAATTAGCAGATACAGTAGAAGGTTTAAGTGAAAAATGTGTTTCTATATTTTTTTGGAAAATTTCTTCATCTTTATTCGCAACTAAAAATCCAATAATATGAGAATTAGAGCCTGTAATATTATCATCATCTGTTAACTTTATTATTTGATGATCTAAACGTCTTCGAAATAAATTTGCAGCCATTAAGATAGCTCGACCAACATTAACTGAACTAAGACTCTCTAAATTACATTTTTTCATCTTTTATTTCCTTCTATATAATATAGTACTATATAGAACTATATATCGTCAAGTCAAATAGACAAAAGAAAAACCTTTCTCATTTAATAATAAACAAGAAAGGCTTATTAAATATTATATTAAATATTTAAGATAAATTAAATTTCATTAACATTAACTGCTTTAACATTTAATGTTCTGCCATCTTCAGATGCAGGGATTACAATATCACCAGATTTAATCATTTGAATTACTTCTGCTTCATTAAAACTATCACCCATACCAACTAATTCCCAGTTATTATCACAAGTAGGAGCTAATACACCATCTAATTCTTCTTGAACATATTTAGCAATTAATGCTCTAACTTCAGCATTAAGTTGATCTTCATTATAACTATCATAATAAACATCAGTTTCATCTACCCAACCATGAGAAGATAAAGTACCAAATCTGTAGTTGTTTACAGCTAATTTATAAACTCTACTTGGGTCAATTGCTTCACCATTAATAGTTGGATTTACAATTCTGCTTCCAGCTTCTTTAGAAATATCTACTTTATAATCAACGCCAGCAAACATATCATAGTTATAACCTCTTACATCAGGATTAAAGGAAATTGTAACGTCTCCATCATGGTAAGTATTATAATAGCTTACACTCCATTCCATGTAATCTAATAAATTTTGACCTGTTATATTAACACCCATTAAAGTATTATTATATTTGTAAATGAAAGCTACATCTTTTTTCTTGAAATCCCCTTTATTCAAAGTTGAACCAAAGTTAAATAAAGCAGCTGATGAAACTTCAGCATTAGCATATTTCTTTTGTACAGTATTTATTAAATCAATAACAGCAGTATCTTCGATTTGAGTTCTTGGCATTGTTGTTACATTAGAATCACCAGTAATATAGTCAACACCCTCAGGAAGGAAATCAGAAGTAATTTCACCAATTACAGTATTTGCATTTTCAACACTCTTATCATGTACCCATTTAAATTCTTCAAGAACTTCTTTAGAAGCATCAGCACCTTTTGTTACTAAGTTTTCAGCTTGAACATCTTCAATTGTCCATTCACCATCAACTTTTACTAAATTAATTGTACTAAATGCAACTTTATTACCGTATCTACCAGGTTCCATTACATATGTATCATTTACTTTTTCACAATATGTAGCATGTTCATGACCTGCAATAATTAAGTCTAATTCAGGAATTTCTTCAGCTAATTGATAAGCACCACTAATATTTTCTTCTTCGTATTGACCGTTTCTAGACATATGCATTGCAGCAACAATTACATCAGCACTATCACCAATAGCTGCTACAGCATCTTTAGTAGCTTGTAAAGGAGATACAAAATCTAGACCTTGGAAATGTTCAGGAGCTGAAGCTTCCCATTGTGGTACGTGTGGAGCAACTCCACCAATAACAGCAACTTTAACACCTTCAATATCGAAAATTTGATAAGGTAATACATAATCAGAACCATCAGCAACATTTTTAATGTTAGCACAAACAACTCTACCTTCAAAAGCTTCTAAGTTTCTTTCTAAGAAAGGAAGACCAAAGTTAAATTCATGATTACCAGGTACCCAAACATCATATTCCATCATATTCATACATTCTACCATTGGGTGAATGTCCATATCATTGAATAATTCAGCACTATTATCTTGAACTGTATCACCAACATCAATAACTAAAGCATTAGGATATTCTTCTCTAATTTGTTCAACAAAAGGATAAGTCATTGAGAAACCAGCATCATTATCTTCTGAATCAATAGCATATTCATAAGGATAAATTCTACCATGAACATCAGATGTTGCAGCAATTGCAATAGTTACTTCATCAGCTCCTGTAGCTACTCCCTTAACTACTTCACCTTCTCTTACGTAATCAAAAGCTTTAACTGTAGCTTGTTCAGATTCTACAGTATTCTTTGTTGTACAACTAAACATTAGTGACAACGAAAGAATCAAAATTAAACCTAATCTAAATTGAGATTTTTTCATTTTTCCCTCCAAAAATTAAGCAATATTACACATATTGCTGTAAATAAAACACTTGAAACCATACCAATTGATCCACAAAATGCTTGTAAGATATTTATTACAATCAATGGTATATTTATAAACTGTCTATAACTCATATCATATCCCCATATCATCATTGCCAACGGTAATGATGCCCCACAAAAGGCTAATACCAAAGTATTAGTCATTGTTCCTATGATATCCTTTCCAACAGCCATAAGAGAAGAAAATAATTCCTTTCTCTTTATATTTGGATTTACTTTTAATAATTGCTCCCCACTACTTGCTATAGATATTGCAACATCCATAGTTGCGCCTAAAGAAGAAAAAAGAATTGAAACGAATAAAATATCTTTGATTTTAAAGTTTCTATCTTGTGCTAAATACAATAAAGCTTCTCCCTTTTCCATATCAACACCAGTAAGATTTAATACTCTACCCATCACATAACTTAAAAGGCCTGCTAAAGAAATACCAAATAATGTCCCAATTGAAGCTATCAATGCTTTTTTAGAAAAACCAGCTATTAATAAATAGCTTACTGCACAGATAACAATAGAACTTACAATTGCAACAAAGATTGGATAAGGCGTCCACATCCCAGGGACTATAATATAAACCAATACTACTGCTGTAAAAAGTAAAGCAAGTAAACTATTTAAGCCTTCTTTTCTCCCTATTAATAATACAATAACAACCAATAATAAAGCTAAAAAATAAACACCAAATTCTCTTCTATAATTATAAAGCCAAACTACTATTTTACCATTCGAATCAGTTCTTACAGTAAAAATAGCTTTTAATCCCTCATATGCATATGCACTTCTAACAGAACTTAATGTATGAGAAATTGTAAACTCATTTCCACTCTGAGAGCCTTCCTCTATTCTAACTGTAAACTTTTGATTTCCCCTATATCTATTTTCAACATATAAATCTTCTTCTGTATTATCCTCTAATACCTCAACTACAGTTCCTAAAACAAACTCTTGAGTAAAGATTGCACTTTTCTTATATCTTTGAGTAATTTTAGGAGCTATTTGAGAAATTAATAATATTAACAACATTACAATAAGTGTGGTTGCAACTTGTTTTTTAACCTCTATTTTATTAATTTTATTCCCCTCCATTTTTTTAGGGTGGATTAACAGTCTAATATACAAATAACAAATAGGCAACTAATTTATTATTAAATAATGGAATTTAACTAAAACACATATTTAGTTATACATAAATATAAATAGTACAACTTTATTCAAACACATATAAATCCATACTATAATTATAAAAATATTAATAAACTACAAAATAAACTATTAAGTATATTTATACTCATACGAGTACAAATATACTTATTCTATACAAAATTACATAATAATTTTATCTTTTTTCCTTTATTTCAAAAACTTTTATTGATATAATTATTGCAATAATATTTTTTAAGAACTCAAAAATTTAGGATAAAAAAATGAATATTCTTGTGTGTATAAAACAAGTACCAAATACTGATAAAATTAAAATTGATAAAGAGAAAAACACCTTAATCAGAGAAGGTGTTGAATCAATTATTAATCCTTTTGATACATATGCAATTGAATTTGCAAATAGAATTAAAGATGAAAATAGTGATACTAAAATAACAGTAATTACAATGGGACCAAAACAAGCTACAAAAGCTTTACAATCGGCTTATGCTCTAGGAGTTGACTTCGCTTATTTAATAACTGACAGAAAATTTGGTGGATCAGATACATTAGCTACAAGTTATATATTATCAAAAAGCATTAAATATATTGAAAAAGAAAGAGAAGTTTTTGACTTAATATTATGTGGGAAACAAGCTATTGATGGAGATACAGCACAAGTTGGACCAGAATTAGCTGAACATCTTAACTATCCACAAGTTACTTATGTTAGAGAATTAAAAGTTAAAGATGATTATTTTATTGTTAAAAAAGAAACAGATGAAGGTTATCAAATATTAGAAGTTCCTAAGAAAAGTTTAATGACTATAACAAAGCCTTCATTTGAACCTAGATTCCCTTCATTATCAATGAAAATGAAAGCAAAGAAAAAAGAAATATTTACAATAGATATTAATTCTTTATCCAATATCGATCAATCAAAGATTGGGTTAAAAGGGTCGCCTACAAAAGTAAAAAAAACATATGTAAATAAAATAGAAAAAGAAAATCATGAAATTACAGGTTCTTCTAAAGAAATCGCTAAACAGATATATAAAATAATAGAGAAATAATGATGAATACAAAAAATAAAGAAATATGGGTATTTATTGAATGTTTCAAAAATGGTCACCCTAAAAATGTCGGTCTTGAATTATTAAATGAAGCAAATCAAATATCTAAAAACAAAAATATAAGTGTAGTTGCAATTGTATTTGGCTATAATATTGATAAAACACTCAATATTGCTCTCCATTCAAAAGCTGAAAAAGTTATTTATATAAAAAGTAAAAAATTAGAAAATTATGAAACACTTACATATGTAAATAATTTCTATAATCTAATAACAAAATATAATCCAGACTCTATTCTAATTGGTGCAACTTCTAATGGTAGAGATATGGCTCCTAGACTATCTTGTAGATTAAACACAGGGCTAACAGCTGATTGTATTAAATTTGAATTTGACGAAAACAATGAAAATATCTTATGGACAAGACCTACTTTTGGTGGGAATTTAATGGCAACTATTATTTGCCCTGACAAAAGACCTCAGATGGGAACTATTAGACCAGGTGTTTTTAAAAAACCGATATTAGACAAAACCTTAAATGGTAAAATAATTGAAGAACACTTTATTAATACTAATAATGAAATAAAACTAATTGAGGAATTTTTAGACACTGAAAATGAAGATATTAATTTAGAAGAAGCTGAAATTATTGTAACTGCAGGATTAGGTGCAAAAAATGAACAAGGAATTAAATTAGTTAGTGATTTAGCCTGTGCTCTTAAAGGGACTCTTGGAGCTTCTAGAGCTGCAGTAGATGCCAATTTAATTTCGAGAATTCATCAAGTTGGACAAACTGGTAAGACAGTAGCACCAAAAATATATATAGCATGTGGAGTCTCTGGAGCAATTCAACATATGGTCGGCATGAAAACTTCAGATAAAATAATTGCCATTAATAATGATGAAGATGCCCCTATTTTTTCAATCGCTGATTACAAAATAGTTGGAGATTTATTTGAAATAATCCCATTATTAATTGAAGAAATAAAGACAAAAAAAACACTTTAACTCAAATGAAAAATATTAAAATTTTATTGACTACTGATAATGTTTATTATACTCTAATTATATAATAAATATACGTTAGAGGTGAAAAACGTTTGCTTATGCAACCAGTTTTTTATCTCTTTTTTTATTGTCAAAATTTATTAGAAAAAGAGGTAAATAATGAAAAATTTAATTATTCCATTTGAAGCTAGATTAAATGAAATACATGACGAATCTTTATACACAGATTATGCAAATTCACACTCTGCACCAACAAACGATTTTGAAGTTTCTCAAATTATAAAAGAATGCAAAAACATAGGTGAAAAAATAACAGTTTGTGGTTCATTGACTGGTCTAAACGGTGCAGCTGTACCATCTAAAGGTCATAGTTTATCAACAATTAATCTTAAAGATATAGAATATAATGAAATTGATAATACTATAAGAATTGGAAGTGGAACAACATTTGAAGAATTAGAAAAAATTATCCTAATAAAAAGCAAAGGAAAAAGAGAATTCCCTGTTTCACCTACCGAAAAAACTGCAACTATCGGTGGAGCAATTTCATTTAACTCATCTGGATTGAGATCTTATAGATTAGGTAATGTTATTGATTATGTAGAAAAAATAAAAGTATGTGATCAAAATGGCAATATTCTAATCATTAATAAAAATGATGAATCATTTAAAGATTTTGTTGGTAGCGAAGGAATGCTTGGTATAATAGTAGAAGTAACACTAAAAACAATAATTAAAAAGAATAGTGCCTGGGGAATAATGTTTTTCTTTGAATCTAATGAAGATTGTACTAATTTTATTAACTATTGTGAATCATTTAACCAAATCCAAGCAATTGAATATGTGGATAAAAATTGTTTTAAGATAACTGAAAAATATAAAAATATAATGTCTAATTTAGAAGCAATCCCTTCAGTAGATGATAAATTTGCTTGTTCCCTCTATTTAGAAATATATGGCAATAACGAAGAGGAAATTGAAGATATTGCTGAAAAATTAATGGAGAAATCAATAGAATACAATAGTGACCCTGATATAGCTTGGGTTGTAAGTCAGGAGGAGATGATCAAATTACAAAGCTTAAGACATGCCATTACTGAGTGTTTTAACATGGAAGTTGCAAAATATAATAATCAAGACTCTAGGATTAAACTTGTAAATATTGATATAAAATGGATTTCTAAAAATAAATTAGAAATTTTAAATTATTATACAGATATATTAAAAGAAACTAATCTAGATTATATAATCTATGGGCATATAGGTAGCAATGCACCATATGTTAATATTTTAACTAAAACTATAGATGAATATTTATTAGCAAATAAAATAGTAGAAATTTGTTATAAGGATGCTATAATGGAGGGGAATTTAATACTATCTGAATTTGGTGTCGGCAAATTAAAAAATAATATATATTGCAATACTGAAAGAATAGATGTAATAAATAAAAAGATGAAAGCAAAACAAAAATATGATTATAATAACTTATTTAACCCTACAAACATGTTTTCAAAAAAAGAGCTATAACCCAACTACAAGGAGAATTCTATGACTACAATGGAAATATTAAGAGAAATAGAAAAAAATCCTATTATTTTAGGGATGAAAAGTGAAGAAGAATATTTTAAGGTAAAAATGAACCCTTCAAAAGTAGTATTTACTCTTTTTGGAAATGTCTCAAATATAATAGAAATAATTCACAAACTAAAAGCAATGAATAAATTAGTCTTTGTTAACGTTGATATGGTAAGTGGTTTTTCTAGTAAAAATAGTGTTATTGATTTTTTAATCAATAATTCAAATATTGATGGAATAATTAGCAATAAACCTCAATTACTTAAATACGCTAAACATAAAGGTCTTTTTACTATTCATCGCTTCTTTATATTAGATTCTAGTTCATGGAGAATTATTGAATCACAAATAAAAATAAGTAATGCAGATATAATAAATATAGCACCAGGATGGACTAAGATTATCCAATGGACTGTTGAAAAATATAAAAAGCCTGTTATTGCATCAGGTCTTGTATGTGATAAACCAATTGTATTAGAAAACCTAAAAGCTGGAGCAATTGCAATTTGTTCAACAAACCATGATGTTTGGGATCTTTAATTATTAATAAAAATTTTCTTTATTTTGATATGCAAATTATCATTAACAAAAAATATTTTTTTCTTTTAAGAAAGATTTAAAAGTAAAGTCCCCTTCTATTGGGGTAACTGATGTAATATTTTCAACACATACAGAATATATATCTGAACCTTTTTCTATATCATCAAAATTAGTTCTTTTTAATGATGGTAATTTATAAGGTTTATTCATTACTCTTTCTTTTGGTTTTATAAATTCAAAAAGTTCTTTTTTGCTTTGATTTGTATATTTATAATCATATAAGTTTTCTGGATTTTCAGGGACATTAATATTAATTATAGGCGCTTTAAAGGGAATTCCTTCTTTTAATACTTTATCGGTCCAAAATGAAATAACTTTTTTTGCGATATCCCAATTTAATGGTGCATAATCTCTATTATTAATAATATCTAATTCAGTTGGTCTTGATATAGCTAAAGTTGGAATATCGAAATCAGCTGCTTGTAATGCAGCTCCTATTGTACCACTATAGGATAAAGTCTTACCTAAATTTTCACCATAGTTTATACCACTTATGCACAAATCAGGCTTTTTAGTACTAATCTCTTTAACAGCATAGGCCACAGCATAGGCAGGAGAAGAATTTACAGAATATCCCTTAAATTCCCCTTTTTTTGTTATTATTTCAACTTCTTCAACAACTCCTAAATTATCATGTCTCGGATAAGATCTGCCCATTGAAGTTTGCTGTCTATCTGGTGCAACAATTAACAATTCTCCAAATTTTGAAACAGCCTCACAAAGTGCTGCTAAACCTGGAGATAATATTCCATCATCATTAACTAATAATATTAAAGGTTTTTCGTTATTCATAATTAACTATATATTTAATTCAATTCTTTTAAATAAGTAAATATAGAAGGCAATACCTTTTTATAATCTTCTATAATATTACTGTTTGATAAAGAAATAATAGAAGCATCTTCATCAACATTTATGGATAATATGTATTCACTATTTTCAATGCCTACATAAAAGGCTGCAGCACCAGATACTCCAATAGTTATACAAATTTTTGGAGAGAAAATATTACCCGATACTCCAATTATTTCACTTAAAGTTCCCCAACCCCGCATTGCTATAGGCCTTGATACACCAAAAGAAAAACCATTTATTTGAGAAAAAGATCTAATATTATCAATCTCTTGTTTAGAATTAACTCCCATTCCTACAGCTATTAATATATCAGATTCTATCAAATCATCTGCATTTTGTATTAACTGAGAATCTAAAATATAATCATTAGATACAGTAACTTCTATCTCTTTAAGGTTTAATTCTTCATTTAGCTCAATAAACTTATTATATTTATAACCTCTTAAACTAATTACATATTTATCACTAATTAAAAAATCAGCTAATAAATTATTATTATAAGAAAACCTAGTGAAAAGTAAATTTTCATTATCACTAATTATGTTTTGAACATTTGTTACACATTGATAATTTAATGATTTAGCTATCAAAACTGAAAGTTCATTTGCAAAATCATCTTCAGCTATTATAATCCCATTATATTTTTCTATATTTTCTAATAATAATATTTCTTGAGAAACTAAAGATGGAGATAGAAATTCATACTTTTGAAAAAAAACATTACCACAAAAAAATTTACCTAAAAAATCTAAGTTTGAATCACTAAAATAAATATAAGTATCACTTTCAAAACCAATATTTTCGCTTAAAGATTTTAGTGCTTTATGCTGTCTTAGAACTATGTCTAAGTTATTTTTCCCGCCAACATGTAAGATAATTAAATTTTTCATAATTCAATAATCCTCTTTGATAACTCTTTATCTAAGATAGCAGTTATATTTTCATCTCCATCGATTTTATAAATAATGCCTTGACGATTTCTTTTTGGCTTATATATGCTAATAGGTTGATTAAATATAGTTTTTTCTGATTCAACAAAATCAACTTCTTCAATTTTTCGATTTTTGTTTTTCATTCTCTCTTTTAAAGTAGGCATTCTTAACTTACTAATAACAGCATTACCCATCGACAATACACAGGGGAGTTTAATATTTTGAGAATAAATCGAATTATTATTCTCAATTTTTACATTAATAATATTATCATCAATAACTTTAATATCAATAACCGAAGAAATTAAAGGATAATTTAATTTATTAGATACTAATTGAGCTGTTGCAGCATTATTAGATAAAGGGGATTCTTTTCCAATTAAAATTAAATCCTGATTATTTTTTTTAACATATTTAACTATATTCTCAGCAACAGTTTCAGGATTAAAACGAATTTGCATCTCGTCAGCTTCTATCCTAACAACGTTCTCATAGCCTAAAGCTAATAATGACTTTAATGTCATATTAGCAGCACTTTTGCAAATAGTTAAAGCTGATTTATTGATAGAGGTATAATTTTCACTTAATCTAATTGCAAATTCCAAACTACTCTCGTCAAAGCAATTTATTATATTTGGGAGGAAATGGGTATCAACTCCCATTTCCTCATCAATTTCTAAATCTTCTAATTTAACTTTTGTTAAATCAGAATAAATTTTGAAACAAACCAATAAATTCATTATTTCTTTCCATTATAGGGAAGAATAGTTCCAATATTCATAATTCCATTAGGGTCAAAAGCTTCTTTAAGTTTTTTTACCATATATAATGCTGAACCATGCTCTTTATCAATCCAATGAACTCTATGTTTACCAACACCATGATGGTGACACATTGACCCACCTGCTGCTATAGTTTCTTCACAAATAATTTTCTTAATTGGTAAATGATATTTATTTATTTCATCTTCTGGTTTGCAGTCATTTACTTTATACCAATATACAAAGTATAAATTTATACCATTTGAATAACAGTGTGATGCATGAGCACCAAATATTGTTAAATCAGGAATTTCATTAGTAACTCTTTCAACGCAAGTTTGGTAAATAGACTCAACTGCACTCCAAGGAGCAGATATTTCAGTTGTACAACAAACTATATCTGTTTCTAAAACTTCAAGTCTTTCTTCTTCAATACGAGAAGCATCCCAGTTAAGATTTGCGAACCAAGTTTCTATAAGTTTTGTTTCTACAGGAATACACTCAGGATGTTTAGCCATAATCTGCCTAATTCCTTCAGCAGTTGCATGAGAAATTAATTGAGGGCCTTCAGTTACAAAAACTAATACACATTTTTCTGGTGCAAAATGAGAGAAATGTTCTTTACCATCTTCACTATCATATAAACGAGCTACAGATGGTCTATATCCTTCTACCATAACTTCTCTCATTATTTTGAGTCCATCTTCCATTTTATCAAGTGTAAAACCTAAACATTCATGGAATTCAGGATAATATTTCCAAAGTTTAACAGTTACTTTTGTTATAAAATTTGTGGTTCCTTCATTACCTAAAACTACATGACGAATATCTGGACCAGCAGATCTTCTTGGAACTGCTTTAATATCACAAATGGTACCATCTGGGAATACTGTTTCAACCCCAGCTAACATATCTTCCATGCCACCATATAGTGTAGAAAATTGACCAATAGATCTTGTTGCTACTAAACCTCCCATCATTGCAATAGGTTTTGATTGAGGAGAATGTCCTGTAGTAAAACCTAATTTTCTACAAGCATCTTCTAAATCTTCTAGAACTACACCACACTCTGCAGTTGCTTGCATATTAATTGGATCAATATCAATAATTTTATTCATATTTGAGCCATCAAGAACAATTGAATTTTTAACGATAGTTTCTAGACCACCTTCTGTTGCACTATGTCCAGTTCTTGGAACAACATTTATTTTTTTAGCATTACAGAAACGTAAAACATTTGATACTTCTTCAGCATTATTTACAAATACAACAGCTGCAGGTAATGGATTTGTAAAAACTTTATTATAACCTTCATATTTTCTAAATCTATCATGAGTTGCATCTTCTAACACTTCTCTATCTAGAACTACATTATCTACTCCAACAAATTGTTGCATAGCTTCAACAATTTTTTCTCTAGTAATTTCCATTAAGGAACTCCTTTTCTATTATCTACTTGAATATTTTATATATTTCTTTATTAATAGGATCTGAATATTCTTTAATATTTCTATAAATATTCTTTTCTACTTGTTTATATAGTTCTATATTCTCTTCATTTGGTTCAAAACGATTTTTTATCCTAACCATATTTTTAACAGCAGTTTCATAGTCACTATAAAGATTAACACCAACTGCTGCGCAAATAGCAGCTCCGATACCTGCAGCATTATTTACTTCATTTCTGTGTGTTGGCATACCAAATACATCAGCAAAAATTCTCATAAATAACTCAGAATTAGAACCTCCACCAGAAATAATCAAATGGTCTGGTTTATAACCCATTTCATTAAACATATCTTCCATGCTCATATGAATAGTCATTGCTATTGCTTCTAAAATTGATCGATAAATATGAGCTCTTTTATGTCTACCATCAAAACCAATCATTAAGGCTTTTCTATAATGCATTCCAACTGGAGCCATAAATTCTGGAACAGTAATTAATCCATCACTTCCTGGTGGAATTTCTTTTGCTTCAAGATCTAATAAAGATTCAACAATACAGTTTTCTTGGTTTGCGAATTCTTCCCAAGGGATACCTAAAATTTCTTTAAACCAAGAAACACTCCACATTCCTCTCCTTATACCTTGCATGCCTTCATATAAATATTTATGTGGGATAGCAGATAAATTTGACCAATAATGTTTAGCACTATCATTAAATTCATGACCGTTAATCATTCCTCCAATATAAGTACCTAAAGAAACTAAGCATGAAGTATCATCTATAATTCCTGCACCTAAACCTTCAGTTGCTTTATCATTTGCTGTTGCTATAACAGGACATCCCACAGGAAAGCCTGTATCTAAAGAAGCTTTTTCAGTAATTTTCCCTAATTCTTCACCAGGCATTACTAAATCAAATAAATTTTCCCTTGTAATATTATAAGGTTTATAATCTTCTTCATTTTCACTCCAAGACCAAGTCTCTTTATTAAAAGGACCATAAACTCCTTCATAATTTGCAGCAGTATCTTTTAACTCTCCAGTTAATCTAACTGTCAAATAAGCAGTTGTAGTTGCAATATATTGAAAATTTGGAATATTTCCTGGATAAGGTTTTTCTAATCTTTTATCCATCCAATTTATTATTGGTGCGACTAACATTCCCTCTTTATCTAAATAAGATCTACAACATCTTATGCTACCAAGACCAATTCCTATAATATCTTTTGGGTCATATGGGAATTCATTCATTAATTTCCTACAAGTTAATTTTAAAGAATCCCATAAATCATCTGCTGGATGTTCAGCAGTATCTGCATCAGGTGAATATAAAGGGCTGAGGAGAGTTTTCTCCTCACAAACAATATTACCCTTTTCATCAAATATACTTACTTTTGTACTTTGGGTTCCACCATCAATGCCCACTAAATAACTCATTCTATTTTTCTCCTAAACTTATTCTAGAATTTTTTGTTATGCTTTTGCAGCATCTGCAACTTTAGTTGCAGCAATTTGTTCTTTATTCTTTTTGTTATGACGCATTAATAGAAGAACAAATACTAAACCAACAAGCATTGTGATTAACATATATGTAAATACCATTTTATAACCTGGTGCTCCAGGATATTTATCTAACCAACTACCAATTAAAGTTGGATTAAAGAAGTCAGGGGAGAAGCCAATAAACATTGCTAAACCAGCAACTGTACCATATATGGATTTAGGAGTTCCAGCTTCTCCAATAATTGCATAATACATACCCCTCATACCATAAATAGCAAATGAAGAAGTAACTAAGATAATAACAATAACTGCTGCAGCTGTTCCAGTTGGAACTATTAAAAGAGCTGCTAAACAAAGAGCAAATAATGTTCCAAAAATTCCAATAAGAGCTGCACATCTACCACCCCAATGTTGTGAAATAAAGCCACTTAATGGAGCTGCAAATAATCTTGCAACATCTTTTCTTATAATTCCAACATATCCTGCTAATACTGCACTAAAACCTAATACTTGTTGTGTATATGGTTGCATATATGATGAAGCTGAATATACTGAGTAAACACAGAAGATAGTACCAGCACATAACCAAGTTGCAGGATATTTTGCTGCTTTTCCCATATCTTTTAAGATACCAACACTACTTGTTGCTTCAGCATCAGAATTATCTGGCATAAAGAACCATGAAATAATACCACAAATGATTGATAAAATTGACATAACTACAATAACTGCACCAATTCCACCCATTGCTTTAAATACTTGCATTAATCCAAGCCACATTACAATAACAAATACACCTCTAACACCTTCGAAATAACCAAAAACTTTTCCTTGTCCATCTTTCTTTTCTAATAATGAAATAGCTTTTGTCATTGTAGGCCAGAATAAACCAATATTAGTTATTGCCCAAAGACCATGAATAATCATAACAGAAACGAATCCAGGGCCAGTTGATAACCATAAACCTAAAAGACCACAACCAATGGCTGAAACAGTAAATAATATTTTATGGGAAACTCTATCAGCAATCCAACCACCTGGGATATATAAGAACATTGATAATAAACCAAACAAACTTGCTGACATACCAAAGTGAGTATTATCTTGACCTAAAAATTCTCTAAGTGGTTCGTATAATGCCCATCTTAAATAAGGTAATTCTGTTATTACACCTGTTGTTAAACAAATAACGGCAAAAACAACCCATTTACTTGCACTCTTACTTTCTTTCATCTTTTTTTCCTTTTGTTTTTTTTACTTAGTAAGCTATTATCTTACTAAATATCCTCCATCTACAGTTAAAACTGTTCCATTTACATAATTTGAAGCATCACTTGCTAAGAACACACATGGACCCATTAAATCATAAACATCACCCCATCTATTTGCTGGAACGTGATTTAATATAGTTCTGCTTGCTTTTTCATTAGCTCTTGTATCTGCTGTTAATTTAGTTGCAAAATAACCAGGAGCTATTGTGTTTACTTGAATATTGAATTGTGCTAATTCATCACACATTGCTTTACTTAATCCAGAAATACCGTGTTTAGTTGCAGCATAAGCTGGATCCCATTGGCCACCTAAGAAAGTAAACAAAGAACCAATGTTTATAATTTTACCTCTATTTTGAGGAATCATATATTGAATAGCTTCATGAGTCATTTCAAAAGCAGCTGATAGATTAAGTGCTACAACTTTATCCCAACTATCTTTTTTAAATTCTCTAACATTTTCAATGTTAATACCTCTTCCTGCACAGTTGATTAAAATATCAATACTACCATAAGTATCAACACAATCTTTTACAACTCTTTTGCATTCACCTTCTGCTGTGATATCTGCAAGAACAAGTTTGTATTTAACTCCACATTCTTCAATTATTTGTTGAGTTTCACCCTCATCATCCAATAATGATACTGCCATAATATTAGCACCTGCTTTTGCTAAAGCTGTAGCAAAACCTTGTCCTAAACCAGAGTTTCCTCCTGTAACTAATGCGTTTTTTCCTTTTAATGAAAAAAGTCCTAGTTCAAACTCCTTAATATCATGCATTTTTTCCTCCTAATTTAATCGCCCGTATTAAATTTTAAGCAAATAAAAAACGAGGAAAACGAGCCTATCAAAAATACACCTATGGCATTTTAAATAAACTTATTTTCCTCGTTTTTCCACTCTAACGATTAAATATTATTATCTATAAATTTACATTATCAAACAAAATATGAGTTGTCAAGAATTTTTTTTATGTAGAAATTTTGTTTAAAAAAACGCAAGATTATTAATACTTTACAATGGAAAATAAACCTTTATATTTATTTCAAACTGTTTAAAATACTCCTATATAGACAATTAATAAACTCCTATATATAGTATTTTACATAATTTACATAAAGTACAATTAAACAACACAAAATTTATTCTTAAATATCTTTTTTTTATATTAATTATAGAATATATTTTCTATGTAAATATTTATATATAATATATTTATATTTAAACTACAATTTAAGGACATAATAAATGACATTTTTATACAGTATTATTTTTTCTATTATATATATCGCAATTTTTTATAAGTCGATTAAAAAAAAGAAAAATATTCATTACATAGCTATATCTATTTTAAGTATAGCAACAATCATTTTTAATTCATTTCAATTTGAAAATATTATTATTAGCAACATTCTAAGAGTTGTTAATCGAGGCTTCATTTCACTAGCTTTATTCACAATAGTAATGTTTATCGGCGCATTAAATAAAAACTCAAAAATATATAAAAAGCTAATACCTATTAGGACTCAATTATCGATTATAGCATCTATAATTACAATTCCTCATATTTTCACTTTATATCAAAAATGTATATTTGATATTTTAGATTTAAAAGTTACAGGAATTATAACATTAATAATTTTCATATTTTTTGTTATATTATTTATTACTTCTTTTAAATACTTCAAGATAAAATTAAAGGGGAAAAACTGGAAAAAAGTACAAAGATTAGCATACCCTTTCTTTTTTCTAACATTCCTTCATGTATTTTCAGTAACAGCTTTACATATATCTAGAGCAGGCACTTCAGCAATTATAGATTTAAGTATTTATTCATTCGTTTTCTTACTTTATTTTATACTTAGATTAAACCTAGCTAGAAAAAAAAGTAATAAAAAATACTATTTATTTATTCAAATAATAGTAATTATTTTCTTTATCATTATGCCAATAAAAGCTATTAAACAAAGTAACCAAATGCAGTTAAGTAATGAAGCAATTGTTTTTGATGAGAATACCTCAAGTTTAAACACACAAACAAGAGAGCAATCTCAAATTAGAACTAATCAAGAAGATGATACAGAATCATCTAACAATGAAATACTATTAGAATCAAATGATAATATAATTGAAGAAACTAAAGACATTGAAATAGAAAGTGAAAGTGAAAATTCTATTGAAGAGAGTAAATTAGTTAGTGAAAATAAGATTTATAATGATGGTGTGTATGTTGATATGGCGAGAGGTTATAGAGATTATATATCAATGGCTGTAACCATTGAAAATGATATAATTACTGATTTAGAAGTAGATTACAATAGAGATGATGCTAGATTTTTTGATATGGCATACGACACTATAGTTGAAGAAATTTTAGAAAAACAATCTACTGATGTTGATGCTGTAAGTAGAGCTACATATTCATCTAATGGTATTATTAATGCAATTAAAAATGCTTTAGAGCAAGCAAAAATAAAATAGTGCCCAAAGGCACTATTATATATAGCTATTTTAAAACAAAAGGGTTGGGTAATAAATCTATAAACTTATAGGTTTCATGAACCCCTTTTGTTTGATCTTTAGCATATTCAATATCTACTAAATGTATTTCTGTATCACTTTTAGAAAACTCACTCAATACTTGTAAGCAAAGAGCACAAGGGGGTGCTGGTGGATTATCTTGTGTTACAACTACAATCATTTTAATTCCAGTTTCACCTTCTTTTGCTAACATCGACATAATAGCACCACGTTCTGCACAAATAGTTGCTCCAAAACTTGCATTTTCAACATTACATCCAGGATATATATTATTTGTTTTTGCACTTACTACTGCAGCTCCTACATTATAATGAGAATAAGGAGTATATGCATTTTTCCTTGCTTTATAAGCTATTTTTATCGCATCAGCCAATAGCTTATCATGTGGCAAAGGATATTGTTTTTCAAAACATTTAACAGCTCCGTATTGAATTCTATCATCTTTAATACATTCTTCTAAAAAATCAGTTAATTGTTCTTTTGAATCAAAATCATCAATAGCATTAAAGTCTTCAAAAACAAACATTGCTCCTCTTTCTAAAAGATCAGATTCTTCACAATTAGTAGATAAAGCCATAACATTACATTTAGCTCTATTTGCTGCAGTTACACCTAATAAACTATCTTCAAATACTATACAATTTTCATATGGAACTTTTAAATTTAATGCTGCATATTGATATATATGTGGCTCAGGTTTATTTTTTACCATATTTTCACCAGATACGACTAAATCAAAATAATCTTCTCCAAGACCTAATGCATTTAAATTTTTAATTATTTTCTTTTTTCTTGCACTTGAAACTATTGCAATCTTAATACCAGCATCTTTTGCTTGTTTTACAAACTTGAGAGCCCCTTTAACAAGTGGAATATCACTTTCATAATATCTGTTATAAATTTTATTAAAAGTGCTTTCGAAATCAACTGTTTTATTTTGTAATTTTGCAACATTATCAACAAAATATTTATCTCCGCCACCCATGAAAGGAATAATATCTTCCATTGTTACATTTATACCTAATTCAGCAAAAACTTCTATTGATATTTTTCCAATAACTTTTTCTGAATCAACTAAAACACCATCTAAATCAAATAATATTGCTTCAATATTCATTTATCGTTGCCTCTATAGATAATTTAAGCCAAGGCTTTACACCTTGGCATATTTTTTTTATATCGAATTTTACATCCAATATGTTTTTTGTTGATGAATTTCTTTTTGTTTTACAAATAATCCATCACCAGGGATACCTAAGTATACATCTTCACTCATTATTAATCGACCCCTTAGGTAAGTAGCTTTTACTTTACCACTTACTTCAAACCCATCATATGCTGAATATTTTGCAGCAGAATGGATATTCTCATTTTCAATAACCCAAGTTTCATCAGGATCAAATAAAACAATATCTGCATCAGCTCCAGCTCTCAAATTTCCTTTTTGTGGATATAATCCAAAGGCTTTTGCAGGACCTGTAGATAATAAATTTACAACTTGAGATAAACCAAATGCTCCATGGCTATATGCAAAAGTATTTAACAATACTAACAATTCTTCGGTTCCAGGAATACCAGGGAAGATTGTTCTACAATCATCACTTTCTAATTTTTGGTCATATGTAAATGTACAATGATCTGTTGCAACAACTTGAATTTCACCATGTCGAAGTGCTTCTTGTAATGCTAAATTATCTTCTGTATTTCTAAGTGGTGGTGTCATTACATATAATGGACCTTTATCCCCTTCTAGTTTACTTCTATCTAAGAATAAATAATGTGGAGTTGTTTCTACTAAAACATCTAATCCTTCATCTCTATATTTTCTTATGACTTCTAAGCCTTTCTTAGAAGATAGATGAACAACATACAATCCCATATCTAATTCAAGAGCTATTTTTGCTACAGTTTCAATGCCTCTAGCTTCAACTTCACTAGGTCTTAAATCAGCATGATCTTCAGCCCTATATTCGCCTTCCCATTCATCACTTATTTTAGTAACTAAAGCATCATCTTCGCAATGAACACAAACTAGCATATCTAAAGCTTTGCATTGTTTAAATAATTCTCTAAGCTCATCCGGATTATCAATTAAATATCCAACATTTTTATAAGTTGTAAATATTTTAATTGTACTTATACCTGATTCTTTTAACTGTGCTAATTCTTTTTCAACACCTGGTCTATATGCATAAACACCTTGATGTAAAGAAAAATCAATAGCCATTGATTTTTGCATAGCTTTCATTCTTGACTTTGCACAAGCTTTTAAATCACCTTTTTTATCATCATCTGCAAAATCAACTACGGTAGTTACTCCACCAAAAGCTGCTAATTTACTTCCTTCTTCAAATGAATCAGCTGTTACTGTACCTCGACTTACTAAATGATAATGTGTATGGGCATCAATTAGTCCAGGAAGAACACATAATCCATCTGCTTGAACAATTTCTGTTCCAGGTGGAAGACTATCTTCACTAATCTTGTTAGCTATTTTAACAATCTTAGGTCCATCTACTAAAATATCTGCATGTCTAGTCCATTCAGTATCAACTAATAGACCGCCTTGTATTAATAATGTACTCATAGCTTTATAATACTACTGTTTTATTTCTTTTAAAAGAAAAAAATGCAACAAAAAACAACTAAAATAACTATTAAATGTTATTAAATAAATAAAGGGGTTATTGTAAAAACAACAACCCCTATATAATAACGAAATTATATCAATTAATTATTTAATGGAAAATTCTTTTGTAAAAATTCTAAATCTAGTGAAGGATATAAAACAAATTTATTTAATAAAGCTTCAACTCTTTTTTTCATTTCAACTCTAACTTCTTCTTTACAAACGGCTTTTGCTTTAGAAGGTTTTCCTGCATTTTTACCTTTCTTTAATATAGTAGGAGTAGAGTTCTTTAATACTGTAGAAATAATTTCTGCTATTTCTACCATCTCTTCTTTTCCCATATTAAGGGAAGTAACAGCTGGAGTACCAATTCTTAATCCACTTGTATACCAAGGACCATTTGGATCAAATGGTAAAGCATTTCTATTTAAAGTGATACCAGCAGTTCTAAGAACAAACTCTGCTTGTTTACCATTTAAATCAAAATTAGTTACGTCTAATAGCATTAAATGATTATCAGTACCACCTGTTGCAACTTTAACACCTCTTTCAATAAAAGCATTAGCTAAAACATTTGAATTTTCAACAATCTTTTTAGCATAATCTTTATATGAATCACTTAAAGCTTCAGTAAATGCTACAGTTTTTGCAGCCATTACATGAGGAAGTGGACCACCAATTACAAGAGGACAACCTTTATCTACTGCTTCTTTAAATTCTTCTTTACATAAAACCATTCCACCTCTAGGGCCTCTTAGAGTTTTATGAGTAGTTGTAGTAACTACATCAGCCCAAGGGAAAGGACTAAATTCACCTTCAAAAACACCTCCAGCAACTAATCCAGAGAAGTGAGCCATATCTACCATAAATACTGCACCATTTTCATGAGCAATATCACTTAATTTCTTGAAATTTATTTTTCTAGGATAAGCACTATATCCTGCTAAAAATATTAATGGTTTAATTTCTTTAACCATCTTTTCTAATTCATCATAATCTAATAAACCAGTTTCTTTATTTACAGTATAACTATAAGCATCAAACATTTGTGCTGAAACATTTTGTCTGTATCCATGAGTTAAATGACCACCACTATAGTAGTCCATACCTAATAGACGTTGATTACCAACTGCTTTTCTAACTGAATCCCAATCTTCTCTACTTAAAGCAGAAGGATTAGTGATTCCAATTTCTTCTAATTTTGGAACTTGAACCTTATGATTTAATATTGCCCAATAAGCACAAAGATTTGCATCTGCACCACTGTGTGGTTGAACATAAGCATGGTCACAACCAAATAGTTCACAAGCCTTTTCAACTGCTTCAGCTTCAATAGCATCAACATTATCACATCCAGCATAAAATCTATGAAAAGGAAAACCTTCACTGTACTTATCAGTTAATAAATTTCCCATAGCTAATTGTACTGCTTCACTTGAGAAGTTTTCACTTGCTATTAATTTTAAATTAGATCTCTGGTCTGCTAACTCATTTACTATATAAGCAGCAACTGATGGTGATACCTCATTAATTGTTTCTAATGATGCTAAATAAGCAACCATTTTTGCATCTAAACCCTTGTCCAAATTTTCTTTTAGATATGAATCTAGTATTTTGGCCATTTTGTCCCCCAAAAATATATATATACCTTATTTTCTTTTCTATATAAAAAAGTGTCAACACATCTAAATATATAAATTTACATAATATTAAAAAAAAATATTGATTTATTAAAAATAGCATATTAATATAATGAGATTGAATTTATTAATATGTAAATTTTATTTATATAAATTAATGCATTGATTATATTTATATATTTTTTTTTATGTATTAATACTAAAAAATTGAGGAGCATGAAATATGGAGAAAGAAAGAGAATCTCTTAGTAGTAGATTAGGTTTTATTCTACTTTCAGCAGGATGTGCTATAGGATTAGGAAATGTTTGGAGATTCCCTGCAATTACAGGTAAATATGGTGGAGGAGCTTTTGTTCTAATTTACTTATTATTCTTATTAATTTTAGGAACACCAATTATGGTAATGGAATTTGCAATAGGTAGAGCTAGTAAACAAAATATTGCAGGAGCTTTAAAGACTTTAGAACCTAAAGGTACTAAATGGCATTATTATGGACACCTTGCTATTCTTGGGAACTATATATTAATGATGTTCTATACAACTATTTCAGGATGGTTATTTTCTTATATGTTCCACACAGCAACAGGTGATTTTACAAAATTAAATACAGAACAAATAGGATCCTATTTTACAAATATGCTATCAAATCCTGGTTCACAAATCTTTTGGATGATAATTACAGTTGTTTTAGCACTAGGTATTGTAGCTGGTGGTTTAGAAAACAGTGTTGAAAAAGTAACAAAAATAATGATGAGCTTACTTATTGGATTGATGGTAATTTTAGCTATACATTCAATTACATTAGAAGGTGGTAGTGTAGGATTAAAATTCTATTTAGCACCAAATTTTTCTAATTTTACTAAATATGGTTTTGGTGAAACAGTTTTTGCAGCAATGGGACAAGCCTTTTTTACTCTTAGTATCGGTATAGGATCTATGGCAATATTTGGCTCTTACATAGACAAAAAACATACTTTAACTGGTGAAAGCTTAAGAATTATTGGTCTTGATACTTTTGTTGCTATAGTAAGTGGTTTAATTATATTCCCTGCTTGTTTTGCTTTTAATATTGATCCAGGCGCAGGCCCAGGTCTTTTATTTGTTACTTTACCTAATATATTTAATCAAATGGGTGGTGGTAGAATATGGGGAACTTTATTCTTTGTATTTATGAGCTTTGCAGCATTATCAACATTAATTGCAGTATTTGAAAACATCGTATCTTACTGGATTGATATTTGGAAAGTTGATAGAAAGAAAGCAGCAATTATAAATATTTTTGTAATTATAGTACTTTCTCTACCATGTATCTTAGGATTTAATGTATGGTCAGATTTCCAACCATTAGGAGCTGGAACAGGTGTTTTAGATTTAGAGGATTTCTTTGTAAGCACAACACTTTTACCTTTAGGATCTTTAATTTTCTTATTATTTTGTTGCAACAAAAGATACGGTTGGGGCTTTAAGAATTTCTTAAAAGAAGCAGATATTGGAGAAGGGGTAAAATTCCCTAAATGGTCAAGAATTTATGTATCTTACATTTTACCATTAATAGTTTTATTTATCTTTATTCAAGGATATTATAATACTTTTAGTAAAATATAAGAGTTAAATCTAAAAATGGGCTATTAAACAATAGCTCATTTTTTTTATTAACTTTCTGAATTTATTAGTTCATTATATCTAAAACAGTCTATAGTATGATCATTAACCATACCAACTGCTTGCATAAATGAATACATTATTGTAGAACCAACAAACTTAAATCCTCTTTTTTTTAAATCTTTACTTAATTTATCAGAAATATCAGTTTGTATAGGTAACTCATCTAATGTTTTAAATCTATTTATTATGGGACTTCCATCTACATATGACCATAAATAAGAATCTAATGACCCAAATTCTTCTATAATTTCTATAGTTGCTTGTGCATTTGTTATAGCAGATTTTATTTTCAATTTATTTCGAACAATTTTGGGATTATTAATTAATCTCTCAAAATCACCTTCATCATATTTAGCAATCTTATAAAAATCAAAATTATCAAAAGCCTTTCTATAATCTTCTCTTTTTTTTAATATAGTTAACCAACTTAACCCAGCTTGAGCACCTTCTAAAAGAATAAATTCAAATAGAATTTTATCATCATGAACTGGAGTTCCCCATTCTAAATCATGATATTTTATTAACAACTCATTATCAGCACACCAATAACACCGAGTATTCACAAAACACCTCCAATATTAAATTAATTTTCAAACTAATTTATTATATTTTATCTATTTAGAAAAAGCTAATAAAAAACCCTTAAAGTTAAATTAATATGATTAATCTTAACTTAAGGGATAAAAACTAATTTGAATATATATGTTATTTAAACCAAGTTCTCGTATTATTTGCAAACTTTACTAAAATTAACATTAGAGGTACTTCAACTAAAACACCTACAACTGTTGCTAAAGTTGCACCTGAGTTTAATCCAAAAAGAGCAATGGCAACAGCTACAGCTAATTCGAAGAAATTACTTGCACCAATCATTGCTGCAGGAGCTGCAATATTATGAGGTAATTTCCATTTTTTTGCCCATAAATAAGCTACAAAGAAAATTAATATTGTTTGTATAATTAAGGCTATTGCAATTAATAATATATGAAGGGGATTATTTAATATAATATCGCCTTGGAAAGAAAATATTATAATTAATGTTAATAATAGACCAATTATAGTTGTACTATTAAACTTTTTAATAAATACTTCATTAAAATATTTTTCACCATATTTCTTTATAACAAATTTTCTTGATAAAATTCCCGCAGCTAATGGGATTACAACAAATAAAATAACAGATAGGAATAAAGTATCATAAGGAATTACTATATTATTTATACCTAATAAAAAAGCAACAATTGGTGTAAAAGCAAATAATAAAATTAAATCATTAACAGCTACTTGAACAACAGTATAAGCAGGATTTCCTTTTGTTAAATGACTCCAAACAAAAACCATTGCAGTACAAGGGGCGGCACCTAATAAAACAGCCCCAGCAACATATTCATTAGCTAATGAAGATCCAATAAATCTATTAAACACTACCTTTAAAAAGAAACTTGCAATTAAATACATTGTAAATGGTTTAATTAACCAGTTTGTTACACAAGTAATTGCTAAACCTTTTGGATTTTTTGTTGCATTAATAATACTAGTAAAATCAACTTTTAACATCATTGGATAGATCATCAACCAAATTAATATAGCAATAGGAATTGATACATTAGCATATTCTGCTTTACTTAAGGTATTTGGTATATTAGGCAAATATAATCCAATTAGCAATCCTACAACTATGCATAATAAAACCCAAATAGTTAAATATTTTTCAAAAAAACCTATATTACTTGTTTTCTTTTCCATTTCTTAATCCTTGTTTTTTTTGTATTACTATTTACTTATATAACTAGACAATAAATAAATATATTTAACTTATCTTTTAGTAATGCTTCATAATAAAAAAATACAGCCAATTGTTTAGATTGACTGTATTAGTATTATCAAACATAAAAACAACTAAATCCATATTTCTCGAAATGAACAAAATTATTATTTTATCTACTCAAATAATGCTGTAGATAAATATCTTTCACCCGTATCTGGGAATACTACAACAATATTTTTATCTTTATTTTCTATTCTACTAGCAATTTCTATAGCGGCCTTAAGGGCAGCTCCTGAAGAAATTCCTACCAAAACACCTTCGGTCTTAGCTAATGTATCACTTGAAGAAAAAGCATCTTTATCATCTACAACTATAACTTCGTCAATAATTGAGACATCTAAATTATTTGGAATAAAGCCAGCCCCTATTCCTTGTATTTTATGAGGACCTTTTTCTCCTTTGCTAATTATTGGAGAACCTTCAGGTTCAACTGCAATAATTTTAATATCACTATTTTTTTCCTTTAGGAACTTTGAGGTGCCACTTAATGTACCTCCAGTACCTACTCCTGCAACAAAAAAATCTAACTTTCCATCAGTATCTTCAAATATTTCTGAACCAGTATATTTGTAATGTGCTAGTGGATTATTAGCATTTTCAAATTGACTAGGAATAAAACTGTTCTCTATATCTTTTGCTAACTCATTAGCTTTATCTATAGCACCTTTCATACCTAATTTTCCATCGGTTAGTACGATTTCAGCACCATAGGCTTTCATTATTTTTTGTCTTTCTACGCTCATTGTAGAAGGCATTACCATGATAGCTTTATATCCATTGATTGCCGCCATCATAGATAAACTAATTCCAATGTTTCCACTGGTAGGTTCTATTATCGTTGAATTTTTCTTTAAATATCCTTGCGCCTTTGCATCTTCAATCATCTCTCTTGCAGCTCTGTCTTTCACAGAACTTGAGGGATTAAAAAATTCTATTTTTGCAATAATATTACCATATAAATTTAATTTTTCTTTCAGTCTAGACAATTCTAATAATGGAGTTTTTCCAATTAGTTCATCTATACTTTTATTTATATTCATATATTTATCCTATTCTCTAACAAATCCTACTAATCTTATATGAATTAAATATAAAATATAATTCCTATAAAGTCAATAGGAATTAGAAATATTTATTAAATTTTATAATTTCCATTCAGTACATCTAATAAAGAAATCTTATCTAGATATGAATTAACAATTTTATCTAAATTTTGCCAAATAGGCATTGTCAAACACTCAGAAGATCTTGAACAAGTACCATCAGAAGAGCAACCTTCACAATTTACTAAATTTAATCCATTTTCAGTTAGCCTTAATATTTCTCCGACAGTATAGTTCTTAGGATCTCTAGCTAATTTATATCCACCATGAACACCTCGTAAACTCTTCACAAAGCCTGCTTTATTTAATATTCCTATTATTGCTTCTAAATATTTTAATGAAATCTCTTGTCTGTTTGAAATATCTTTTAATGATTCAAACTTTTCATTTTCGTTTTTTGCTAAGTCTAACATTACTCTAAGAGCATATCTGCCTTTTGTTGAAACTATCAAAGAATGCCTCCTAAAGAAAATTCTCATAAATCCAATGTAATTCTATTTGCTATAATTATATAGATGATAATTAATACTATCTAAAATATAATAAAATTAATTGATTTATTCTATAGAAATACATTTTTATATTAAGTTTATAAACATATAAATATTGATATTCTTTAAAAAAAGAAGTATATTTCTTTCTGTGAGTAAAAAAAACTTGATTAATTCAAGTATAATTATATAAAAACTTTAGTTATTATAACTAATGAGTTTCTTTATAAAAATGGAGGGCTATGTGGCCAAAGAAGAAGCAATTGAAGTAGAAGGTTTAGTAAAAGAAGCACTACCTAATACAATGTTCCGCGTTGAACTACAAAACAAACATGTTATCCTAGCACATCTTTCAGGGAAGATGCGTAAACACTACATTAGAATTGTCCCTGGTGATACTGTAAGAGTAGCACTTTCACCTTACGATTTAACAAAAGGTAGAATTATTTATAGAGAAAGATAGTCTCTCTTTATAAATTACTATTATTCTAATTTAATTAATAAAAAGCAAGAAGGTCTATCCCCTCTTGCTTTTGTATTTCTATTTCAATTAAATAAAAAAGAATTCATTATTCTATATTTAGTTGTTAAAATAAATCTTTTTATCACTGTTAGATTTAAAAATAACCCAAATAACTCCAGTTCCACCATTTACAGCTTTTGGATGATAAGCTTCTCTAACTATGTTAGAAAATCTAATTTCATCTAAAACAGCCTCTTTTACTACAGACTTTCCATTATCGCTATGAATTCCTTTACCAGTAATAATACTTACTTTCTTAAAGCCTTTATTCCTTGAAGCATTTAAAAATTCACTTGCTTTTAACGCAGCAATATCACTAGTTAATCCATGTAAATCAATTTCTGCCTCTGGGGACATTGAACGAAGATAAGAAATAGAAATTCCTTTATTTTCTTTCTTTTCGGTCTTCTTTTTCTCTTCAATCTTTAAAGAATCATTATGTTTAGATTCCCAAACATTATAAATATCACTAAAATCCCACTTTGAATTGTGATTATTTTTGTTATTTATATTAGATTTTCTATCCTTATCATATTTATTATCTTTATGATATTTCTTTTTAGAAGAGTGTTCTTTAATAACATTATCTTCTTTGTTTTTTGAAACATTTTCAGATAAATTAGTTCTCGTCCAACTAACTTTCTCACTCGTTTTGATACTTTTATTAGCCTCAGCACCATCTTTTTCTATAATATTTTTTTTATTAGAACTAATAGTGTTTTTTAGTTTTTCATTTGTCTTAACATTTTCATTTGTCTTAACATTTTCTTTTATTTTAACGTTTTCCTTCTTTTCTTTACCACCATTTTCAAATTCATTTAGGATTTGAGAAAAATCTTTTTTAGGAGTATATTTACTAGCTTTCCGGTTAGGAGAATCTTTAACCTTTTTTTCATGTTTAGGTTTTAACCCTTGACTAACCTCCCATTTATTAAATATTGAAGCAAAGTCTTCACTTTCATCTGTTTTCTTTGCTTGCTTTTTTCCTTTATTTTTACCAACTACACCTGCATTTTCCCATTGATTAAATATATCTTCAAAAGAAACATTATCATCAATATCTATAATTTTATCTCTTCTTTGCTGATTTTTTATAACCTTTGATTTTGTAGGTGTATTTACTTTTTCGATAACATCCATTTTGTTAATATCTTTAAATGGGTTATATGTGTCACTATCCTCTGTCAAGACAGAAATGCGACTGTTTCCAGCCGCATTTTGTCTATTCTGAGGACTTTTTTTTCGTTTTCTAGCCATCAGACCTCCTGAATATCTAGAATCTGGGAAACGAAAGGTTTAATTATTTCTATAACTTTAGTCATTGAAGCCCCTTGTACTTTCATAGTACAAATTGCATTTGTTGGATCGGTTCCCATAAATGTTCCAAATGTAATGATATCAACCCCTTCTTTTTCTAATGCAGTAGTAATATGTGCAATAGTACCAGGTTGATCCTCTACAAGGTAAGAAACCCTAACACCAAAATGTCTAGCTCCAAATAATTCAAGTAAAATTTTAAACATATCAGATTTTGTAATTATTCCAATCAATTTACCGTTTTCTAAAACAGGAAGACATGATAAATCTTGATCTACCATACATCTAGCTGCCTCTTCAACAGTAGTATTCTTTTCTATAGTTACAACATCTTTATTCATTAATTTACCTACAGTAAGACGACTTAATAAATAAGCCATTTCGTGTATTGAAAGTGAACTGGCTGGGGAAGGAGATGCATATAAAATATCTTTTTCCGTAATTAACCCAACTAATTTTTTTTCTTTATCTAACACAGGCAAACGATGAACTTTTTCATGTTTCATCAATGCACTAGCATCTGCTAAAGACATTTCTGGATTGCAAGTTATTGGGTGTCTAGTCATTCTTCGTTCAATAATCATTAGGTTTTCTCCTTGATATATATATATTAACCTATTGTTCAAATTTTTTCTACAATAATTATTCTTTTATTTGTGTGAGCACACAAAAAAATTACAAGAAACATAAATGAGAGATGTATTTACTTTACAACTAATATATTAGTATGTTAGAATAGCAGTATAAATATATTAGGAGATACTTTATGGAAATGACTCTCAGATGGTATGGATCAAAATTTGATACAGTTACATTAAAACAAATACAACAAATTCCTGGTGTTACAGGTGTTATATCAACATTATATGATGTTCCTGCAGGAGAAGTTTGGAGTTTAGAAGCAATTAAATCATTAAAAAATGAAATAGAAGAAGCTGGATTAAATTTATCAGGTATTGAATCCGTAAATATTCACGATTCCATTAAAATTGGAAATACAGATAGAGATAAATATATTGAAAACTATATTAAAACTTTAGAAAATTTAGGACAATTAGGTATAGATTTAGTTTGCTATAATTTTATGCCAGTTTTCGATTGGACAAGAACTGATTTAGCTAAAGAAAGGCCTGATGGATCTACTGTTTTAGCTTATAATCAAGGAATAATTGATAATATTGATCCTAAAACTTTTTTTGATAATACAAATGATTCTTCTCAAGGTTTTGAGATGCCAGGATGGGAACCTGAAAGACTAGCTCATGTTCAAGAACTTTTTGATGCTTATAAAGATGTAAATGAAGACAAATTATTTGATAATCTAGTTTATTTCTTAAAAGCTATAAGACCAACTTGTGAAAAATATGGAATTAAAATGGCTATTCACCCAGATGATCCAGCTTGGCCAGTATTTAATTTACCTAGAATTATAACATCTAAAGAGAAAATATTAAAATTAATGAAAGCTATTGATGCCCCTTTTAATGGTTTAACTTTTTGTGCAGGATCTTTTGGAACAAACCCAAATAATGATTTACCCGACATTATCAGATCATTACCAGGAAGAATTCATTTTGCACATGTAAGAAATTTACATCATTTTGAACCAGGAATATTTGAAGAAGCTGCTCATTTATCAAGAGATGGTTCATTTGACCTTTATGAAATTGTAAAAGCATTGTATGATATTGACTTTAAAGGACCTATTAGACCGGATCATGGAAGAATGATTTGGGATGAAAAGGCAATGCCAGGTTATGGTTTATTTGATAGAGCTCTAGGAGCAACTTATATAAACGGACTAATCGAGGCTATAGAAAAAAGCAATAAATAAAAGGATATATTATGGCAAGAAACCTTAGAAGTACTGCGAGTGATGAAATATACAACATACTAAGAGAAGAGATTTTATCTCTAAACTTTGAACCAGGAAAAGAATTAAAAATAAATACTTTATGCGAACAACTTCAAGTTAGCAGATCTCCTGTTAGAGATGCACTTATGAAATTAGCAACTGATGGACTTGTTGATATTTTCCCACAACGCGGAACTAGGGTTTCTTTGATTGATTTAAATCTAGTAGAAGAAGAAAAATTTTTAAGAAGTAGTCTTGAAGAAAAAGCACTATTACAAGCTATATTAATAATGGACGATAAAGATATTAATAAATATAAAGAAGCTATTTCTGCTCAAGAATATTTAAGTAATAATACTGATTTATATGATTTTTTTAATCATGACGTTTCTTTCCACAAAATAACTTTTGACATAATCAATAAAAAACAATGCTGGGAAATAATTAATAAAAGATGTGTTAATTACGATAGGCTTAGATTTTTATCTTTTAAACAAAATATAGATAAAGAAACTTTAATTCAACAACATTATAACATTATAGATGCATTAATTAGCAGGGATAAAAAGAATGTTGAAGCAGAAATCAATAAGCACTTGAATAAAATTGATATCGAAATAAAAACTCTACTTGATGAATACCCTTTATATTTCAAGACAGATACTAAGAAAAAAAAGTTATTTATTTAACAAACAAAAAAAACCAAGAATGTTTATTTTTCTTGGTTTCTTTAATCTAATGCATTATAGAATATTTTCTAAAGTCTTTCGTATTGCACCTTTTTCACTTACCATTTCACTAAAATACTTCAATACTAATTTAGCTAATTTAGCATCATAAAGATTTACACCAAAGATTTTTTCATTAGATAATAAATCCTTTAGTTGATCTTCGAAAGGACCTTTATCTCCTAAATTAATATCACTTACAAAAGGAGTAACAACATTTAATAGAGGATCTGGAGAAAGTTCAAATTTCACACCATTATCATCAACTCCCATCAAATATCTAATCCAAGCAGCATATACAAAAGGAATATATTTTAGTTGATTAACATTTAAATCTTCTCTTTCTATATAAGCTTTCACAGTTTCACCAAATCTGATTGACAACTTTTGACTAGTATCACAAGCTATTCTTTGAGGGGTATCAGGCATAAATGGGTTAGGGAATCTAATATTTAAAACTTCAGAAATAAAATCTTTAGGATTAATAATTTTTGGATCAACTACAACTTTCATACCTTCTTCTAAACCAATAATCTCTACAAGCTTTTTAAGCTGTGGGTCTTTCATCTCTTCTGAAATTAAATTATAGGATAATAAACACCCTAATACTGCTAAAGTAGTATGTAAAGGATTTAAGCAAGTACAAACTTTCATTTTTTCAACTTTATTTACTGTTTCTCTAGATGTAAAAAATACCCCGCTTTTTTCTAAAGCAACTCTTCCATTTGGAAAATCATCTTCAATTACTAAATATTGTGGCTTTTCAGCATTAACAAAAGGGGCAATCCAAGTATTTTTATCAGTTACTATAATATCAGTATCTTCAAACCCATCAGCTTTTAACATTTCAACTACTGATTTATCTGGACGTGGCGTAATTTTATCAATCATTGACCATGGAAATGATACGCTTTCATTTAAATATGTTATAAACTCTGGTTCAACAAAGTTATTTTTTAACCAATTCTCTGCAATTGTCATTACAGCCTTTTGTAATTTTTCCCCATTATGAGAACAATTATCCATACTAACTAGTGCCAATGGCCAATTAGTTTTTTTATATCTATTATAAACTAAGGCTGTAAGTTTTGATAAGAATAATTTTGATTTCATTGGACCATTATTAAAATCTTCAACAGCTATTGAATAATAATTATTATTAGAATCTTGTAAAGAATATCCCTTTTCAGTAATTGTAAAAGAAACCATTTGAAGTGATTTATTAGAAAATACTTTATTTAAGCTTTCCCAATCTTCTTGAAAAGCATAATCGCATTTATATGAAACAGCTAAACTATCAATTACTTTTTTCTCAATTGTTCCATCAGAATTTAATGTAACTAATAAATTCAAATTATCATGAGGAGAATAAATTTTATCAATAATATCAAAATCAAAACCTTCAGCTACAATAATTCCAGTATCTTCAATATTATTCTCTAATAAATTTTGCATTAAATGAGCTGGAAAACCTCTAAAAATATTACCAGCACCAAAATGTATCCATTTTGGATTATTAATAGTATTTTTAACCATTCTTTCTCTATTATATGTTGATAAAGAATACCCCTTTTCTAACCATTGCTCTTTATTTTTTAATTCTGCTAAATTTAATTTCATAATTCCTCCAAATTAAACATCTACTAACATTCTAACATTCTAATATATTAGTTGTAAAGATAATTACTTTAATTTTTCTTTTTTTCAATATTTATATCATTAAAGTACTTTTTCTAGGAATAATTTTTGATTGCATAGCGATTATTTCATCATTACTACTACTATTATTATTTATAATTTCTTTAAGTTTATAAGCTCCTAAAAGTCCCATTTCCTCTAATGGAATATCAAAAGTCGAAATAGAAGGCCTCCAAAATTTAGAAAAATCTCTATTATCAAAACCTAATACTTTTACGTCATTTGGAACAGAAAGCCCTAAATCTAAAATAGCATTAATAGCCCCCGCTGCAATATAGTCGTTTTCACAAAATATTCCATCAACACTTTTATCAAATGATAGAATTTTTTTTGCAGCTTCATAACCATGGTCTGCTTCATATTCACCAAAACAAATTTTTCTTTCATTTAATAATATATTTAGTTCATTCAACCTTTTTTTAAATCCAACTAAACGATTTATTGCAGAGAGTCTATCTTTTGGACCACCTATAATTGCAGGATTTTTAACTCCACAACTAATTAAATGTTCAGCAGCTTGAAGCCCTCCAGTTTTATTATCTACAACTATTGAAGGCACTTTATCAATTACAGTGTTAACCGATACCAAAGGACTATTAAATTTTAAATCACCAATATTATTATTTAATGGACGAGGAATATGATGGCAAAACAAAGTTCCATCTACATTATGAGATTTTAAAAAATTATAAGCTTTTTGAAAATCTCCATCAAACTCTAATGCAGATACATATAATAGTGAATATTGACCACCACTAATACCTTTTTCTATGCCTTTTACTATTTTATTAACAAAAGATTCAGTAATATCAATTGCTAAACAACCAATAATACCAGATCCACTGCTTTTCAATTTTGAAGCATTCCAAGATGGAACATATCCTAATTCATCTATAGCTTGTTGAATTACATCTTTAGTTTTTTTACTTACAGGTCGTTTTCCATTTAATGCATGAGATACTGTAGCAGGAGCGACTCCAGCTTTCTTAGCTACATCAAATATTGTTACAGCATCACTCATACATTTCCTCTATTTTTCTTTTCATCAATTGTAATATATATATAACAATTGTTAATAGTACCATATTTTAAATACAAAAAAAATAAAAACTAAAAATTAATAATTATTGTATCGTCTTTTTTAAAAGAATTTAGATTAATTCTCTTTATTACATCTTTATTAGGTAATTTAAAAATAAATTCTCTATTTTCTAAATTAACACCTTCAGTAGTTAGTGTAAATTCAACTTCATTTTTATAAACTCTATATTTATAAAGATTATAATTATTAAGTTCAAGCTTTGTTGAACCATCATCTTCAAAATAAGAACCTTCTCTAACTCCCTCATTAATAGGATAAACATTAAAAATAACTCTTTCAAAGAACGCTGTTTTTAATTTATTTATATTCGACGTAGGAATCAAACTTCCTTCTCTAACAAAATATTTATGATTACCTAAAGGTGTTGAAACATCAACATCCCTACCACCTTCATAATATTTACCATCTTGACTATACCAATTAGTTGTTTTTGGTAAATAAACATTTGTTGAAGAACACCCTTTATCAACAACTAAAACTTTTAAAATATCTTCACCGAACATACAATTTATATCAGCAACATCAATATTATCATCTTCATTAAATTCTAGTTTTAGAGAGCGATCCATAGGACTACCTTTTATCACTGCATTATAAGCAGAATTATAGGTATATGGTAAAAATTTATAATGTTCGATAATTAAATTTCTAATTTGTGGTAAAGCTTTTTCATAAGTCCAAGGTTCTGTAGGTTTATCATCTTCTCTCCACGAATGGATTACAAATCTTGATTGGAAAACAGCACTTTCACATGAACGAATTAATAATTCTTCACTTGGTCTTTCTCCAAAAAATCCACCTAAATCATGTCCATAAAAAGTTAATCCACTTAAAGCCATAGAAATACTTTGATATTGATTATATTTTAAAGATTTCCAATTGCTACAATTATCTCCACTCCAAGTTCTTGCATATTTTTGAATACCACTGTAACCACTTCTAGAATAGTTCCATGCTCTTTTTGTAGGAGCTTGTTCTTCAAAAGCTTCATAAGCAGCTTCACTCATTAATATTGGAAGAATAGTTTTTATTTTACTATTTGGTATTTCAACATCCTCAATTTCAAATTCATTGTTATCATTCCAAATTCCACTACATCCATGATCTAGATACTGTTTTTTTAACTGACTTTTCCACCAGTTTTTTGCATCTTGATTAGAAAAATCGATTAAGGAAGCATCTCCACCCCAATAGAATTCAACATAAGGTTTATCAAATTCATCTTTAATAAAATAACCTTTTTTAGCTAATTCATCATACCAAGGATGGGTAGTTAAAATACCTGGCTTAATATTCATTATTAAATTATATCCTCTATTTGATAAATCTAATAAATAATCCTTATAATTTGGGAATTTATCTTTATTCCACATAAAAGCATATCTTTTCCCATCATTGGCTTTTAAATATCCTGATGAAACATACATACCTTCACAAGGAATATCAAACTTTTCTATAGTTTCAAAATATTTTAATATCCTATCTTTTGCATCATCGCTTTCTACATAATTCATTGAAGACCCTAAAAAGCCAAAGCTAAATAAAGGAGGAAAATAAGAAGTACCACTTATAATATAATACTTTCTTAATACTTCTTTATAATCATCTCCATCAATTAAAAAGTAAGAAAAGGGACCTCCATCAATTTTTATTGAATAAAAGTAAGGGCTTTCTTTACCAAAATCCATAAAATCAATATTACATTCATCAAAGAAAAACCCACTATAGTTCTTGTTCTTCTCTTTAATAAAAAATGGAATAGATTTATATAAAGGATCAGATATTTCAGCATCATAACCTAAACTATCTCTATTAAAAAATCTAAAAGATTTATTTTTTCTATCGATTAAACCACCTTTATCACCTAAACCATAAAAAGAATCATCACTTTCAAGAGGAAAATTAAATTTTCCAAAAAGATTTTTTTTATCATTACTACCTATACATCTAAGTTGATAATCTGGAATTACCGTATCACTAGAGCCTAAAACTCCGCCATGAATAATTTCATTATTTTTATATACTGTGATATTTGCACTAATCTTATCAACAATAATTTTTATATTATCTGATTCAATATCATAAATATCTTCAAAATCTTTTACTTCAAAACTTCTTGAAGGCTTTAAATCATTTTTAGATAAATAAGCACTCCATTTATCTAACAACGGATCTACTAATATATCATTAAAGATATAATTAAAATGAAAAATACCTTCTTCAAATATACTTAATTCAATTCTACCATTTTCACTTTCAAAAAAAATTACATTTTCTTTAATTTTATAGTTTTGTAAGTCATGAATAAATCTTTTCATATTATCCTTTAACCGCCCCTGTTGTAATTCCACTCATAAAATATCTTTGAAACATTAAGAATACTGCTATAACAGGTATTATAGAAACAGTAGTCATTGCCAATAAATTTGACCAATTAATTTGTAATTGTCCAACAAAATTTGCAAGAGCTTGTTGAAGAGTTTGTTTATCATTATCTGTTATAACAATCAATGGCCAAAGATAATCATTCCATCTCCACATAAAGGAGAATATTGCAATTGTTGCAATAATAGGTTTGCTCAAAGGAATTATAATTTTCCTAAAAATAAAGAACTCTTTAGCCCCATCTATTCTTGCAGATTCTATCATTGAATTTGGTAGGTTAACCATATATTGTCTTGCTAAGAAAATTCCTGTAGGAGTTGCTGCTGGTGGAATAATAATTCCCCATAGTGTATTTAACATACCAAATCTTTTTAGTTGCAAAAATATTGGAATCATAATTACTTGAAGAGGAATCATAAGTGTTCCTATCATAATAGTAAATATCAAATTTCTTCCTGGAAATATATACTTTGCTAATGCATAGCCAGCCATTATATTTATCAAAACAGTAAGTACTGTTGCAACTACTGCAACAAATAAAGTATTAGAAAAATAAGTTACAAAACTTCCATAACTTAAGGCTTCTATATAATTAGAGAAACTCCATTTTTTTGGAAATAAAGTCATTGGAATTCTAAATAATTCACTTTGAGGTTTAAAAGAAGATAAAATAACCCAAACAACAGGAAATAAACAAAACACAGCTAACAATACGACTACAACGTGCTGAATAATTATTGAAGTTGATACTTTCTTATTCATAAGATTCCTCCTTTCCTGTTAATTTAAATTGGATTAATGTAAATATAGCTATTACAAACATTAAAACCATAGACATTGAGGATGCATATCCAAATCTATCTTCAATAAATGCTACTTGATAAACTTGTTGAACAACAAATTTTGTAGCATATCCTGGGCCACCTTTAGTCATTGTGACTATCAATTCATATGCTTTAAATGATTGTATTGTTGCCAAAACTAATACAACTAGAATTGTACTTTTTAACATTGGTATTGTAATTTTTCTAAAGCTTTGAACAGTTGAAGCTCCATCAATTTTAGCAGCTTCATACAATTCTATTGGAATTGCTTGTAATCCTGCGATAAACATAATCATGTAATAACCTGATTGTGCCCATACAGTAACTAATATTACACTAAGCATTGCTATCGAACCGTTTGTTAACCATCCAACAGGATTTTTACCCATTGCTCTTAATACATAGTTAATTATTCCCATTTCATCACCTAAGATAAATCTCCAAGCGATACCAACAGCAATCATACTAATTAGAGCAGGAATATAAAAAGTTGCTCTAAAAGCTTTTTCACCTTTTATATTATTTTTTGATAATAACAATGCTAAGAATAACGAGCTTACAAGCAAACAAACTACAGTACAAAGTGAGTAAACCATAGTATTCTTAAACGTAATCCAGAATACTTCATCACTAAATAAACTAATAAAATTATCAAACCCTACAAACTCTTTAGGTGTAAATACTCCCCATTTCATAAAACTCATTCTCAATCCCTGAAATGCAGGAATAATAATAAACAATCCAAAGATTAATAAGTTGGGTAGTAAAAATAGAATTGGAGCAAGAATTTGATGAAAATTCCCTTTTTGAGATCTAGTCTTCATTACATATACCTTTTTAATTCTAAAAAAGCCCCCTATTTATATAGGAGGCTTATTCCTATTTTTTTTAATATTTAGCAGCTTCTTTATTTATATTTTTAGTTGCTTCATCAGCACTAATATTACCCATTAATACTTGAACAATTTGTTCTCTAATATATGAATAAACTTTATTTACTGCATTATTTTTCCATTCTGTAGCTGTAAAAGCTGGAGTTACTCTTAAGTCTTCTGCAAATACTTCAAAGTCTGCTTTATTTGAAGTATAAGGAACATCTGCATCAACTCTTGCTGATAAGTTAAATGTTTCAGCACAATATTTTTCATTGCTTTCTTTTGAACTAAATGCTGCCATTAAGTCCATTGCTGCTTCTTTATTTTCACTATCTTTGAAAGAAGCAATAAATTTACCACCAGGAACTGATGATCTAATTTCTGCAATTGGAGTATTTACAACAGCCCAATCAAAATCTTTAACATTTTTATTATAAGTGTTGATATTCCAGCTACCACCAATATGACATGCAACTAAGCCAGCTTGGAATAATTCAGCAGGATTTTCACTACCTAACCAAACACTAGATGGAACTAAACCTTCTTCATGTAATCTTGCAAATCTTTCAATAGCTGCAATTGTTCCAGCATCATTAAAATCAACTTCACTTTGATCAGCATTCATCATGCTACCACCATGTTCATAAATAATAGTTGAGAAACGGTGTGGAGAGAAATCAAGAGCTAAACCATATTTCATGCCACTATTTGCAGCAATTACTTTCTTAACTGCTTCTTCCCATTCATCCCATGTCCAAGTTTTACATAATTCTTGTACATCAATACCAGCATTTTCCCATGCAGTTAAATTAACTAACATACCATTTGCTGTAGCTTCAGTTGGATAAGCTAGTAATTCACCATCAGTATTTTGAGCAAATGCAATTGAACCTGGCATAAAACTATCTTCAACAGCACTAATATCATCAACATAAGAATTAATTGGTTCTAGACTTGTTCCTAATGCTGCTAAATGGTTATTTGTAACACGAGCAATATCAGGTGGATTTCCACCACTAATCATAAGTTTTAACTTTTGTTCATATTCACTAAATGCAACTACTTGCATATCAACCTTAACATTTGGGTTTTCTTCTAAATAAGAAGAAATTGTATCTAAAAATACATCTGATTCATTTGCATCATTAAACCACATAACTGTTAAAGTTACATCTTCATCTGCCGCTTTTTCTTCACTTGCACCATTAGCAAATAAGAAACTTGTAAATAGTAAAAGTGATATCATTAATAATGATAGTTTTTTCATTTCAACCTCCTAATAAATGTAAAAACAAAATATTTGTCAAATTTTAGCAAAACGATTTGCTAATTTATAATAAAATGAGATTTTAAATATGTCAAACACAAATTTATAAAAATTTTATTATGAAAATAATAGATTTAACAAAGATTTATGTAATCTCTTTTTGTTTTAATTATTCTTTTTGAGCTATAAGACATAAAAAATAATAAAGATTGAACTACAACAAATAGTAAATTTTTCTTTCTTTTATTACATTACTAGAGACGTTTAGCTTAACATAAATTAAGTATTTATTTAACAACAGTTTAGATATCGATATAAATATACTAAATATGGTATAAAAAATAAATATTTCTTGTGCGCTAAAATATCTTAGGATAGTATATCTCCTTGTGTGGTTGTTGCATAATGTTGCTTCAACAAAAAATTTATATATATATTAATTTTGGAGAAAATTTATATGAAAAGCTCAAATTCAACAGCATCAATTGAGAATATATATCAATTAGATGGAAAGGTCCCTTTAGGAAAAGCTATTCCTTTTGGACTACAGCATGTACTCGCTATGTTCGTAGCTAACATTGTCCCAATAATCATCGTTGCAGGTAGTGGGGCTTTAGATCAAGCAACTACAACTGCTTTATTACAAAACTGTATGTTCATTGCAGGAATTGGTACTCTAATTCAATTATTCCCAATTTGGAAAATTGGTTCTGGTTTACCAGTTGTTATGGGTGTTAGTTTTACCTTTGTAGCAATTTTAAGTTATGTAGCTGCCAACTTTGGTTATTCTGCAGTAGTTGGGGCAATTATAGTTGGTGGTTTAGTAGAAGGAACATTAGGCCTTTTAGCAAAATATTGGAAAAGATTTATTTCACCTGTTGTTTCTGCTAATGTAGTATTAGCTATTGGTATGTCTTTATTACCAGTAGGTGCTAGAAGTTTTGGTGGTGGATATGTTGCAGATTTTGGATCTGCTCAAAACATGTTACTAGGAACTATAACACTTTTATCATTATTACTTTTTACAATTTTTGCAAAAGGTTATTTAAAGCAACTTGCAATCCTTTTTGGTCTTATTGTTGGTTATATAGTCGCATTATTCATGGGAAAAGTTGATTTTTCTGCTTTTAACAATATTGCTATTTTTGATTTACCAAAAATCTTACCTGTAAAACCTACTTTCCATTTAGGTGCTATTATTTCAGTAATTTTAGTATTCTTAGTTTCTGCAACTGAAACAATAGGAGATACAACAGCTTGTTGTGTAATGGGTGTTGGAAGAGAACCAAGCGAAAAAGAAATTTCAGGATCTCTTGCTTGTGATGGTTATTCATCATCTCTATCTGGTTTATTTAGTTGTTTACCTGTTACATCTTTCTCACAAAATGTTGGTATTATTGCAATGACAAAAGTTGTAAATAGATACACAATTGCAACAGGTGGTGTTGCATTAATTCTTGCAGGATTATTCCCACCAATTGGAGCTTTCTTCAACACTTTACCTGAATCAGTTCTAGGTGGTTGTACTATTTTAATGTTTGGTCAAATTGTTATTTCAGGTATTCGAATGTTAGCAAAAGCTGGATTAAATCAAAGAAACAGTTTAATTGCTGCATTTGCACTTGCTATTGGATTGGGATTTCCTTCTGCTAGTGAATTATTTAATATTTTACCTGAATTAGTTGCTGAAGAATTATCTAATAACTGTGTAGCAATTGTATTTATTATATCTCTAGTACTAGATTTACTCTTACCTAAAAATATGGAAGTTGCTCCAGCAACAAAATAATTATATTTTAAATATTTTATTTATAGGATTGCATATTATGCAATCCTATAAATTATTAAGCCATTAATGATGGAATAGAAAGAGTTAAACTAGGTATAAACGTAATACAAAGCAGAACAATTATCATAATAGAATAAAACGGAAGCATACTCTTTGTAGCTTTTTCAATTGATATTTTACCAACGGCACATCCCACAAACAACGCTGAACCAACAGGTGGAGTACAAAGACCAATTGCTAAGTTAAGTATCATAACAACACCAAATTGAACCGGATCCATACCTAAAGCTCCTACAACTACAGGATATAATATGGGAGTACATATAATAATTAATGGTGCCATATCCATAATAGTTCCTAAAAGTAATAACATTATATTAATCAATAATAATAAAACAATTTTATTACTACTTATCCCAATTAATGCATTTGTTATAGCTTGTGGGATTCTTAAAAATGCTAATAAATACCCAAAAGAAGAAGCTGCAGCAATTAAACTCATAACCATAGCCAACGTTTTTAGAGAAGCTAATAAAATATCTTTTAATTCTGATAATTTAATCTCACGATAAACAAAGAAAGTAATAAAGAAAGAATAAACTACTGCAACCGCAGCACTTTCAGTTGCGGTAAATACACCAGAGACAACTCCTCCAATTATGATAATCATTGTTAACATTCCAAGAACTGCATCAGCGCTTACTTTAAGAGTTTCTTTTAGTGTATATTTCTTCTCTTTAGGATAATTTCTTTTTCTAGCAATTATGTAAGTAACAATCATCAACCCAACACCTAAAATAACACCTGGAAGTAAACCACCTAAAAACAATTTACCAACACTTACTCCACCACCAGCAGCTAAAGCAAAGATAATCATATTATGGCTTGGAGGTATAATAACACCTTGGCAAGCACTAGTAACTGTAACTGCAACAGAGAAATCATCATCATACCCTTTTGCATTCATCATTGGTATCATCATTGTCCCAATAGATGAAACATCGGCAACTGCAGAACCAGATATACCACCGAAGAACATACTAGCTAAAATATTGACTTGAGCTAATCCACCTCTATATCTACCTATCATCGCATTTGAGAAATTGATTAATCTTCTAGATATTCCACCCCTACTCATCATCTCTCCTGCTAGAATGAAGAAAGGTATTGCTAATAGTGAAAACGAATTAACTCCACTAACTAATCTTTGAACAATTGCTAACAAAGGGATGTTTAAATAAATTGCGGTTACAACTGAAGACAAAAACAAAGAAAAAGTAATAGGCATTCTTAAAATTAATAATAAAATAAAAGATCCTACTAAAATAGTTGAAGCCATACTAACATTAATCATCTAATTCTACCTCACTTTTTGATAAATCTTTCGAAGTTATTGCTGCATATAAATATATCGAAGCATATAGAATTATAAAAACAGCATTTATTGGTAAAACAATATAATTAATTGCATTTGTTATATGAGTAGCAGGGAGAAAACTTCTTAGTCCATTTTTTGCTAATCCTAAACCATAATAAAACAGTATTATTCCTAATATTATTTCACAAATATATTTAAATGCTCTTAAAAATCTTTCTAAATGTGCAGGTAGCTTTTTTGGAAGTAAAGTAATACTAATATGTAAATTCTCTTTAACTCCTAATGCCATTGCTATAAATGTAAACCAAATAACAATTACTAAAGGAATTTCCTCACCCCATTTTATTCCACTTTGAAATCCATATCTCAACACAACATTAGAAAAAACTATTAATACCATAATTATTACTAAAGCCATACAGAAATATAAAACTAAATTGAAAACTTTATCTAAGTTTTCTTTAAATTTCTTCATCTTTGCTCCTATTAAAACAGGGGCTCAAAATTTAGAACCCCTTTTTAAATATTAGTACTATTTATTTAACAGCTCTAATTTTTTCTACCCAAGCTTTTCCTTCTGCATCCAACATTTTTTCATATAATGGATTCATTGCATTAGCAAATTCACTTTGATCATTAATTTCATTAATTTGACAACCTGCAGCTCTAACTTTTTCTTCAGACTTCATTGCATAATCAGCCCAAGCTTCTATTTGAGTTGCTTGACAATCTCTTGCTGCTTTTTTAATTAATTCTTGATCTTCAGCACTTAATTTATCCATTGTAGTTTTTGAGGCAATTAACATTTCAGGAACACGAGTATGTTGGTCAATTGAATAAAATTTAGCTACTTCATAATGACTAGACGAATCGTATGAAGGCCAATTATTTTCAGCGCCATCAATAACACCTGTTTGTAATGCAGAATAAACATCTCCATAACTCATTGGAGTTGGGGTTGCACCTAAAGCTTCAACTAGTCCCATCATTAAATCAGATTCTTGAACACGTATTTTCATGCCTGATAAATCTGAAACTGTATAAATAGGTTTAATTGTATTATAAAAACTTCTAGCACCGGAATCAAAATAAGTAAGTCCAACAAAACCACTATCTTCCATTGATTCTAAAAAATATGCTCCAATTTCTCCATTTAATACGTTCCACATATGATCTGGATTTCTATATAAATAAGGCATTTGTAAAGCATTTAACAAAGGATTAAAGGAGGATAAAGGACTAATAGAAACACGAGTAAAATCAATACCACCAAATTGAACTTGCTCAATGCAAGATTTTTCATCACCTAAAGTTGCTTGAGGATAAACTTCAACTTTAATTCTTCCTTCTGTATATTCTTCGACTAATTCAGCAAACTTCTCATCTCCAATAACAGTTGGATAGCCAATAGGTTGATTATCAGCTAATCTTAACACAATAGTTTCCTCAGCTTTTACTTCTCCACCACCTTGCGCAAACATTGGTAATAAAGTTACACATACTAACATTAATAGAGTTAACATTTTTTTCATAGAAAAAATCTCCTTTTTTTTAATTCTATACATATTATTATTTGAAAAGTTCAAGAAAAACAGTAAGAAAAAATACACATAAATCACTTTATTTTTCCTTTTTTACAAATTTTCATAATTTTTATCATATCTTTTCATGATATAATTAAAATATGTATAAAAATAGAAATAAACTTAACCTTTTTAAAACCCAAAATATTCATCAATTATTATTCAAGCATAATTTTTTTACAGTAGTAATTATTTTTTTAATTGCCTTATTTTTATTTAACTATATATATAACATTTTAGACGAAGAACAACAAAGTTCAAAAGAAAATTTAATTGTACATAATATTATTACAGAAATAGAACAATGCTCAACTTTATTAGAAGAATATAGAATTTCAAAAATACCAGAAAGACAAAAAGAACTACTACTAAAACAAGAAACTATATTATTAAATATTGAAAGTGAAATTAATAGTTTATCCATGTTATATAAAGATTCTCCTAATAGGTATTTCTTAAATAATGGTATAATTAATGGTAAAACAACAATTAACGAATTACTTTCCAAATTGGATACTGATTCAATAAATGATGATGAATCATTTTATAAAGTGTATTATAGGATAAGTAATACATATGATTATTTAAATAAATATTTAACAAACCAATATCTATTAGTTATGGTGAAAGATAATGTTGAAATTATGGAACAAAGAGAGCAACAGCTACTTCGACTGCGAATATCGTCAATTATCTTATTTTTAATCTTATTACTGGGTTATATAATAACAACTTCACGAACAACTAAGAAAATGTTAACACCAATTGATGAAATGGTACAAACTGCAAAATCAATTGCAGAAGGAGATTTTAATTCTAAGCAAAGGGTAACAGAAGGCCCACAAGAACTAGTATTTTTAGCAGACTCTATTAACAATATGAAAATATCTTTACAAGATAGAATGAAATTAATTGAAGAAAACTCGTTATTAGAAAAAGAAATACATAAAAAAGAAATCGAACAATTAAACATACAAAAAGAATTAGAAAAAGCTAAATTTAACTCTCTACAATCTCAAATCAATCCTCATTTCTTATTTAATACCCTAAATATCATACAATTAACAGCTCTTTTTGAAAATGCAAGCAAAACTGGTAAATTAATTGAGAACCTAAGTTGTATTTTTAGATACTCCTTAGAACATCAAGAAGAAATAACAATAAAAGAGGAATTAGATTTTACTGAGCAATATTTAAAAATTCAACAAGCTAGGTTTAAAGAAAGGTTACAATATTCTATTTCTTGTGGTGAGCTATGCAAGAATATTTTAATCCCCCCTCTTATTATTCAACCATTAGTAGAAAATTCAATTATTCATGGAATAGAGCCAAAAGAAAAAGGTGGTAGAGTTGATATTGAAGCATTTAAAAATAAAAATGAAATTGTAATTAATATTTCAGATACAGGTATTGGAATAGAAAAGAATAAAACTTTTAATAATTTTAAAGGTCATAATATTGGAATTAATAATATAAAAAAAAGATTAATAATTTATTTCGAAAACAAAGCCTCAATTAATTTTAGTAAATTAAACGAAAATGGAGGTTGTAAAGTTGAAATTAAATTACCATTCGAGGTGAAAAATGTATAACTTATTGATTGCTGATGATGAACAACTTGAAAGAGATGCTATTGAATTTCTAATCAAAAAAAGAAAATTACCATTCAACGTAATTAAAGCTAGAAATGGTAAAGAAGCATTAAATATTTTTAAAAAAAATAAAATAGATTTTCTAATATTAGATATTAAAATGCCATTGATAGATGGAATTGAAGTTGGAAAAGAAATTAGAAATATTAACAATAAAATCCCTATAGTTTATTTAACAGCTTGGAGCACTTTTGACTTTGCAAAATCAGCTATATCTATTCGAGCTTTAGATTATTTAGTAAAACCAATAAATAAAAAAGAACTTTATAGAGTCTTAGAAAATTATATTGAAAAACAGAACATAGAAAAATCTATGAAGAATGAAGAACTTAAAACAGTTGTTAATCAATTTTCTAGATCTTTTTTTGCATATATGAAACATGGGTTAATTGATGAAAAAATATTATTAAATTATTTTAATCTTAACAAGGACAAATACTTTGAAGGTGTTAGTATTATTGTTAATGAAGTAAATATTCATAATTTAAAAACCTTTTTTGAACAAAAAGAATTTATAAATAATAGATTTTATTATTTCCCATCAATTGATAGATCAACCATAATTGTTTTCTTCAAAAATAAAACTAAATTTTTTAATCAATTACAATATAATTCAAAATCTTATTTAATCAATACTTTTACAAATCTAACAATATCAATTGGTAGTGTTTTTACAAATTTAAAAGAACTTCCACGCTCCATTAGAGAATCTTCAATTGCATACAGTATTGCTAAGAAAAATAACGAAACAATTCATGAATTTAATCATTTAGATGAATTTATTATTAATAATACAAATACTAATTATATATATGAAATAGAGAAAGCAATTTATAATTTAGATATAAAACATGCTAGAGAATTAGCTCACTTTTTCTATGATTCAATCACGCACCTTGATAAAACAAATTTATTAGAGACTTATTATCAAAATGTTCTTTTACTTCATCACGATTTAACAAAAAGTATATTATTTTTGAGAATAGAAAAACCAAATAAAACTATACAAGAAATAGAAATTTCATTCTTTAATTTAATAGATAGTTCAGTCGCTGCATTACAAGAAGATAAAAAAGATAAATATCAAAGAATTTTCTTTGAAATAAAAAAAGAGCTTGAATTAAATTATAACAAACAACTTACAATGGATTATTACTCTGAGCTTTTAAATATCAACATAAAATATTTTTCTAAACTATTTAAATGCTATAATAAAATTAGTTTTATTGATTGTTTAACAAACATAAGAATGACTAAAGCTCAAAAACTATTAAAAGAAGGAAACGGAGTAAAAGAAAGTGCTCAATCTGTTGGATATTTAGATTCAGCATATTTCTCTAAAGTATTTAATCAAAAGTTTAATATTTCTCCATCACAATATAGACAAACATATGAGAAAAAATAATTTCTCATATGTTGTATATTTAATTAATATGACATCAATGATGGTAAATATGTTGTAAGAGCTGGGAAAATACTTATTAAGATTAGCACTATAACATTACAAATTACAAACGGCAATGCTCCCTTAAATATTTCAGTTATCTGCATTTTATTGATTTTTGT
>NZ_JBNAIC010000020.1:0-104913 GCF_050031695.1 Pleomorphochaeta sp. | reverse complement strand
TGCCTAGGACAAGATTTGAACTTGCACAGTTGTAATAACTACTTGGATCTGAACCAAGCGCGTATACCAATTTCGCCACCTAGGCATATATTTAAAAATATTACTATAATTAAAAATAAACAACAATTAGAAAGAATAAATTAATAAATATATTTAAACTTTTCTATAAATTCACTTGATTGAAAATCGAATGCAATATAGTGTTATGTTTATGAGTATTAGAGTATTATTTTTAGGGGAAATAGTAGGTCGTCCAGGCACAACAGTAATAAAAAAATTACTTAAAAAAGAAGTCCAATCAAGAAATATTGATTTAGTAATAGCTAATGGTGAAGGTGTAACCAATGGCTTTGGAATTGGTAAAAATCATTCTATCATGATTCACAAAGCTGGTGTTGATGTAATTACTGGTGGTGAAAAAATATATTACAAGATTGATATGGTAGATTTCTTAGATAAAAATAATTTTATTATACGTCCTATCAATTATCCTGTTAACAATCCTGGCAAAGGGATTAAATATATAACAATTAATGAAAAGAAAATTGCAATAATCAATGTTCTTGGAAATAGTGATTTCCCAAGAACGCATTTATCAAACGCATTTTTAGTGGTAAATAGTTTGGTTGATAAATTAAAGAAAGACCAAGACATAGTATTAGTACAATTTCATGCATCTACAACTGCAGAGAAAAATACTATGGGTTATTTATTAAACGGAAGAGCTACCGCTGTAATTGGAACGCATTGTAAAGCAATAACAAGTGATTGTAGAGTTCTAGATAAAGGCACAGCATATATTACTGATAATGGTATGGTTGGATCTACTAATAGTGTTGGTGGGTTTGAAAGCAGTGTAGAAATCAAGAAATTCTTAAATGCAATACCGACAAGATCTAAAGAAAGTTGGGATAGATTACAAATGCAAGGTGTTATTGTAGATATTGATGAAGAAAGCAATATGGCAAGTGATATCGAAACAATAATACTTGATTTAGAATTAGAAGAAGAAAAATAAAATGTACGAAATTGTAGAAGTTATTAAAAATAATGAAAATAAATTTATAGAAGTAGCATGTCCAAGTGATACTTGTACACACTGTAGTGGATCAATGTTTTGCAATGTAAAAGGAAAAACTTTCACCGCTAAAGTTCCAAAGAACTTTGAAAAAATAGAAATTGGAGATCGAATAAAAATATATTTACCTCCAGCTAGAACAATATCAACTTCGTTTATAACATTAATGGTTCCACTACTAATGTTTCCATTATTCTTTTTATTATCACCTTTTAAAAGTGAAGGTTACCAATTTCTTTTTGGTATTTTAGGTATTATACTAGGCTTTATAGGGGTTGGTATTTATTTTAAAGTAAATAAAAATAAGTATTATCCTAAAGTTATAGAAAAAATCAGTGAATAATTAATATAAGAAAAGAGGAGAGTTTTGTGAAACATAAGAATATTATTATCTCAATAATTATTATAGTTTTATTTAGCTCTTGTTCTTTCATAAATGAAAATGAAGAAAAAACTTCCCCTATTGAACATGCGGATTTAATTCTAAATAATGCTATATATAAAGTTAGATTGTCACAAGATATGGAGATTGAATTCACATCTAGAAACATAGAATTCTATAATAAAAAAGAAAAAACATTAATTGAAGATGTTTCTTTCAAAGTTACAGATAATGATAAAGTTTTAATAGCTGAAGGTTCATGCAAAACTATCAATGTTGATAATGATAATAATAATTTAGAGTTAATAGATGATGTAGTTATTGATATTAAAAATCCATCCCTTATAATAAAATGTGATAAAATAGATTGGAATAATAAGGATAATCTTTTAAATACAGATGCTGATGTAAATGTAGTTAGTGAATATGGTCTATTTCTTGGAACAGGACTTTCAGCTAATTTAAATACAAAATATTTTGAATTTAAAGAAATCCAAAAAGGAGAATTATATGAAGAAACAAATTAATATAATCATCATTCTTCTTTTCATAAATATTGCAGCATATGCAAGTAATATTAATTTTAATTCAGGATATACTACTCTATCAATGCAAGAAGGAAATAAAAAAGTTTCTCTTTCTAATTCAGCATATGTTCAAATTGATGATTTAGAAATAACAGCAGAACAAATCACTTTATCTGGCGAAGATTATAAATATGTTGAATGCGTTGAAAATATAACTTTTTATGATAGGGAAAATGAAATAACACTTAAATGCTCTAGCTTAAAATATAACCAAGAAACTCAAGTATTAGTTATAAATGGTTGGAATGAAATAAATGATACTAAAAATAGTATTTATGCTACTTCTTCATATTTAGAATATAATTTAGATGCTATGACATTAGATTTAATGATAGAAGTAAAACTATTACATGATAGTGATGATAAAATTATGAAATGTAATAGCGATACTTTGCGATTTGATTTAGACAATAACATTTTATCCTTATTAGGTAGTTCAAAAGTAGATTGGGATTCAAATACTTATCAAGCGAATGCTATGACAATTAATCTGAACAATAATGATATCTCCATGGATGGAAATATTGAAGCTAATATCTATACTAACTAACAAAACTCCCCCTATAAACTTCGTTTATTTACATAGTAGTTTTTTTTATTGCATGTTATAATAAAGTAAATTTTATTAGGAGGAAGCCTTAAATAGGTATAAAAAGATGAAACATATTTTAACCATTGAAAATCTTGAAAAATATTATGGCAAAAAACATGTTGTAAAAAAAATATCTTTTTCTATGGAAAGTGGACAAGTTATAGGATTACTTGGACCTAATGGTGCTGGAAAAACAACAACTTTTTATATGATAGTTGGATTTATTAAAGCAAATTCAGGTAAGATTTTTCTAGACGAAAGAGAAATCACATCTTTAGCTATGCATAAAAGAGCAAAAGCTGGCCTATCCTACTTACCACAAGAGGCTTCTATATTTAGAAAATTAACAGTAGAAAATAACATTAAATTAGTTATCCAAAATAGAGATGATTTAAATGATCAAGAAAAAAGCGACTTATTAGAAAAATTAATTTCAGATTTTGGGTTAAATGAAATAAAAAAACAGCCAGGATACACTTTATCAGGGGGAGAGAGAAGAAGAACAGAGATTGCAAGATCGCTTGCAACAAACCCATATTTTCTTTTACTTGATGAACCTTTTGCTGGAATAGATCCAAAGGCAGTAAGCGATATTAAAATAATAATAAGAGACTTAAGCAAAAAAGGTATTGGTATATTATTAACCGACCATAATGTTCGTGATACTTTATCAATTACACATAGCTCTCATATAATAAATAATGGAACACTATTAACAAGTGGAGATAAAAAAACATTATTAGAAAATGAAGAAGCAAAAGAAATCTATTTTGGATCTACTTTTGAGGAGGATTACTAATGGGACTCTCTTTAGAACTAGGTACAAAACAAACATTATCACTATCTCCTTTAATGATGCAAAGGCTTGAAACATTAGCTCTTCCTTTAACTGAATTACAAGCTAAAGTACAAGAAGCAATAGAAAGCAACCCCGCTTTAGAAATACCAAGCTCAACAGATCAATCATTAGATATAATAAGAAATGATATACCACAAAAAACAAAAGGGGATGATTTATCAGACTCCTCTGAATATGGTTCTGATAATCAAGGTGTTTATGATAGAGAAGCAAGCGATAGAAAACAAAAGTTTATTGAAAACACACTAAGCACTAGTGAAACTTTAATAGACCACTTCATTGATGCACTTCATTTAGATAATCTAACTGATGAAGAAAAAGAAATGGGCGAGATCTTAATTTCAAACCTTGATACCACAGGTTTTAACAATATAGATCCACATTTATTAATCGAAGGTGAAATAAAAAATAGTTTATTAAATAATCTTAGTCAAAGTGAAAAAGAAGATTTGCTTGTTAAAATGCAAGAGAAAATACAAGGATATGAACCAGAAGGTTGTTGTTGTGAAGATTTTAGAGAATCTCTTTGTATTCAAGCTAAACTAAAGGGATTAAAAAAATACTTATTACCTACCTTTGAAAAATTAATCTACAATGAATTACAAAACATTCGTAGCAAAAAAATAAAGAAAGTATTAACTAATTTAAAAATAGATGAAGAAACATATGAATATTTATATTCGTTTTTACAAACATTAAATCCTTTTCCTGGATCTCAATTTGATAATGGAATAAGAGAATATGTAATTCCAGATTTAGCTATACATGTAATAGAGGGTAAAATTGAATTAGAAACTAGTTCAAATAATCTACCGAATCTTACAATAAGCAGAGACTTTATTAATCTTGCAAAAGAAATAGATGATCCAGCCACTAAAAAATATATAAAAGAGCAAGCAATTAATGCTAAAGAGTTAATCAATCAAATAGAGATGCGTAACAAAAATCTATTTAAACTTGGAACAATTTTAATAGAAAGACAGAGTGAATTTTTCTTTAAAGGTCCATTATATTTAAAACCATTAACTCAAAAAGAAGTAGCAGTAGAAATGGAAGTTCATGAAACAACCGTTTCAAGATTAGCTTCTTCAAAATGGCTTGATAGCGATTGGGGAATTATCCCAATTAAAAACTTATTCTCGAATGCAGTAAATGATGCTAATTCAAAAACTTCTATAAAGGAAAGAATTAAGCAAATTATTAATGATTATGATGGTACAAAAAAACTGAGTGATCAAAAAATTGCTGATAAATTGAATGAAGAAGGAATAAAAATAGCAAGAAGAACAGTTTCTAAATATAGAAAAGAACTAAATATTGATTCAACATTCTTAAGAGGATAATTCTCTTATTAAATATATCTAATTGATAGAGATGAAAAAAGAACTGGAAAAATCCCAGTTCTTTATCTTTAAAATATCAAATCTAATCACTAAATCCATCAGGGAATTCAGGTCTTGTTTTTTTATGGTTTTTCACCTTTCCTTTTTCTCTTTTTGCAGCAGTTGATATCTTATCCACAATTATTTCAATACCTTCATATAGTTCATAACAATCTAAACTAATAGTTTTTCGTGTACCCCAATTGAAATGTAAGTGAGCATCAACATGGAAGCCTTGACCTACTTTTTCTTTTGTCATCACAATTTCTAAATCTTGAATTGAATTATCAGCAAATTGAATCTTTTCTAATTTCTTATCTAAAAACTCTACTGTTTTTTCACTTGGACTGTAATGTACACCTTTGTATTTTATATTCATGTATTACTTGCCTTTTACTTTACATAAAAAGCATCCTCCTATCTTTAAAATTTAAAAAAAGTCCAACGGACTCTGCTGCTTAATAATTATAAAAATATAATTATTTATAAAAAAAATTACTTAGCGTTAACACCCTCTCTTTGTCACATTTTTATCGATTTATTTAATGAATTTTCATTAAAAACTATCATTGTATATATATAAATTACCCCTGAAATCTATAAAAGTCAAATCAAATAAATGAAGTTTTTCTTTTCAAGAGCAAATGAGAATAGTAAAAATCTATATAAATTATTAGGAGAACTAAATTTAATTTATTTTCATTTAGAAAAAAATAATTTTATTTATAAAATATTAATTATTCCCAAATTAATCTTTTTTTAAACAATAAAAGTTAAGGTTGCTATTGAATGAAATATATTATTTTAACATTACATTCATAATCACCTGCAGGTAATTCTTCTTTCCCTTCCCAATATAGATAAAAATCTCTTATAGTTAAATCTTTATTTAAACCAGCATTTAAAATACTTAATGATTCATTATATTTAACTTCAGGGTATATTTTGGAATCATAAACTTCATCATCATTTATAGTAGTTTTAAAATTATAAGGTCTTACATAAACATAAATGCTTAAATCTTTATTCAAATTACTATTTGCATTTATTCTAAAGTTTTTAGTTTTTCCACTTTCAGTTAATGGGGTATCAATATTTATAGAATATTTTGTAGTTTCATCTTCAATTAGTTTATCATTGTAATATAATTCATATTCAACCGAAGTTTCTTCTATTGAAGAGTTTAAATTTACTGTTGAATTTTTACCACCAGTCTCTGCAGCAACAATTGGCAATGCAAGCATAATTAAAATTAATAAAATAAATAATTTCTTCAAAACCTACCCCTAATATAGTTTTGTTTTCGCAAAATTTAATATAGAAATAATTATTTATCCTAAATTAAACTTATTTGTATAAAAAAACTAAACTATTTTACAGTAGCAATCAATACTAATACACTTAATATCATAATAAAAAAAGTTTTTATATTTTCTTCTATAATAAGTAAATATATAAAACAATCATTCTAAAAGATTAATAATTAATTAAATTACAAATATTTAAAAATCAAAAACAATCAAATAATTCCTAATAAAATGAAACTCTTTATATTCATAAATGTGTACATTTGTTAATGTTCTTCTTTAAAATTATAAAATTTTATGATATTCTAAATATCAAGTGGAGGTATAAATATGACGAGCTGCACAATACTCGAATTATTAGATATTGATTTAAAAGAACACAACAAATTGCAACTTTCATGTATTGCAGGAAGAAGTGGTCTAGCTAATAAAATATCTAGCAGTAAGATAAGTAGACCAGGTCTACCTCTTTCGGGATTTTTTGAAGCTTTTGCTGGAAATGCTGTCCAAATATTTGGTCATGGTGAACAAAGCTATTTAGATATGCTAGAAGAAAATAATGATTATAGTAATATTGAAAGATTATTTTCTTACAATGTACCATGTTGTATTTTTACACATAATTATACTCCAAACGATAAATTTATTGAATTAGCTGAAGAAACAGGAACCCCTCTACTTAAAACCCCTCTTATTTCTTCTGATTTTTCAAGACATATTTATCAAATGCTTGATGATTTATTCGCACCTACACAAACAATACACGGAGTATTTGTAGAAGTTTATGGTATCGGTGTTTTAATTACAGGTGATAGTGGCGTTGGAAAAAGTGAAACTGCATTAGAATTAATTGAAAGAGGTCACAGACTTATTAGTGATGATACTGTTAAACTTAGAAATATAAGTAGTTCATTTTTAGTTGGTAGTGGGGAGAACCCTATGCTAGCACACCATATGGAAATAAGAGGAATTGGAATAATAAATCTTGCTAATATATTTGGTGTTGGAGCTATAAGAGACAAAAAACAAGTTCAATTAATAGTTCATCTTGAAGAATGGGACTCGAACAAAAACTATGATAGAGTCGGTGAAGATTCTATGAAAGCTTCATTCTTAGGAATTGAAATACCAAAACTAGAAATTCCTGTAAAACCTGGTAGGAATATACCTATCATTATTGAAACCGCTGCTAGAAATGAAAGATTAAAACAACTAGGTTATCATTCTGCAAAAGAATTTGACCAAAGTGTATTAAAATGGTTTGAATCAGAATCAGCAAAAAAAATGTATTATATAAATGAGGAGAGCACCTTATAGATGGTAAGTAAAATTTTAACTGTAAGGAATAGAGCAGGTATTCATGCACGCCCTGCTGCTATGATTGTGAAAGTTGCTAATAAATATAAAAGCGAACTTTATATGGAAAAAGAAGATATAAAAATTAATGGAAAATCCATTATGGGCGTTATCACATTAGGAGCAGGCTTCAAAAGTGAAATAAAAATATCTTGTGAAGGTGAAGATGAAATAGAAATGGCAGATGCATTAGAACAACTTTTTGAAAATAGATTTGAACAATAACTGCTATTTATTATATGGGAGAACAAGTTTAACTACTTGATTGATACTAAGGAGGGGAGTTTTAATATCACTTATTAAAACGATTACTAATTATGAAAAAACTTACAGATAGACAAATTCAAGTTGCACAATATATCAGAGACTATATGAGAGAATATCGATACAGCCCATCTGTTAGAGATATAAGTAATTACTTTAATTTCTCTGTTAAAGCTGCACATGATCACGTACGCGCTTTAGAAAGTAAAAATATAATTAAAACTACCCAAGGTATCTCAAGATCGATTGAGATAATTGATGCAAGATTTACTCCATTTCAAGACATGCTAGAGATTCCTGTTTATAGCACAACTGAATCTGGAAGTTTATCTAAAGTCCCTGATTATAATATTTCATGTTCTGTATCAATGATTCCTTGTACACCCAATGATGAATTTTTTGCAATATTAGTTCCAGATGATTCAATGGATAACGCAGGAATATATTTTGGAGACTTAGCTGTAATTAAGAAATGTAAAAATGCAGTAGATGGAGATATTGTATTAGCAGATATCCCAGAGATTGGATTAACACTTAAATATTACCATAGTGGAGAAGATAGAGTAACTCTTCTTCCGGCTAATAGTTCTTATCATCCAATTTATACAACTCAATTGCAATTAGCTGGTACCCTAGCCTTAATATCAAGACAATATAGGAAACGTGGTGAGTAATATTAAATTATTTTTAGGTCCTGAAATTGGAACTAAAGACGATAAAATTAAACAAGAACTAAATAATTTGAGGAGAAAATATTCTCCTGAAGTTGAAATAAAAAAATACTATAGTTTTGAATTAAATGAAGATGAAATGTATGTTGAATTAAATAATCCAAGCTTATTTAATCCTCATACATTAATTGTTTTATATGCAATTGATCAATTAAATTCCCAACAAGCAGAAAACCTAATCTCATATATAAAAAATCCAAGTGATAGTGCTACATTAATTTTAGAAAGTGAATTATTTTCTTTAAAAAGCCCATTAACAAAGGCTTCTAAATTAATAAGTAAATCAGATACTAGTACTTTTTATCCATTGACGGAAAATGATTTAGTATATTTTGTAAAAAATTTCTTTAAACAAAATAAATTACAAATTACTAATGAAGCAATTAATTTACTATTAGAATTAGTAGATAATAATACTCTTGAATTAAAAATAATATGTAATCAATTAGCTTTTTTCTTTAATGTAAATAGAAAGGATAATAATACTATTGATGAAATGGATATTCAAAAATATGTTCATCACAGTAAAAATGAGAATTCATTTACACTTTTAGAAATGATATTTAATCTAAAATTAAAAGAAGCTATTGAAATCTCACATGTATTATTAGAAAGAGATGCAACTTTTGCATACACTTTAACTGGTGGATTATTATGGGGATTTAGAAGATTACTCAGCATTCTAGAAAGCATAGAAACTGGAAATTCATCATATCAAGCAATGCAAAATGCAACAGTTATGGGAATGAAAAAAGCTGTTTATAGAAAAGATGAATTAGCTTTATACAATAATGCAATTAGAAATTATAAAGTTGATGATTGCAGAAAAATTATATCATTACTAATTGATAGTGATGTTAACATTAGAACTAATACTGGTGATTTGTTAGCACTAGAAATAGAACAATTATTATACAAAATAATAATAAAGAAAGGAAAGAGTTCTATTAAATTAGAAAATATCTCACTAATGAATAAATTATAAAGAGAGTTTTTCCTTCAACCTTTTAGCAACTGGAAGTGGTATATTGGCTTTTTTAGATATTTCAATTTCACTATGATTTAAAATTTCATCAACACTTCCATATATTTGCATTAATCTTTTTGATCTATCTTTGCCAATACCTTTTACATCTTCTAATAATCTAAATGCTACTTCTTTACTTCTAAGATTTTGATTAGCTGAGGTTGCAAATCTATGACATTCATCTCTAACAGCAATTAATGTTTGAAGAGCTAATGAATCTTCCCTCAATCTTAATGGAGCTCTCTCATCACTAAAAACTATTTCTTCAAAGCGTTTTGCCAAACCAACAACTGGAATTTCACTTAGTCCCAAATCATCTAGAATTTCACTAACAGCATTTACTTGACCTTTCCCTCCATCAATTAATATTAATGATGGTCGCTCTAAATTATCATTTAAAACTCTAGAATATCTTCTTGCAGCAGCTTCTCTCATAGCTTCAAAATCATCGATTTTACCTTCTAAGCTTTTTATATTAAATCTGCGATAATTTGATTTATCAGGATTCCCATTTCTAAATGAAATTAATGAGGCTACAGTATATTTTCCTGAAAGTTGTGCAATATCAAATCCTTCAATAAGAGATGGAAGATCTTCTAAATCTAAGACTTGTTTTAATTCTTCTAATGCACTTGAGTTATCTTTATTCTTTAATCTCTTTTCTACATCTCTAGAAGCATTTTCACTTGCCATTCTTAAAATTCTATAGTGTTTTCCTTCATAAGGAATATCTACTTTTAAATTAACTTTTAACTCTTCTCTAAAGAATTTTTCAATATGCTCATTATTAATATCATGAGATATATATAATTGGTTCGGTAATTTTAATCCATCTGAATAATATCGAATTAAAAAAGCTAATAAAGAATCTGTCTCATTCCCTAAAGTTGTTCCTCTATAAAGAGCTCTACCCATTAAAGCACCATCTCTCATCTGCATAATACTTACAGTATATAATGGCCCTCTCATTTCAATAGCAGCATAATCTCTTTTTTCTTCATTAAAATCAATAGCTTGTTGATTAACATTGATAGTTAAAAGAGCTTGAAGTAAATCTCGTTTCTTTGCAGCATTTTCAAAATCTAATTCTTTGGAAAAATTAAGCATTTCTTTTTCAGTTTGTTTAATTAGCTTCTCATTATCTCCAGATAAAAGCTTTTTAACTTCATTTATATATTTAGCATAATCTTCTTTTGATATTTTCCCACAACAAGGAGCTTTACATCTTCCAATGTGATAATACAAACAAGGATTAGACCTTTTTTTAAGTGGAGACGCACATTTTCTTATTGGATATAATTTATCAATCAAATCTAAATAAGTTTGTAAACTTGAAACACCGGGAAACGGCCCATAATAAGAAGAGCCATCTTGAATAATACGTCTTGTCTTAAAGACTTTGGGAAAATCCTCTTTTGTTACTCTTATAACTGGATAACTTTTCCCATCTTTTAAATCTAAATTATAATGTGGATTGTATTTTTTTATTAAAGTATTTTCTAAAACTAAAGCTTCATATTCATTTCCAGTAATAATATGCTCAATTTTCTTTATCTTTTTTACTAATGCTGTAGTCTTAGCATCTCTATTAGTTAAAAAATAGCTTGTAACTCTTTTTCTTAAGTCTTTAGCTTTTCCAATATATATAATCTTATTGGTTTTATCACGCATGAGATATACCCCACTATTGTGGGGCAATTCTTTAGCTTGATCTTTTGGATCTAAGAATTCTTCACTTACTTTTTCTCCTAAAGAAGTTACTTCAGAATTAATCTCATCTTTCATTTTTCTATAATAATTTTCCTTCGAAAATTTGTTTGCTTCTTCCTTTTAAAGGACAGTCTTTTCCTTCAAGCATGTCTTTTAAAGCTTCTCTTTCTTTCATCGATAAATTAACTGAACCTAATTTATGATTTTTAAATGCTTCAACTGCTATAGGACAAACTTTTTCTATCATATCTAAAATTACTTCTGCATAAGCTCTAATTTCATATTGAGCATGGCTATCTAATCTCAATTCTAAGAAATGAAATAGATTTCTTAAATCCATTTGCCAATACCACTGAGTGTATAAAGAAAGAGGTAAATCTATTCTAGCTAATTCTCTAGCTATTCCCATATCTAAAAGTTCATGATAATTTTCAAAAATAATCTTTTGATCTTCTTCAAATTTAGCTAAAACTTTTTCTGCAGTTTCTATATCTACACATTCAGTTTTTCTACCTTGTTTATTATCAAGAGATTGAAGATTAATATGCTGTGTATCAGGTCTATAACATTCATCACTCATAACTGAATATCTGCCAGAAATTTCATTCACACGACCAGTTCTGTGTCTGATCCATTGTCTTGCAACAAAAATTGGCATCTTTACATGAAAAGTAAAATTAACTTGTTCAAATGGAGAAGAGTGATCATTTCTTAATAAATAATTAATCAAACCTTTATCTTCTCTATAACTCTTTGTTCCATCTCCATAAGAAATTCTTGCAGATTGAACTATTCTGCTATCACTACCACAATAATCAACTAGTCTAATAAAGCCTTTATCTAGTACTTTATATTCTTTATCTAGTATTTTTTCTGCTTCTTCAACTACACAATGGGCCATATATCTCTCCTATTTTTTAAATCAAATTCATTCTTGAAAGAGTCAGTGTAATAGCTGCACATGCAGCAGTTTCACTTCTCAACACTCTATTTCCTAATGTAAAAGATGTAAAGTTATTATCGATAAATAAGTCTCTTTCTCTATTAGAAAATCCTCTTTCAGGACCAATAGCAATAACAGTTTTGTTGTTTTTTACTGTATAGGTTTTTAAACTATCACCTTTAATTACATTATCTAATAACACTTTATCATAAGATGTGTCAAACAACTTTAATGCTTCATTAAGATTTTTAACACACTTAACTTCACTTATAGGGGTTTCAGCCGCTTGCATTGCTCCATCTATTAATACTTTTCTATATTCTTCTTTTACATAAAAATTAGATCTTGCATAAGATTTTTCACCTGTATCAGAGTTAAATAGGACTATAGTTTCAACTCCAAGAGATATTGCTTCTCTAAATATTCTTTTCATGCAAATTGGTCTTACATAAGAAATTAATAAAGTTAAAGGATATAATTTTTTTATCTCTTCATCATTTTCTTTAAAAGAAAACCTAATATATTCTTTATTTATTTCAATAATAGTTGCTATACCTTTTTTAGAATTAATAACACCAGCTGAAAAAGAATCACCTTCTTTTAATTTTAATATTTTTTTTATATGTCTAGCTCTTTCATCTTTCATATCTAAAAGATTCTCAGCTTCTAATTTTTCAAATAAAATAATGTTCATAACTTTATAAATGATACATAATTTTGCCTTATGCCGCAATTATAAATTACTAATTAACAAAAAAAAAGCTACCAAGTTTTAATATGCTTAGTAGCTAATATAATAAAAAATATATTAAATAACCTTAATTTCTTTTCCTATTTTTATAAAAGCTCTGATAGCCTTATCTAATTGATCTTTTGTGTGAACTGCTGATAATTGAACTCTTATCCTAGCTTTGTTTAAAGGAACAACTGGATATGTAAAACCAATTACATAAACACCTTCCTCTAATAGTCTTTCACTCATTTTTATAGCAGTTACTTCATCATATAACATAACAGGAACAATAGCTGTATCACCTTTTACTAAATCAAAACCAGCAGTTTCCATTTTTTCTCTAAAATATATAGCATTTTCCATAGTTTTTTCTCTATATGGATTATCATTTTCTATTAACTCTAAAACTTTAATTGTTCCTCCTGCTATTGCAGGTGCTAGAGTATTAGAAAATAAATATGGTCTTGCATGTTGTCTAAATAAATCTATTAAACATTGTTTTCCTGAAATACAACCTCCACTAGCTCCGCCTAAAGCTTTACCAAAAGTTGTAGAAATCAAATCAACTTCAACACCACAATATTCAGGTGTTCCTCTACCCGTTTTACCGATATAACCAGTTGCATGAGAATCATCTACCATTACTATTGCTTGGTATTTATTAGCTAAATTAACAATTTCTTTCAATTTAGCTATATCTCCATCCATAGAAAAAACGCCATCTGTTGCAATCAATTTTCTTTTACTATCTTTACTTTCAATTAAGCATCTCTCTAAATCTTTTATATTACTATGTTTGTATCTATATCTTTGTGCCTTACATAATCTAACGCCATCAATTATAGATGCATGATTTAATTCATCACTAATAATAGCATCTTCTTTTTTCAATAAAGGCTCAAATAATGCCCCATTTGCATCAAAACATGAAGAAAAAAGAATTGTATCATCAGTATTTAAAAAAGAACTCATCTTTTTTTCTAAATCTTTATGTATTTTTTGAGTACCACAAATAAAGCGAACTGAAGATAGGCCATATCCCCAAGAATCTAATGCTTTTTTACTAGCTTCAATTACTTCTTTATTATCACTTAAACCTAAGTAATTATTAGCACAAAAGTTTAAAACTTTTTTACCATCATTTACAGTTATTTCACCTCTTTGAGGAGATTGTAAAATTCTCTCGTCTTTACTTAAACCTTTTGTTTTTAAATCATCTAAATAATCATTAATTTCCCCTTCAAGATGCTTGATCATGATTAATCCTCCTTGAAATTTGATTTAACATTTCACTTACCATCATTTCTAGATTAAATTTTGGATTATAATTCCAATCTTCTCTAGCTGTTTTATCATCTAATTTATTTGGCCATGAATCTGCAATTGCTTGTTTTATAGGATCTATATTATATTCCATTTTAAAGGATGGAATATGTTTTTGAATCTCTTTAGCTATTTGCTCTGGAGTAAAACTCATTGCTGTAATGTTATAAGCATTTCTATGTTTCAATTTCGATTCATCAGCTCTCATTAAATCTATTATAGCTTTAATAGCATCATCCATATATAACATATCCATATATGTATCTTTTTTTATTGGACATACATATCTTTTATTTTTAATTGCTTCATAAAAAATTTCAATTGCATAATCTGTTGTACCACCACCTGGAGGTGTTAAATAGCTAATTAATCCTGGAAATCTTACACCCCTTGTATCAACACCATATTTGCAATGATAATAATCACATAATAACTCTCCTGCAACTTTTGAAATCCCATATATTGTACATGGACGTTGGATTGTAACTTGAGGAGTATTATCTTTAGGTGTTGAATCACCAAAAGCTCCAATTGAAGAAGGTGTGAATACACTACATCTGTTTTCTTTTGCAATTTCTAAAACTGTAGTTAATCCATTAATATTAATATCCCATGCAAATTGGGGATTATTTTCCCCTCTAGCTGAAAGAATTGCAGCTAAATGAAATATAGTATCAATATCATTCTCTTTTACTATTTTAGAAAGTTTTTCTTTATCCCTACAATCAGAAATATAAAAAGGTCCTGAATTTATTAATTTTAAATTAACATCATTTCTTATATCTACTAATACTACTTTATTGATAGAATTATCATTCCTTAATACTAAAGCAAGTTCTGAGCCTAATTGCCCTAAAGCTCCTGTAATTAATACATTTTTCATATAAAAATCCTCACTGTTTTATATATTAAACACAAGTTCATTATATCAAACAATATCAAACACGCAAGGCTTATTTAGTTTTATTATACTGAATTTTTGTATAATATATCGAAAAATATACACCCATATTTAAATAGGTGTATATTTGTTTAGTAAAAATGTATATAATTTAAGCTCTATCGCTCATTTCAACAATATCTTTAAAGCGATTGATTCTCCAATCTTCAAAACTTAAACTAGTTAATCTCCAACTCCAATTTGAAGATCCACAAGTAGAAGGTGTATTCATCCGACTCTTAGAATCTAATTCTAAGAAGTCTTGCATTGGAAGAATTGCCCATTTACTATTAGTAAAAAACATATTTCTAATCATTTTAAAGACGATATCCTCATTACTACTTTCATAATATCTTCTAATTAAATCTTTAGTTCCATCATCTAATTTGTCAAACCAACCTCTTGTTGTATCATTATCATGTGTTCCTGTATAAACAACACTATTATAATTACAATGATGAGGTAAATAAGCATTTTTAGAATCTAATTTGCCATCTTTATACCCAAAAGCAAATTGTAATATCTTCATACCAGGAAGATTATTAAAATCCCTTAATTCTTCAACTTCTTCTGTTATTACACCTAAATCTTCAGCAATTAAGTTTAAATTATTTACAGATTTTTTTAAATGATCTAATAATAATTGACCAGGAGCTTTAACCCATTTTCCATTTAAAGCAGTTGTTTCAGAACTTAAAACTTCCCAATATGATTCTAAACCTCTAAAATGATCAATTCTAACAATATCACACATCTTCATAGTAGCTTCTATTCTTTTTGTCCACCATGCAAAATCAGTTTTTACATGTTTATCCCAATCATAAACAGGATTTCCCCATAGTTGACCTAAATCACTAAAAGCATCAGGTGGTACACCTGCTGAGTATATTTGTCTATAATCTTCATCCATTTTAAATAATTCAACATTTGTCCATGCATCTACACTATCACCTGCAACGAATATTGGAATATCCCCAATGATTTGAATATTTTTAGAATTAGCATATTCTTTTACTTTATGCCATTGCTTAAAGAAGAAATATTGAATTGCTTTTACTATTTCAATCTTTTCTTTATTTTCACTCTTTACTTTTGTGATTGCTGATTTCTTTCTCTTTTTTAAATCTTCATCCCAAGATAAAAACCATCTTGAATCATTAAATTTTTTAACTAAAATTGTATAAAGAGCATAATCATCTAACCAATACTTATTTTCTTTACAAAATTTATTAAAGTCTTTTTTATCTTCACTATCTAATAAAGATAAAGCTGCTTTTTCTAATAAGGGCTCTTTATATTCTCTTACAGCATTATAATCAATTCTATCTGTTAACATAAATGGATCAACAATTATATCACTTAACTCTAAATAACCATCAAAGGCTAGTAAAGTTAAATCAATCATTAATTCATTACCAGCAAAAGCACTCCTTGATGCATAAGGAGAATCTCCAAATCCAGTAGGCCCTAAAGGTAAGATTTGCCATAATGAAACTTTCATTTCACTTAATAAATCTATAAATTTTATAGCCTCATCACCTAAACTTCCAATACCATGCCTTGAAGGCAAAGATGTTGGATGTAATAAAATTCCACAATTTCTTTCTTCTGTTTTCATAAATGTTATTCTAATAAAAAAAGTATTTTTTGGCTATTAATACCATGTTGTATTATAGTAAAAAATAGAGTATAATACTTAAGTTATGAGTGCAAATAAAATAGATACACAATTTGTTATTGGTGAACACGTAGTATACCCTCTTCAGGGTGTAGGAATTATTAAAAGAATCGAAGAAAGAAATTTTAGAGGAACCCCTACCCTTTACTATGTAATTTACCTAGACATTTCTGATATGACGGTTATGATACCTGTTGCTAAATCCGATGAAATGGGAATTAGAGGCATTGTTCAAAAGAAAGAAGCAATGGAAGCAATTAATTCTATTTCAAAAGAATATAAACAACCTCCAGTAGACTGGAAAGCAAGATATCAAATGAATGTAGATCTTCTTAAAGAAGGTTCTATTACTTCAATTGCTAAAGTTGTTCAAACTCTTTATCATAGATCAAAAGTAAAAGAACTTCCTGTTCAAGAAAGACGTTTATATGATAGCGCTCTTAGAATTTTAATTGATGAAGCAGCTTATTCTTTAGATAAAGAAAAAGATGAAATTCAAATGTTAATTTTCAGTAAATTAGAATAATATGTCATTCCCTAATTTTTGTGCAATAATTACAGCTGCAGGTAGTAGCTCTAGATTTAATAATGGTATTGAAACACCAATTAAAAAAGAATACTTAAAAATTAACGAACACACTGTTTTATATAATTCAGTTGTTCCTTTTCTCTCTATTCCGAATTTACAAGCAATTATTATTACAACACCTAAAGATACTAAAAGTGATACACTTGTAGCATTAGAAGAATTAGGGGACAGATGTCCTGTTCCTTTAATTTTCTGTGATGGTGGAAATACTCGTCAAGAAAGTGTTTATAATGCTCTTAAAATGTTAAAAACCTTAAACTTGCCTATTTCTTTTGCAGCTATTCATGATGGAGCTAGATGTTTTGTTACTCCTGAGTTAATAATAAGAACATTAGCAAGTGCTAATGTATTTGGTGGATGTGCTCCAGTAATACCTATTACTGATTCAATAAAAGAAATTGGGCCTGATGGTATTATTAAAAAACATTTAGATAGAAGAACCATTTTTGGAATTCAAACTCCACAAATTTTTAAATTCCCAGAAATTCTAGAAGCACACGAAAATGCTGATGAATTTAAAACATACAATGATGACACTGAAATATTTAGTGATTATAATTTGACTGTTGGTGCTTGTAAGGGAGATATTAATAATATAAAGATAACTTATTTAGATGATATACCTGATGCAAAAAACCAAATCGAAGAATATATTCAAGCTAAGAAAGAAGGTGAGAGCAAATATTCTAAAGATAAAGAATTTCGAACTTATTTAAATAAGATAGACAAGGATAATTAGTGAGAATAGGACAAGGTTTTGACCTTCATAGATTAGGAGAAAACAGAGATTTAATTATTGGAGGAGTGAAAGTCCCTAATAATAAAGGTGAAATTGCACACAGTGATGGTGATGTTTTAATTCATGCAATTATTGATGCAATTTTAGGAGCTAATGGTGCTCCTGATATTGGAACTCTTTTCCCTGATAATGATCCTAAATACAAAAATATTAATAGTGAAAAGCTATTATTAGAAACATTGAATAAATACCCAGTTGAAATTATTAACTTAGACAGTACTATAATTTTGCAAACTCCTAAACTTAAAGATTATATTCCTCAAATTAAAGACAATCTTGCTAAAATTTTATCAATTGACTCTTCAAGAATAGCCGTCAAAGCTAAAACTTCAGAAAAAATACTAGGTGAAGTTGGAACTGGCGATGCAATAATTGCACAATGCGTAATTCTTTTAGAAGAGCCTAAAGATTTATGGGTATAAAAAAAACTGTTTAATTGAAATATCAACAAAAAAACAGTTTAATCATTAAATACATTTACAAAAAACCTCCATACAAAATGGAGGTTTTATCAATATATTATCTGGAAATTAACATGGTTTTTGGATCTAGACTTACTTCGAGTGGTTTATCTATTACCTTATCATGTTCTTTAACAAGAGTCATTTTTACTTTATCCCCTGTATCATTCATTTTTAGTCCAATTAAAACATCAACATGTTCTAAATAAGGATTAACTGTTTCAGGTACACCAAATTCGTCATATTTTACATCTTCTCTGACAGGAGAAACACTGAACCATACTTCAACGTTTAATCTTGTAGCAAAATCTTTAATCTTTTGTACATCTTCAATATTAGCTGTAGTTAATTTATAACCATCAAATAAAATAGCATCCGCTTTGAAAGAACCAGCATTAATCAAAGTTTCTAAACTTGATAACACCTTATCTATAGATACTGTTTCTTGACTAAAATTCATTACAACACGATTTGACAATATTTCATCATAAACATTATTAGGTCGATCTAAATGACGTTTATCTGATACTTCTTGGAACACCTCCTTATACCAATTGATTACATGTTCTACATTGCCACTAAATGAAACGTGAATAACATGTTGGTCCCTAAATAGTTTATCTGTAGCTAAGTGTACTAAACAAGCCGTTTTACCAACTCCATGACGAGATACTAAAACTCCTAAATTGCCTCTACCTAAGCTTCCACCAATAGACTCTTCAAAGACCCTTAAAGGGCTGATTTTGGTTAATTCTTGAATTTCCATGTGCTCTACCTCCAAAATATCTTGATAAGTAATTATAACATGATTTATTAGAAACGGGAAAAAATGTTTCATTTTTTATTAAAAACAAGCATTTTGGTTGTTATAAAGAATAGATAAATTGAGTCCACAAAAAAAAATATCGGACTCTATATTTTTATAGAATCCGATAATATTTAGATTTATTTAATCTTATTTGTGTTCTTCAGCACGTTTTTTAGCATATTTTTCTTTTAACTCTGTAGATACGCTTGATGGTACTTTACCATATTTGAATAGCTCCATAGTAAATTCTGCTTTACCTTGTGTTAAAGATCTAAGAATTGTTGAATATCCAAACATTTCTGATAGTGGAACTTCAGCTTCAACGATAGTACTTACACCTTCTTCGTTAGAAGAAACGATCATACCACGTCTTTGGTTGATTGATCCAAAAATGTTTCCTTGGAATTCAGTTGGGCCTGTAACTTCAACTTTCATGATAGGTTCAAGGATAATTGGTTTTGCTTTTTCATAAGCTTCTCTAAATGCAGCAAGGGAAGCAGTTTGGAAAGCCATATCAGAAGAGTCAACTGGGTGCCAACCACCGTCATTAACACATGCACTGATATTAACAATTGGGAAACCAACTTGAGTACCTTTCTTCATAGCAGTTTGGAAACCCTTATCACATGAAGGAATGTATTCTGTAGGAATTGCACCACCCTTAATTTGGTCAATGAATTCATAGTCTTTTTGATCTTCGCCTTCAGCAGCAACTGCGATTGGTTCAATATAACCAGCAACTTTCGCAAATTGACCAGAACCACCTGTTTGCTTCTTGTGAGTATAGTTGAATTCAGCTCTTTGAGAAATTGTTTCTCTGTAAGCTACTTCAGGTTTACCAATTACAACTTCAGCTTTATATTCTCTCTTCATTCTTTCAACATAAACTTCTAAGTGTAATTCTCCCATACCTTGAATAATAGTTTGGTTTGACTCAGGATCTACGAAAGTTCTAAATGTTGGGTCTTCTTTAGTAAATCTGTTTAAAGCCTTAGCCATGTTGTCAGCAGCTTTTTTATCCACAGGTTCAATTGAAAGAGAAATAACTGGTGTAGGAACGAACATTGAAGTCATTGAGTAGTTTAAATCTGGGTGACAGAAAGTATCACCTGAAGCACAATCAATACCGAATAATGCTGCAATTTCACCACAACCACATTCTTGTAAATCTTCCATTTCACTAGCGTGCATTCTAATTAGACGACCAATTTTGAATTTCTTCTTAGAACGAGTGTTATATAATTCATCACCTTTTTTGATTTTACCTTGGTATACACGAATATATGTTAACTGTCCATATTGTCCATCTTCTAATTTAAATGCTAAAACAACAGGTTTTAGAGTTTCATCTGAAGGTAATACAACTTCTTTTTCATCGTTATCTAAGTCTAAAGCTTTATTTTCAACTTCAGTAGGATCAGGTAAGAAAGCGTTAACAGCATCCATTAGTGGTGGAATACCTTTATTCTTATAAGCAGAACCTAAGTAAACTGGACAAAGCTTAAGAGCAATAGTAGCTCTACGTACACATTCATTGATTAAATCAACAGTTACGTTTTCTTCTAACATTGCTTCCATTAATTCGTCATCTACTAAAGAGATAGCATCTAACATTTCTTCTCTTTTTTCGTTTGCTTCATCTAGTAATTCTGCAGGAATTTCAGCATCTCTAGGTTGTAAACCGTCATCACCAGCATCGAAATAAATAGCTTTCATTTCAACTAAGTCAATAACACCTTCTAATCTATCTTCTAGACCAATTGGTACTTGCATCATAACTGCATTAAGACCTAATTTTTCAATTAATTGATCTTTTACACGATATGGGTTAGCACCAGTTCTATCACATTTGTTTACAAATGCAATACGAGGTACGTTATAACGTTTCATTTGTCTATCAACAGTAATAGATTGTGATTGTACACCACCAACTGAACAGAGAACAAGGATAGCACCATCTAAAACACGTAGTGATCTTTCTACTTCGATTGTGAAGTCAACGTGACCAGGAGTATCAATAATATTAATATCGTGATCCTTCCAAGTTACGTTAGTTGCAGCTGATGCAATTGTAATTCCACGCTCTTTTTCAAGTTCCATACTGTCCATTGTTGCACCAACACCGTCTTTACCACGTACTTCATGGATTGCATGAATTTTCTTACAATAGAAAAGAATACGTTCAGTAAGAGTTGTTTTACCGGAGTCAATGTGGGCACTAATACCGATGTTTCTCATGTTATTCAGGTTACTCATAATTAAAACCTCTTGTTATAGTATATGTCTTAGTCCCAGGCCATTCCTGAAACATTATTTACATTTCCATATTACCCATAAATTTATACAAAGTATAAAGTAATACACCGTGAGGATAATAAAACAAACAACAACTTTTTTCAATCCTTTAGGCTAGTTTTTTTTATAACCTTTTGATTATGTGTTAAAATCATGTAATTTATTGCTTAAAAATGATATATTTGCATCTATTTTGTATAAAAATACATCATTTTAATTCATAAATAACATATTAATAATTATTACTTAAAATTATTAATTTTTGATTAAATTATAAATTTTCTCAAAAAGTATATTTCATCAAAGACAAAACCTACCTTATTTGTTAATATTTTGAAAACCTTAAAGGATAAAAAAGATGAACAATAAAATAAAAGGCATTATTTGTGTGTTAATTAGCTCATTTAGTTTTTGCACAATGAATGTTTTTATAAGATACAGCGGAGATTTACCTACAACCCAAAAAGTTTTCTTTAGAAATATTATAGCAGCAGTTGTAGCAGCTTTTATCCTTTATCACAATAAAGAAAAAATTAGCGTAAAAAGAAGTAGCATACCCTCTTTACTTGCAAGATGTATATTTGGAGTGATTGCTATGCTCTGTAACTTTTATGCAGTTGACCACCTATTATTAAGTGACGTTACTATAATAGCTAAACTTGGTCCATTCTTTACTATAATATTTTGCTATCTCTTTCTCAAAGAGATACCAAAAGCTTATCAAATCGGTGGAATACTTGTAGCCTTTAGCGGTGTTTATTTTGTTGCAAACCCTTCTTTTAATAATGGTACTTTTATTAATTATTTAATTGCTATATGTGGTGCGATTGGTATGGGTTTAGCATATACATTTTTAAGAAGCTGCCTAAATAAAGGAGAAAGCAAAAGTATAATAGTATTTATATTCTCTCTATTTTCTTCAATAGTATGCTTACCTTTATTAATAATAAATTATCATCCAATGTCTACTTTTCAACTTTTAATGCTTTTAGGAGCAGGACTTAGTGCAACAGCTGGACAATTTGGATTAACATATGCTTATTATTTTGCTAGTGCAAAAGATGTCTCTATATATGATTATTCACAATTAATATGGGCTGCTATCTATGCTTATTTCTTATTTAAAGAACCTTTTATTTTTAGCTCAGTTATAGGATACATAATAATTACATCAGCTGCAGTATATATCTTCATTAAAGAAAAAAGAGAAACAATTAAATAATATCTATTTGTTTATAGAAATTACCTCTTTTAAAGATAGCAAAGCTAATTATACCTCGAATAATCAAATCTATAGTCATTGCAATCCAAGCACCATTTAATCCATATTCACTGTAATTTACTAAAAAATAAGCTAAAGGAAGCCTAATAACCCACATTCCAATAATTGAAATAAAGAATGGCCTCTTTGTATCTCCTGCCCCTCTTAGAACTCCAAAAACCATCATTGTCATTCCAAAAAAAGGCTCGCATACTGCTACGATTCTTAAAAGTGTTGAACCTAATAAAACTACTTGTTCATCATTTGTAAAAAAGCCTACTAATTGAGTTGAAAAGATATATAAAAAAATACCAGCAATACTCATTGTAAGAGTTCCTAAAAAGATAGAAGATTTAGCAAATTTCTTAGCTAAATTCACTTTTCTTGCACCAAGAGCTTGTGCAACTAAGGTTGTAGCAGCACTTGCAAAACCAAAAGTTGGCATATAAGTAATAGATTCTGCTTGAATTGCTAAATAATGGGCTGCTAAAGCAGTTGTAGATATACTTGCAACAATTGCGGTTAAAAAGATTTGACCGACTGTTAAAGATATTCTCTCTAGAGCATTAGGTAATGCTAAAATAACAGCTTTTTTATTAATATCCCAATTCAGGTTAAAAGGATTAACAACTTTTATATTTAGGCCTAAAGATTTATCTTTAATTAATATAAAAATAATAAAAATAGTAGATAACGCTATAGAGATAAAAGTAGCTATTGCAGCTCCTTCTACACCTAAATTTGCCCTTTTTACAGCAAACGTTAATGAGAATACCTTAATAGTCTTACTTGGGAAAATTAATAAATAATTTAAAAATACATTCATTAAATTATTAATTACATTTACAAAGAAAGGTAATTTAGTATTACCCACAGCTCTAAAGATTCCACTAATTATGATAAATAAACCTTGAAATAATAAAGCCAAAGATATCCATTTTATATAATCTCTTGCACCTTTATAAATAGATTTATCTGCTTTTAATAACTCAGGTAATTTAGGACCTACAAATTGCATTAATATATAGATTAATAAAGAAATAGATATAGCAAAGAAAATCCCTTGATTAGCAACAACACTTGCCCTATCTCTATTTTTAGCTCCTATATTCTTAGATACAAGTACACAAAATCCAATTGAGACAGAACTTAATATACCATTTACTAGCCAAATTGTAGAAGAATTAATAGAGACTGCTGCTGTTGCAACTGCACCTAAGGATCCAACCATTGCCGTATCAACATAATTCACAAAAGTTAATAGAATTTGTTCTAAAATTGTTGGCCAGGCTAACATTAATATAGTCTTGGTTGTTGATTGTTTTTCATCTACTAGATTTAATGTTTTCATTATTTCACCATTTTTTAAATTCTAATCCCTTATCAAATAATATTAATAATTACAGCTAATATATAGTAATTAATACTTAGGTACAACTAGTTAATAAATTTATAAAATATAATAATATTGTAATACTTGTTATATAAAACTATTTCCTATTCACAAGTTTTTATAATTTTTTAATTATTTGTAAAATATATAAAATATATACTATTTTATATATTAAATTAAAATTTTCAATAAATTAATCTACAAATTATAAAAAATATGTTTATTTTAGTAAAACATAATAAAAATTTATTAGAATTTTATGTAAAACACAACACCATTTAATCAATAAAAAAATATCTTAAAAAAAGTTGACGAAATGAAATATCTGCCCTAGAATTGGAAAATCATATATTAAGGAGAACATATATAGATGAATATTTTAGTTGTTTCTATAGTTGTAATTTATTTATTAATTATGCTAGCAATAGGCTATTACTCTTCAACAAAGATTAAGAGTAATGAAGACTTTGTTGTTGCGGGAAGAAGATTAGGCCCTATTTTATTAGCAGGGACTTTAGCTGCTACAGAAATTGGTGGTGGTAGCTCCCTTGGAGTTGTTGAAAAATCATATGGAGCTTGGGGTTTATCTGCTTCATGGTATGTTATTGCAATGGGTATTGCATTTATTATTTTATCACTGTTTGCCCCTAAATTAAGAAGAGCTGAAGTTAAAACAGTTCCTGAATATTTTAGAAGAAGATATGGTAAAGCATCAGGTTTAATTACAACATTAATTATGATGATTCCCTTAATTGGGCTTACAGCTATTCAATTTATAGCTTCAGCTACAATTTTATCTATTATGCTAGGAATAAGCTATCCTGTAGCGGTTACAGTAGTTGCAATTGTTATTACAATATATGCAATCATGGGTGGTCTTTGGAGTGTAACATTAACTGACTTTATACAAGTATTTCTAATTGTTATTGGTATGGCATTAGCTATTCCTTTCTCACTACGTCTAGCAGGTGGAATGCCTAATGTTGTAGCAAATGTACCTGAAGGAACTTTTAATATGTTTAAAGGTATCAGTCCTTCAACAATCTTTGCGTTAGTTGTTATGTATATTGCCTCTTTCGCAGTAGGTCAAGAAGCTGTTTCTAGATTCTACGCTGCTAAAGATGAAAAAACGGCTGTTCAAGGTTCCTTTATTTCAGCTATTATCAACTTAGTTTTTGCTTTCATTCCTACGATTTTAGGAATAATCACTTTAGCTCTTGTTAACATGGGTAAAATTGATAGTTCAATATTAATGCAAGGTGGAGCTAGATATGCATTACCACACTTAGCAATGAACACAATGCCAGCTATTGTTATTGGTATTTTATTTGCTGGTATTATTTCAGCTACTATGAGTAGCGCTGACTCAGATTTATTAGGGGCTGGAGCTATCTTTGGTAATGAAGTTTATAAAGTATATATAAATAAAGATGCAGATAATCAACAAGTAATGAAAGTTACAAAAATTGTTATGGCAATAATTGGTTTATTTGCTTATCTTTTTGCTCTATTTAATACAGGATCAATTATTAAAGTATTAATGTTTGCATTCTCTCTAAGAGCGGCTGGAGCATTCTTCCCTTATATAATTGGGTTATATTGGGAAAAAGCATCTTCTGCTGGTACTATTGCCTCATTAATATTAGGTAGTGTTGTATTAATATTCTTAGAAAGAAGTGGAATAAAACCTCTTGGACTTGAACCAATTTTATGGGCACTTCCAATTAGTTTAATTAGTTTTGTTGGATTTAGTAAATTATTACCTCCAGAGAGACCTACTTTAGAAATGATTGAAGAAGAAAAAAATTAAATTTTATTAATTCTAAAATCTAGGGTTAGCTTTTAAAGCTAACCCTTTTCTTTTGAAGATAAACAAAAATTAAGTTAAATATGTAAAATGTTATAAATAAATTCAAAATATATTTTAAAGCTTAAATATTTGAATTATAATTACATTGTATTTTCATTTCAAAATATAACTTATTATGATATTATAATTAAATATGAGTACTATATTTGAAATGATAATCGAAGGTCAAATTCCTTCAACAAAGATTCATGAAGATGAAATCTGTTTAGTTATACTAGATATTAACCCAGTTAACAAAGGACATGCGTTAGTAATAAATAAGAAACCTTACCCAACTTTTGTAGAATGCCCAAAAGATGAATTATCACATATGATGGAAATTGCTAAAAAAGTTGATAAATTACAAAGAGAAAAATTAAAATGCGAGGGAACTAATTTAATTATTAATAATTCTAAGGCCGCAAACCAAGAAATACCTCATTTACACATTCATATAATCCCTAGGTATTTTACAGATGGAAACAACCCTAAACTAAATCATGAAAAATATGAGGAAGGTGAAATCGAAGATTTTGGAAAACTTTTAAACTTCTAATTATATTTTCAATAAATAAAGAGAGATAGATAAACACAATGAATCATATGTATTTTCATTATAATTTTGATATTACTGCAATTGTTCTATTAATAACCATTAAGTTACTATTAGTTACGCAAAGACAGATTAGCAATCCGACTCAAAGACCTTTTTTATGGTATGTTGGTCTTAGTATCCTTGCATCTAGTTTAAACATATTTTCAATTTATTCTTTAAATTCAGACTCTTATACTGTAAATATAGCCTATTTTATCTGTGATTTATTTTATCTCACTTTTTTATTACAAGTACTATCAGTTTATTTATATTTTAATAAAAGATTTGATATGAAAAGAAATTATCGTGCTTTCTATTTAAGCATTCCAGCTATAACATCACTTCTTTTATTATTATCGAATAGATCAACTAATGTATTATTTTCAATATCAGAGACGAAAGAATTCACATATGGCCCTCTATATTTCATATTATGGATAAGTGCTTGTTTATATTTAATCGATTCTTTTTATTTCTTATTTAAAGAGAATAAAACTCTACAAAAAAGAAAGCTTCATCTATTAGTCTTTTGTGGTATATTCTTTGTAGCTACTACAATAATTCACTATTTTATACCTGAAACACAACTACTACAATTTGCTAATTCTATCTTAATTTTAATTATGTTTATTGAAAGACAAAGTCCTCTTTTATTAGAAGATATGGAAACAGGAGTTTTGAATGCTGACACCTTTAATAATTTTATTTTAAATCAAACTACAAATGAAACAATACTATTATTTGTTCATATAAAGAATGCCTCCTTAAGCAACGAAGCAGCATCTTTCTCTTTTATCCCTTCAGTCTATTCAACTATAATAAATAAAATCAAAAAGCAAATAAAAAGAACTATAATTTTTAGACTTGATAAAAATACTTTTGCTCTAGTATTAAAAAAAGAAAAAGATAAAATTATAACATCGAATATTTGGATAAAAGAATTTGATAACTTAAAAGATTCTTCGATGGCAGCCCTACCTATTAGATTACTTTTTGCAAACACTGCACCTATGAAAGAATTCTCAGATAGAACCTCATTAAAAAATGCTATCCAATGGGGAATTATGAAGTTGCAAGATTCAAGCACAAAATTAGATGAATATATTACACCTGATTATGCAATTAAATATACTAGAAATAGAATTATTGATACAGAAATACATAAAATAGTAAATCACAAACCTATCGAATTCAATCTTCAACCAATTTATAACTTAGAAAGTGAATCTTTTGATACAGCAGAAGCTTTAGCTAGAATAAAAATACCAAGCATTGGCTTTGTCCCTTGTTCAGAATTTATAGATATGAGTGAAAGCAATGGAACAATTATAGCACTTGGGAAATCCATCTTAGAAGAAATATGTAATGTAATAAATACTATTCAACTTCCTATTGATAATATTTCAATTAACGTTTCTATGGCCCATTTCATGGAAAACTCAATAGTTGAAGATTTTATGCATATAATAAATAAGAATAATATTCCAACCTCAAAAATAATTCTTGAAGTTACCGAATCTATTCAACCTATTAACACTCGACTGTTAAATGAAAACATGATTAAACTTAAAGAAGCAGGTTTTAAATTAAGTTTAGATGATTTTGGAACCGGTTACTCAACTTTAGAATCATTATTAACTTTACCTTATGATATTATTAAGTTAGATAGAAATTTACTTTTAGCTTGTGAAAAAGAAACAATTAAAATTGATATACTAAAAAAAGTTGTAAAAATGATAAAATCTTTAAATTTCGAAGTAGTATTAGAAGGAGTTGAAACAAAAAGACAAGATCAAATAGCTAGAGAAATTGGAGTAGATAAAATTCAAGGATATTATTACTCTAAACCTTTAGATTTACCAGGAATCATTTCTTTTTTTAATAAATAAATTATTGCTTATTAATATCTCTATAATTCATAGGTGTAAAATTAGTATAATTTTTAAAAAATGCAATAAAATTATTAGAATTATTGATTCCTATTTCTAAAGAAATATCACTAAGAGATTTATCAGTATATTGAAGTAGCTTTTTTGCTTTCTCAATTCTTTTATCAATTAAATAATCTTTAAATGATATATTTAACTCTTTTTTAAATAACTTTGATAGATATTTAGAACTAATAGACATTTTTGAACTTATTATATCTAAAGTTAATTTTTGATCTAAATTTAAAATAATATAGTTCGTTGCAAATCTTATATATTGATTATTGCTTATATTATTATCATCAATTAATTCCATTATTTCATCTATTAATTTATAAGCTATAGATATTAAAGAGTTAATATCATTAGCTTTTTCTATTTTACTTATCATTTTAATAGATTCATCATTAGATATAGGATTATTTACAATATATTCATGTAAATAATACATCATTTGAGATAGAGAATGAATTAAAATATTTTTTTGTAATCGTAACTTATCTAAGTTTTCAACTCCTAAACTCATATAATCTTTTAATAACTCATCAAATAAATCCTCTTGAAGTAAACTATTAATATAATTTCTTAATAATGTCTTATTTTTTTCCTTCAAACTAATAGAAAATATATTATAGAGTTGATATTGGTTATTAAAAGTGTAATTTGGTTGTTCCTCTAAATCGAATATTTTCTCTTCACTGAAAAAATACTTCTCTCCTTTATAATATTTATAGCTTTCATCTACAAAACGAGGAATGTGAGAATAAAGATTATAGCCTGTAATTAAATAATAAAATAATTTAGAAACTGCAAGTAATTCTTCATAAGAAACAAAAGTAGAATCATCAAAATCCTTAAAATCTATCTCTAAAGGTCCTAAAACATGTATTAAGGTAGTCTCTTTTACTAAAATGTAGAATAAATCTTCTTTTAGTGCTAATACAATATCTGTCGATAAATTTTCAAATAAGAGCTTTTTTGAATAATACAAATGATTATCTAAATTATATACATTAGTTGGATTATATTTTGATATACATTCCCCATTAACTAGAAATTTTAAATAATATGCATTTGTAATTTTACAAAGTAAATCTATATCTTTTTGACTTCTCATAAATTTATTATAATATAATAAAGAATAGATAAAAAAGGAATTTATAAAATATATGCAAAATATTCAATTAATTAATGATTTATGTTTAATAAATAAAATCTATCTAAAAGAGTTTGAATTAAATGATAAATATTTAAATGATAATTTTGCACCTATTATTTCAACAATAAATTCAAGAAAAAAAATATTTACTTTAAACACAGCTGAAGATTCTTACATTATTATAAAAAAAGAAAATATAATAATTATTGGACCTTTTGAAAAGGACAATATTATTATTTTTGACAATGCTAAATTATTCTACTATCTATTTTTCAATACATCATTTACCAAAAAAAGTATATTTTCTCTTGATGTAAATACAAGTTTTAACAACGCACTATTAAAAGAGAATAAAAAAAACAAGCAGAGAGTAAATGTAAATATTATTAATTTTTTAGAAGATAGTGTCAAAACAGGGAACATAGAAGCTACAAAAATATATATAAAAATATTATTGAATTCTCTTATCGAAGAAAAATATGGAATTGAAAAATTAAGAATGCAAAAAAACTTAGTTGTTTATATTTTTTGTTATATATTCAGTTCTATTGAAAACAATAATATTGATCCAGATTTTAATATTTTTTTAACAAGTATAATAACTAGTGAATTTGAATTTTGTGAAAACAGTTCACAGTTACTTTTTAAAACTAATCAACTTTTAGATAAAATTAGCGATAGCTTTGATTTTACACGTCTTAAAAGTAATCAAAAAATAAAAGAAGCAAAATACTATATAAACAACAATTTAGAAAAAAAGCTTACTTTAGAAAAAGTTGCAAAAGAAATGAGTATCAGTGCTAAATATTTATCTTCACTTTTTTTTGAAGTTACTAACTCCACATTTAAAGAATATGTAAATACCCAAAGAATCGATAAAGCGAAGAACTTATTAGCTTATTCAGAAAAGAATATAAGTGAAATATCTAATCAAATTGGGATAAAATCTCCTAATAATTTTATTAGTTTTTTCAAAAAATATACTTTTTTAACTCCGACTAATTACAGAGATAAAATAAAAAACGGATTGAACAATTAAATCCAATCCGTTTATATATTAATTAATTTTATATTTTATAAAGCTAATACATTATCTAAATCAATTTCACATACAACTGTAGGCATTGAACAACCCCAATTTTCTAATACACCTGGATGAACTTCACCAAATAAACCTATTTGTTTTCCATCAACCATAATTTTAGCACCTCTACCTGTGATAAATCTATTATCATTTTCTAGAACTGCATTCTTATAATCTAAATTCATGAAATACATTAATGTGCTTACAATTGATGAAATTTCATTAAAGCCCATAGTTGAATCTGCTAACATTAAACCTAAAGAGTTTTTAGTAACTGTTCCACTATTAGTTGAATCATCTAAATAAGCAATTTTACCAACTTCAAAAATCTTATGAGGATAAGCTGCTCTTGCACTAATACTTTCACTTTCTAATAAACTTGGTATTACTGAAGGTCTAACATATTCATAGTTTTCACTCATTGGATTTGCAATTTGAATATAGTCATTTCCATCAACATTCATGTTATCAATATATTCTTTTCTAGATCCTAAATAATTATACATCATTTCTTGGAAACCTAAGCCTACTAAGATATCTTTTGTCTTTCTACCTAATTCTTCAGCAGGAGATAATCTACCCATAGTAAAATCACTTGGCATTTCTGGTTCGAAATTATTTAAACCATATCCAATTATAACATCTTCTACAACATCAGCTGCATGTAAGAAGTCATCTCTATACTCAGGAACTGTAATATAAACATCATTTTCATCAATAACTGAATAAACACCCATTTTTTTAAGTGATTCAATTATTTGCTCTGGTGTTAAATCCATTCCAGTTAATTTCTTAACTTCAGCAATTGAACATTTAGCAGGTTCTTGATAATAGTAAGGAACTGTAATTTCACTACCGAATTCAGTTTCTTCATCAAAATAAACTTTTACAGGAAGAATTTCAAATCCCATATCTGCCATATCACAAGCCATAATAGAAGCAGCTAATAATAGGTTCTTTAAAATAGGACCACTCATTTCAACAAATAAATCACTATCACCTACTTCTACAGCTCCAACTGTATTACTGTTAATTACAGGAGGCATTGATAATGTTTTATTATCATCATCAACTAAATATGGATAAACATCTTCATTTTCAATGATTGGACCATATTCAATACCTTTAGGGTGTTTTTTCAAAATTTCTCTAAGAGTTAATTCCTCATCTAAACCTAATGGAGTAAATGAAGTACTATCAGGATCTGCGCTAGTATAATGAACTGGGTATTTAATTAAATCACTTCTATAAATCCCCATAGCAATTGTTTTTCTTTTTCTACCAAAGTTAAAACAAAGTTTTTCTTGACTTTGAATTAATGAAAGTAGATCTTCATTATTTACAGTATGTCCTTTTGCAGCAAAACCAATTGAATATTTTCTATAGGATGGAGAATTTTCTACTTTCATAGTTCTATCAGCATTATCAAAAGTTTCGTCTTTAGTTGAGAAGAAATCATATAAAGGAGCTTCACCCATTTGATAAGAATTTAGTAAACGAGCAATACCTGCTGCTGACCATAAGTCAGGTCTATTAGTATCATTTAATTCTATTTTAATTACATCACCATCGTGAGCATCTAATTCAGCTTTAGCAACTGGGAATATATCTTCTAATTCATCATCACTTAGTTTTCTGTTAAGTAAAGAAAATAAAGCTTTTTCTGTTGTTTCAATTTTAGGCATTATTTTCCCCTCCTTGTTCTAACACTATCAATATCTGGTGTGAATAATTCTCTTAAATCATTTAATCCTAAATGCATTAGAGCCATTCTATCAATTCCTAATCCCCAAGCAAGTACAGGAACATCAATACCTAAAGGTTTAGTTACTTCTGGACGGAAAATACCACTTCCACCTAATTCAAACCATCCTAATACTGGGTGTTTAATATGTACTTCAATTGAAGGTTCAGTAAATGGGAAATAACCTGGAACATATTTTACTTCTTCAGCACCAGCAATTTCTTCAGCAAATAATTTTAATAAACCTAAAAGAGTTTTTAAATTAACATCATCACCTAATATAATACCCTCAGTTTGATAGAAGTCAGCACCGTGTGTTGCATCAACTTGATCATATCTAAAACATCTAGCAACACCAAAATATTTACCTGGAATTTTTGCATTAGGTAATTGTCTTGCAGATAAAACAGTTCCTTGAGATCTCATAATTTGACGTCTAGTAAAATCATGGTCAAAACCATAACCCCAACCTCTAGATCCAGTTTCCCAACCGTCTGAGTGAGTTTTTGCTACATTTGACAACCAAGGTTCTTCAATTTTCTTACAATGAGATGGATTCTTTAAATAATATACATCGTGAATATCTCTAGCACTATGGAATTGTGGCATAAATAAAGCATCACCATTCCAGAATTCATTTTCAACTAATGAACCATCAAATTCTTCAAAACCTAAAGCACTTAATTTATCTTTTACCCATTGTAGATAATTACCATAAGGATTATGTCTACCAGGAATTAATTTTGATGTTGGACCATCAATACCATAAGGTCTAAATGTTCCAGTTTTCCAACTACCTGTTTCAAGCATTTTTGCAGTAACATTACCTAATTCTTCACCTGTAATATTAGCACTAAAGATTGCTTCTCTTGCTTGATTACCAAGTTCAGTTAAACTAAAGATAACATCTTCTCTTTCAATCATTTTAAAGGCTGAAGAAGAAGCACCTCTTTTTTTAGCAATTTTTTGCATAGCTTTCTTTTCATTAGCACTAAGAGCATCTTCAGCGATATCACCTTTAACACCCCTTTCAATTAAGCTAATTACTAATAATTCATTTTCAGGAAGACCATCTGCAATAACAATTGCTTTCTTTTCTTCATTCATTTTTGTAACTTTGGCTTTAGATAAAGCACCGAAAGCAGAACCTACATCACTTTTTTCAAGTGAAAGTGCACTTGCTATTTCTGGTAAGGAAGTTGCCCCATTTTCTTTTAAAAATGTAAAGATTCTAAAGGCTGGTATTCCAATTTCATGGTGTTTCTTACCCAACTCTGTTAGTTCAAAAAGAGTTCTTGTTGTACGACTCTTTTCCTCTAAAAAGCCCTTATTACATAACCAACTAAATGATTGGTTACATTGACCCACTTTATAATCCAACTCGCTAATTAATCTATCAGATGTGATTTCTTCACCTAATTTTACATGACGAAGCAAGCGGACTTCTAATGGATGCAAGTTCTTTACATCAATGTCCATAATTGTTTCTCCTAGATTTAATTACATAAATTACGCAATTAATTTTCAATTTATAATATTAAACAAATGGGAAAATGAAAAGGTCAAACAGTAATAAAAAATTAATATTAATTAAATTTAGTTTTATTTTATTGTTTTATTTATCCAAAATTTGATTTAATTTTGCAAATACATCAAGTTCAGTTGGAACTGTATCTCTTTCTAAAGTTGGACTAAATGGAATTGGTATAGATTTAGCACCTAAACGTATAACAGGTTTTTCTAAAAGAGAAAAAACTTCTTCATTTTCACAAATCGTTGCAGAAATTTCACCTGAAAAACCACCTACCAAAGGAGCTTCGTGTACAATTATAACTCTATGTGTTTTTTTAACAGAATTTAAAATAGTAGTAACATCTAAAGGAATTAAAGTATTTAAATCAATCACTTCAACAAGATTTTTTTCCTTTGTATGCTCTTCAAATAATTCTACAGCTTTTAAACAAATATTAGTACTATATCCATAAGAAATCAAAGTAACTGAATTTCCTTCTTTTAATATTGAAGCTTTTCCAAGTGCATATATTTCAGAATCATCACCAACTTCACTTTCATTGTTATACAATAATTTATGTTCAATAAAAGCAACTGGATTATTATCCCTTATTGATGCTTTTAATAAAGCTTTGGCACTTCTAGGAGAAGAAGGTGCAACTACTTTCAAGCCCGGAATATTAGTGAACATACTTTCTAATGATTGTGAATGTTGAGCACCATGGCCTGTACCACAGCCCATAGGTAATCTAAAGACAACAGGACAATTAAATTGCCCCCCACTCATGAACCTAGTTTTACTTGCATGATTAATTAAAGCATCACTGATTAATGAAGAGAAATCTCCATACATTATTTCAACAACACTTCTAGTACCTAAGAAAGCAGCACCAACAGCTAAATTAGCAAAACCTTCTTCACTAACTGGGGTTTCAAACATTTGATCTTTAACGTCTTTATATAAATCACCTGTAACTTTAAAACAACCACCATAAATGCCAATATCTTCACCAATAAGAACTACATTTTCATCACGAACACATTCTTCAAATAAGGCTTCTCTTATAGCCTCTCTACCTGTTGCTCTATGAGTATTTTGCGAAATAACTTCTTCAATTTCTGTATCATCATAAACATAATCATATAAGTCTTCTATATTTAAATAGTCATCTTTTACATCTTCTGCCTTTTCTAATTCTTTTTGAACATAAGATTCACAAGCTTTATTTAAATATTTAATTTCATCTTCTGTAGCAATTTTATTATTAATAAGTTTTTCTTCAAAATTTTTAATAGGACATTTTTTTAACCAAAGGCACTCTTCCTCACGAGTTCTATAAACACATGAATCGGACTTCGAATGACCATTAAATCTATAAGTTTTTAATTCTATAAAATATGGACGTTTTTCTTCGATTATATATTTTCTTGCAGTCTCTACAGCTTTGTATACGGCCTCAACATCATTACCATCAATACTAATAGCTTTAATATTTAAAGCTTTTGCTCTATCTGTGATTTCATTTCCAGCAACCATATCTTTTACGCTAGAACTCATTCCATAGCCATTATTTTCCAAATAGAATAAAAGAGGTAAATCCCAAATAGAGGATAAATTCATTATTTCATGAACTACACCACGAGATGTTGCACCATCTCCTAATATTGCAACAGCCATATTATTTTTTTTATTTTTTTTAATTGAAAAAGCTATGCCTGAAGCTAGAGCTACAGAACTTGCTACAATTGCAGAAGATCCTGGATTATGATTTTTTAAATCACTCATATGCATACTTCCACCAAGTCCTTTACTTAAACCATGGGAAGAACCAAACATCTCACTAAACATTTTATATATAGAACTGCCACTTGCAATAGTGTAACCATGACATCTATGGGTTGGAACAATCCAATCACCTTGTTCTAGATTTAAAGCAAGGCCAGCCTGACATGCTTCTTGACCTATATTTAAATGTGTAGTGCCGTGCATTATTTTTTTTTGAAATAAAGATGATATGTAATTTTCAAAGTACCTTGAATTAAGCATTATCTCTAATGCTTTAAGAGCCTTCTTCTTATTTAACTGCATAAGTTCCCCTTATTTGATTATAAATGTAAAGTTCATAACCTACTATTAAACCGTATACACAGTTTATTAATGAGAAGTTTTTCAGACGACTCAAACTTTTTGTTATTTAAATACTAAATGAAAAATAGTGTGAAGTAAATATACAAATCAAAAATATTATAAAAAAATACCAAAATACTTTATTTTGAGTAAGAATTCTTTTTTTTTATTCAAAAATCGTATTCATTATTAATTTTTGGACCTATATTTTTAGGGAGATGATTCGCATTAGTATGACAGGACTTAACTAAATTATCATGTCTCATACTCACCCATAAACTAGCCTTATTTATATCTACATTTTCTAAAGCATCTAATAAAACCTTAGTAGTTTCAATAGTAATTTTTAAATCTTCTCTAACTTTAAAATCAGAGTGAACAATATTCATCAAATAGCTTTGATGTTGTTTAAGTAGACGGGGGATATGCTTATAATTAACACACTTATTTACTTCTTTAAAAAATTTTATCGTTTCTAGATCTGCATCATCAATTAATCCACTATTTAAAAAAGCTAACTTTCTTTTAATAATTCTTATACAACTATCAATGATTTTTTTATCAGCTACAGTTATAAACTTTTCCATAATAGCATTTTCCATAACTTCTCTTATTTTAACTAACTCTAAAAAATCAGATTCATCAACACCTAAAACAAAAAAGCCTCTTCTTGGTTTATATTCTAATAATCCTTCTGCAGATAATTGTTGAAGAGCTTTATGAACATGTATTTTATTTACATTGTTTTCTTGAGCAATAGCAGTTTCAACTAATCTGTCATTATTTTTTAATTCGCCTGAAAATATTTTATTTTTCAATTTTTTTACTATTTCTATACTAGCTGAATTGTTACTTACTACTTGATCACTCATAAATTGGCTCCTTATATACAAATATATTATAAATCAAATTATAAACTATTTAAATATAAATAAAATAACTAATTTACTTCTTTAACTAAAAAATTTGTTCCTATCTATTTAATTAAAGTTAACTATAATAGTATTTACTAAAATAGTTAACTTTTAATTGACAAGTATATATTCTCATGCAATACTTTACGTAAAATAAATTTGGAAGATTTAAAAAATGGAAATAAAGACTATAATATTATTTACTATCATAAATATTTTATCAGTATATTTTTGCACATTAAATATAACTGAGAAAAAAACTATATCTATAAATTTAAATCAAACTTCATCTAAAAATATTTTTTCTAAATTTATAAATAAATATTTAGTTTCCATTTTATTAAATAAAGTAAGAAACACTCTATTAAAGAGATTTATCTCAAATATTATTTTTAAAGTAGCTAATAAAAGGTCAGATAATTTAGAATTAAACTTTTCCCACTTATCTAAAATTTATTACATTAATCTACTTAGAAAAAATAAATTTAGTGCTTTTTCAAACTATAAAACCAAAGATAAAGTTATAAATAATTATTTATCATGTGGTTAAAAAGTCTAATTAAAAAAGCATAAATACATTATTATTGATTGATTAACTGCAATAATCTAGATTGGATTAATAGTGGTATAATTAATACTCCTAAATATATTAGCATTCAAAATTTAAACCCCACCAAATTTTGAATGCTTTTATTATGTAAAAAAATCTCCAGTTATAAAACTGGAGAATGAATAAAATATAACTTAACTATTTTGAATTTTCTTTAATAATATTTGTAATTTCTTTTACTCTATCATCTAACTCATCACTAGTACTAGCTTCTGCAACCAATCTTAAATAAGGTTCTGTATTACTTTTTCTAACACCAAACCACCAAGAAGGAAATTCGATTCGATATCCATCAGTATCTAATACTTTTGTTGCATCTTTTGAATATTTATTTTTCAATATATCAATTACTTCATCTTTGTTTTCAACTTTAAAATTAATTTCTCCACTTGATTGATATTTTACAATATTATCAATAAGTGCAGATAAAGATAGACCTTCTTCTTTTTTAGCTTTTACATGATTTAAAACCATAATCATAGCAAATAAACCACTATCACAATTATTAAATTCTTTAAAATAATAATGACCTGCTAATTCACCACCAAAAACAGCACCAGTTTCTCTAAGTTTTGCTTTTGCATGAACATGCCCAACTTTCCACATTATTACTTGATATCCAATTCTTTCTAAATATTCAGTTGTTGATTTTGAAGTTCTAATATCAACAACAGCTATTTTCTCTCCATCCATTTCAAGCATTTTTTCACCTAAAATACCCATTAAATGATCTGCTGGAATATAGCCACCTTTTTCATCTATAAACATTACTCTATCTGCATCACCATCAAAAATAATTCCTAAATCACATTTATTATTAACAACAACATCTTGCAATTGTTTACAATTACTTGGATCTAATGGATTTGGTTCATGATTAGGAAATGTTCCATCTAATGTATCATTTATATAAATAACATCATCACCTAAAATATCTTTTACTAATAAACTTGCCATTCCATTAGAACAATCTACAGCTATTTTTAGAGAAGAAAAATTTTCTTTATATTTTCTCAAAAATTCAATATATGGAGTTTTAGCATCTACAGATTTAATTTTCCCTTTTTCTTGACTTACAACAACTTCTTCATTTTCACACATTTCTTTAAGTCTATTAAGCCCAGTTTCACCACCTACAGGAACTGCCATTTTTCTACTAATTTTTAATCCATTATATTTAGCTGGATTATGAGATGCTGTAATTTGAACAGAACCATCCACTTCAAAATATACTGTTGCAAAATAAACCATTGGAGTTGAAGATAAAGAAATATCAATAACATCACAACCTGAATCTACTATCCCTTTTGTCAAAGAGTCAAACATATCCGGTGAAGAGACTCTCATATCTCTACCAACTAAAATATTATTTGCATCTAATAATTTAGGCAAAAAATAACCAACTTTGTAAGCCAAATCAAGAGTTAAATCACTTGAGAAGACCCCTCTTATATCATAGGCTTTAAATGCTTTCATAAATCCTCCAAAAACAAAAATTAATGATATTTATTTTATAAATAATAATATGCAACCTTTATATAAATAATTATTTATTTAATAAAGAATTACTATATAAATAGTATACCAAAAATATAAAAAAAATAAAACAAAATAAGGTGAATAAAATTGAAAAAAGTTAATTATTTTAAGAAAAATAAAGAATAATTAATTATTAAAATAAATTAATTATAAGGTTTTATACACCTTAGTTTTAATTGACTATTATTTTTATTTCTTGTACAAATAGGTATAATCTAAATTGGAGGGTTTATGGGATCTTCACTAGCAATACCTGCTTTAACTAAAGACTTAGCTAGAGTTTTAATAGATGCTGACTCTATTTCACGTAGAGTTGATGAATTAGCACATCAGATCAATGACGCATATGCAAACATTGAAGGGCGCCTTATACTCGTTGGGGTATTAAAGGGCTCTTTTATTTTGACCGCAGACTTATGTAGAAAATTAACAATACCTCATGTTGTTGACTTCATTGCTTTATCTTCTTACCAAGGAGATAGAACAAGTGGTAATGTAAGATTGTTAATGGATACAAGAGAAAACATGGAAGCTAAACATGTTTTAATTATCGAAGATATTCTTGATTCAGGATATACTCTTGATTACTTAATTAGAAACTTCAAAGCTAGAAAACCAGCAAGTGTCAAAACTTTAGTTTTATTAGATAAACCTGATAGACATACAGTTCCTGTAGAAATTAATTATATGGGATTTACTATTCCTGATGTTTGGGTAGTAGGATATGGTTTAGATTATAATGAAAGATACAGAACTCTGCCTTATATTGCAGAAATGTACCCTCAAGAATAAGAATTAATTTATAAAAATTAAAATATATTAATAAAATTGGAAACTTCATTAATGAAAAACGAAAAATTTTATGTAAGTTACAACACAGTACATAAGCTTGTAAAAGGACTTGCAACACAAATAAAGGATAGTGATTTTGATCCTGATGTTATTGTTGCAATCGGTTCAGGAGGTTTTATACCTGCTAGAATAATCAAAACTTTTATCAATCGCCCTATTTATGCTGTTGGCATATCTTATTATGGGGTAGATAATAAGCACAGAACCTTACCAACCAAAATTCAATGGATTGACGAAGTTCAAGAACAACTAAAAGGTAAAAAAGTATTATTAATAGACGAAGTTGATGATACAAGAGCTACTTTAGGTTATTGCGTTAGAGAGTTATTAAAATATAATCCTGAAGAAATCGCAGTTTTAGTACTTCATAACAAGAAAAAAGAAAAAGATGCCGATTTCCCAGAGGAAATAAAGAGATATTTCCCTGCTTTAGAGATTGACGATTTATGGATAAAATATCCGTGGGATGCCGTGGATATCGAAGAACATACAGAAAATGAAAAGGCTATGTTAGAGAAAAACGCCTAAGGAGAAAACATGAGTATAAGTGCTATTGTAGGAGCCCAATGGGGAGATGAAGGAAAAGGCCGTGTTGTTGATTATTTAGCAACAAAAGCTGATTTATGTATCCGTTTCCAAGGTGGAGATAATGCAGGTCACACAGTTATCAATGATAAAGGTAAATTTGCACTTCATATTATTCCATCTGGTATCTTTAATCCAGAAACAACAAATATTGTTGGAGCTGGAACAGTAGTAAATTTTGATACTATGACAATTGAGCTAGATTCTATTAGAAAAGCTGGCGTTGATGGAAACAATCTTTTCATTGACAAAAGAGCACACTTAATTATGCCATTTCACTGTACTTTAGACGGTGCAGAAGAAGCAAGTAAAGCTAAAAACTGGAAAATTGGTACTACAAAAAAAGGTATCGGACCAACATATAGTGATAAAGCTGCTAGAAGTGGTATCAGAGCTGTTGATATTTTAGATGAAGAAAGATTAACTAAAAGATTAAACATGCTATTACCTAGAAAAAATAGAGAATTAGCTTATTTTGGTTTACCAGAAGTTACCCTAGAAGAAATGCTTGAAGTTTGTAGAAAATGGAAAGCAGTTTATGGTGATAAAATTATTGACTCAGTTCCAGTAATTAGAGATGCTTATGAATCTAATAAAAATATTTTATTAGAAGGACAACTTGGTATCATGAGAGATTTAGACTGGGGTATTTATCCTTATACAACAAGTAGCAACCCAACAGCTGGTGGTACTTGTAGTGGTGCTGGTATAGCTCCAAATAGAATTGATGAAATAATTGGTGTAGTAAAAGCTTACTCAACTTCAGTCGGTGGTGGTCCATTTATGACTGAATTATTCGATGCTGATGGTGAAAAATTAAGAGATATCGGACATGAATACGGTGCAACAACAGGTCGTCCTCGTCGTTGTGGTTGGTTCGATGCAGTTGCTGCTGATTATTCTTGTTGGATAAATGGATTTACTGATATTGCAATCACTAAACTTGATATCTTAGACCATTTCGATACTATTAAAGTTTGTACAGCTTATGAAGTAAATGGTGAAATCATTAACTACTTACCTGAAACAGCTTTACAAGAAGTAGCAAAACCAATTTATAAAGAATATAAAGGTTGGAAATGTGATACTTCTAATGCTAGAAAATGGGAAGATTTACCAAAAGAAGCACAAGATTATTGTACTGAGATTGGTAAGTTAGTAGGGGCTAGAATTAAATTTATTTCAGTTGGCCCTGAAAGAGATCAAATTATAATTTTATAATTCACAACATAAGGGTTAAGCTTAATGCTTAACCTTTTTTTATTTAAAAAAATATTATTGGAGTAATACTATGACATCATTTACACATGATACATATATATCACCTTTCACTTGGAGATACTCAAACTCAAAGATGAGAGAAATATACAGTGAAAAGCATAAAAGAATACTTCTCAGAAGAATTTGGATTGCATTAGCTTCAGCTCAAATGGAAGCTGGCCTTGTTACTCAACAACAGTTAGAAGAATTATTAGCTCATAAAACAGATATCGATGTTGATAGAGCTACTGAAATTGAAAATATTATTCATCATGATTTAATGGCAGAAATTAAAACTTATGCTGAACAATGTCCAAAAGCTGGTGCAATAATTCACTTAGGTGCTACAAGCATGGATATTTTAGATAATATGGATGCAATTCGACTTAAAGAAGCTCTAAATATTGTTATTGATAAATCTAAAGAATTACTTTCTCTTTATGTAAATAAAATGGAAGAATATAAAGATTTACCATGTATGGCATTTACACATATTCAACCTGCTGAGCCTACCTCGGTAGGATACAGAATTGCTCAAACTGCTCAAGACTTAATTGAAGATATAAAAGAGTTAGAAACAGTTAGAGATAATATTAGAGGAAAAGGAATGAAAGGGGCTGTTGGAACAGCAGCTAGCTACACTGAATTATTAAAAGGCACAAAATTAAATGCAAAAGAAATGGAAGATATAGTTATGAAAAAACTTGAATTAAAAGCCTTTAGTGCAGCAACTCAAGTTTACACAAGAAAACAAGATTTAAGAGTTGGAAATGCTCTATCTTCCTTAGCTTGTACTCTATATAAATTCTTTATAGATTTTAGATTATTACAATCTCCTCCAATTGGAGAATGGTCAGAACCATTTGGTAAAAACCAAGTAGGCTCATCTGCTATGCCATTTAAAAGAAATCCAATAAACAGTGAAAAAATTGATAGTCTTTGTAGATTTGTTAGTTCAAGTCCTAATACATTATGGCAAAATAGTGCACACACATTACTTGAAAGAACTCTTGATGACAGTGCAAATAGAAGAGTTGTTTTACCAAATTCTTTTTTAGCTACTGATGAAATTTTAATTACAGCAATCAAGGTTGTTAAAAATATGAATATTCACACTACAGCAATAGAGAGAAATATGAAAACATATGGCATTTTTGCTGCAAGTGAAAGACTATTAATGGAACTTGGTAGAAATGGTGCTAATAGACAAGAAATGCATGAAGTTATTCGAGAACATAGCCTAAAAGCTTGGAAAGAAGTTCAAGAGGGAAAAGAAAATACTCTTATGCATGACTTAATTAATGATAAAGTAATATTAAAATATGTTAGCAGAGATAAAGCTATTGAATTATTAAATGCAGATGAATATATAGGTGATGCTTCACTTAGAACCCAAATGGTTATAGATGAAGCATCTAAAATATTATAGAAAATTAGTAATCTGAGCGCCTGCGATAAATAGATAATAGTATAAAATCATACGTGGAAATCTTACTAAGCAGGCAAATATTACTTTTTTAAATTCAACCTTTAATATTCCTGCTGTCCAACAGATAGTAGAATAAGGAATTGGAGTCAGGCCGGCAAGTGCAACGCCCCAGGCTCCTTTATTATGTATAAACACTTTATGACTTCCCATAATTTTATTAGCATATTTATCAACTATTTTTATCTTAGATAGCAAATGACCTAACCAATATGCACTAATACCACCTAAAAAAGAAGCACTACCCATAAACAGAGTTATCTCAAGAATATTCCAATTAGAAGAAACTAATGGAAACATAATATCTGGAGTCAAAGGAACTATAAAAGTATCACAAAGATATACAAAAAGAGAAACACCAAAATGACCAAGCTTATTATATAAATCTTGAGCTAAAGTACTTGTTTGAACGCTAGATCTTATTACTTTATCATAAATAATAAAAATAACAAAAATAAATAATAAAGCTATAAAAGTTCTAAATACTAATTTTCCCCAAGCAATTGAACCATCTTCCCTTAAAAAAGTATGCTTTTCTTTATCATTATTCATTAAAATAATCCTTAAAAGCTACGATACATTCATCAATATTTGTAATTTCACCCTTACCTTGAAAATTTGGGAATTTTCCCCCACCTTTTCCATTAATTTTAATTAAAACGTCTTTTCTAATATCATTAATATTATATTCTTTATAACTATCTCCAAGATAAATAAACCATTTAAGCATTTCATTTTCTATTTTATAAAGAAAAACTACTTTATCTTCACTAATTTCAATATCCTTAAAATCAATATCTTCTTTACTTATATCTTGGATAATAATATTAGTATTATCTTTTAAAATAGAATTAATATAATAATTAGTATTTTTTTTCTTTAAAGCTCTAACTTCTTTTTCCAAATCAAGTTTTTTTTCTAACAAAGCTTTATCACAATCTACTAAAGTAGAAATTGTTGCACTATGCATTGTACACAAGGTTTTAACAACTTTATCTAATTCTCTATAAGTCTCGCTTACTCTATTAGATACCCTAAAAATTAATCTATAATGTTTCCTTATTTTTTCAAAACCAATAAACATTATTTTACCAATTTCTCTTGTATTATTTACATGTAAACCACCACAAGCTATCTTATCAATTGATTTAACATCTACTATTCTAATTAAGCCATCAACTTTAATACTTCTTCTCATACCTAACTTTTCTGCTTCAGCTTTATTCATTTCTAAATAAGAAATATTATTACCATTAACAATAGCCTCATTAGATAAATCTTCTAATAAGTAACAATCTTCTTCACTAAAATTAGCTCTATCAATTTCAATTGTTAAATTAGGATTACCTTGATGAACAGAAACTGTATTTACATCGAATTTAGAATATAATATCCCACTGATTAAATGTTGAGCAGTATGCATTTTCATATACTCATATCTATGATCCCAATTTAGTTTTATACTAACCACATCACCAACAGTAAATGAATCTGAATTTTCAACAATATGTGCTATATTTGAAGAATCTTTTTGAGTATCAATTACCTTTATATTATTTATAAAACCAATGTCACCAGGTTGGCCACCACCTTCTGGATAAAAGATAGTTTTTTCAAGATAAACCTTATTATCATTAATTTTAGTTATTTTAGTAATTAATTCCTTTTGATAAGGATTAATATAATACTGTTTTAATTCTTCACTCATTATTTTTTCCCTTGTCTTTTCCACACTGAGCTACTTTTTGGCAGTTCAATAGAAAATTGTATAGCAAACACCCTTATAATAAATACAAAGATAGAACATATTAAAAATAGATATCCTATAGAAAGCGTCGTACCTTCTAAATATAAATATAAAAGACCTCCAAGCAAAGAGGCAGTTGCATAAAAATCATTTGTTAATATAGTTGGAATATTTTTACTCATAATATCTCTTATTACTCCACCACCGGTCGCAGTTACAATTCCACATAACACTTGACCGATTAAAGAACAATCATATAAAGCACCTTTAGCACATCCTAGCGCAGTAAATACCCCAAGCCCTATCGCATCTAAATATTTTATAACTTTTTTTTCGCTATGTATTAAGGCTCCAAAGAAAAACACTAAAATTCCAACAATTACACATACCAATAAATAAATATAATTAGTTAAGGCTGCAACAGGTGTTGCTCCAATTAAAGAATCTCTAAGCATCCCACCACCACAACCAACAGTAGTTGCAAAAACAATAACACCCAAGAAATCTAAATCTTTTTCAACGGCTTTTAAAGCTCCTGTTAATGCAAAGATAATAGTGCCAAAAATATCAAACATATATATTAATTCAACTGAACTTCTCATAAATAGAATTTAACATAATATTTAGGGACTTGTTAATTAGTAATTTTGATATTATCTTATCTTTATAAAGAATTTAATTAAAAAATAAAAATTGAGGTATGATTATGGCAAGAATCAAATCTGCATGGGAAATCGCATTAGAGAAAACTGAAAATTTAAATATTGATTTAGATAAAATAAATAGAGAAAAAGCTGTTAAAGTGGGTAGAAAAATATGTGGATTATACATAAACGACATTGATTTCACTCGTGAAAAATTCATGGAAGAATTTAATAAAGCAGAAGATAAAACAGCAGTAAAAGAAGGAATTGTAAGTAATTTATTATTAAATATTACACTACCTAATGACCAATCTTTTGAAAACACTTTTGAAAAAATGATTGATATCATAAAGATCTTAAAAGAGGATAATGAGCAATTAGTTGATACACTTAATCAAATTAAAGAGTTTTTTAATCAATATTTAAATCATCAAAGTGATTTAGTAAATCAAATGAAAGAACAATTTGAACCTGTAATAAAACAAAAAGAAGCTCAATTGAAACAACAATATGGTCCAGATTTTACTTATACTGCAGATCAAGACCAAGAATTTATGAAATTGCTTGATGATAATCTAAAAAAATTAGATGAACAATATAATGAAACTCTTGAAAATGTAAAAGCAAAAATCAAAGAAGAACTAGCTTAAATAATATTAAATTATTTTAATATCTTTCAAAAAAATATAATAAACAATTATACTAATAATAACACTTAATAAAGTTCCTACTAGATAATATTCAGCAAAATCTTTATCCTCGGTTAATTTTTTCCACCTAGCTATTGATTTTGCTGTAAAAATATAACCTATTACAACAAATTGATTGGCACACAACAATAATACAATTAAAAGTCTTTCTAAATTACCAATAATTTTTCCGAGCCTAAGTGGCCTCTTCTCTCCACTCTCTTCTACGTTTTTATAAGTTGGAGAAGAAATAAGACTCTTAATCAATATATTTGCAGGTTTAAATATCAAAAGAAGTGCTACCAAAACATTTAAGTAAACAAGAGAATTATTCATTATCCATCTCTCACTTACAAAAATAAAGTTTGTATTTTTAACAATTAAAAAGAATCCAATTATTATTGATAGATGTATAAATTGATCTACTAGAAACAAAGAACTTTCTTTTATATCTTTTTTATTTGAAAAGTAGTATTTACTTATATCAATTATAAAATGAGATAATCCAAGTGCACTTATAGCTAATAATAAAGCTATATCAAATTTGTAAAATATAAAAATAAGAAACATTGTTAAAAAATAAAAAATGCTGTGATAAATAACATATTTATAATTTTCTTTTTTACTGTCTGACATGTTTTGAGTCTGAAAATAAAAATCAGCTAATATATGTAATAAAAGCAATATAATTAATAAAGGGGTTAACATTCACTACTCCGTACTTTTTCTACTAGAAGAGAGATAGATTGTTTTGAATTAAAATAATTATCATACAAAGAGGCTTTTAAAGTCCGACTTACAAGAGACTGATCAATATCTAAATTTTTAGCAATTTCTTTTTGAGTAAGGGTTTTATCATACATCTTATATTTTACAATTTTTCTTTGTAACATACTCCAAGTATTATAAGTTCGACACACCCAATATAAATGAGAATTTATTTCTTTATCAAATATTGTATTACTAGAGTCTATAAGAATATTTTGAATATTATCTTTATTATTTTTTAAAAGCGTTATACTTTTTCTAGCCCTATGATAAGCAGGTCCATCAGATCCAAGAGAAGCCTTTCTATCTATTTCAGTTAATAAGATTCCAACACCAATTCCAAACCTCAATTCAACAGGTTCCATTGCAATTTCTATCATCTCTATTATTTCAAATAAATGGCTAGCATTTTTTATCACACCCTGAAATTCATCACCTAAAGTTATAATAAAATTTGAGATAATTTCACTTTCATAAACTTTATTAATTTGAGATAAGACTTTTTTCAACTTGTCTTGATATAAATTTCTTTTATCAATTGGTATTTGTTTAGAGTCAATAATATCTCCAATTATAGCTATTAAATTTTCATTTTGGCTTATTTCCATAATATATCCTTTCTAATTATGATTAAATTATATCATATATTAATAATATGTCAATTTATTATCATATTTTTAAAAAATGATTTATTTTTATCATAAAATACCAATATGATAAATTAATATCATAAAAAAACACCTCATCAAAAAAGATAAGGTATTTATACAATCAAATCAAAGATACTAAATAAAACACCAAAAAGGAGGCATTAAAAAGCCAATGAAAAAGATAACACCCAAAGCAAATATTGAAATAGATATTATCGAAAGAACCCAACCGGCCATTGCGGCAGAAGAGTTATGTCTAATTTTTGTACCCTTAACTAAGGCAATAATTCCTAAGACTAATCCCACAAAAGAGAAAATCCAAGAAAATATACTAACAATTGAAATTATTCCTAAAATTAGTACAACAGAAGAAGCATCATCACTAGTAGTCTTCTTTACACAAGTATCTTCATCGTAAGGATGAGAGTTATTATCATAATCATTCATAAATTTCTTCTCCTTCTTCTAAATAGTTATAATATAATTATAATTTGATTAATAAAAAAAGGAAATAGTTGAAAACTATTTCAGATACAGTAATCACGGCAGTGTTAACTTTTTAGTGTGCAGACCAGTTAAAAATTATAGTACAAACTGAAACAGCTAAGGCAAGAGAGAGTTTTTAAAAAATAAGTAGATATTGACGTCTCAAAAAAGTATTTAAAGCTTAACCAAATAAAGAGAAATATAGAATCAAGTAATAAAAAACAAAAACTCTAAGAAGAATTGTATTTTACATTTACATTTCTCTTAGAGTTTATTTTTTTAAAAATTAATTAAAATTAATCCCAGTATTTTTTCATTCTATCATTTAAAGATTTAGTATATGCATCCCAATCTGTAATTGGTTTTTGTGCAACACCTTCTTCACATGCAGCTTTTGCAACAGCAACTGCTTCATATTCGATTACTCTAGGATCGAATGGTTTAGGAACAATATACTCTCTTCCAAAAGTAAATGATCTACCATAAGCATCTTCAACTTCTTTTACAATTGGTTCTTTAGCTAATTTAGCTAAAGCAAGAGCGGCTGCCATTTTCATCTTTTCAGTAATTTTTGTAGCTCTTACATCAAGTGCACCACGGAAAATGAAAGGGAAACCTAATACATTATTAATTTGGTTTGGATAGTCACTTCTACCTGTAGCCATAATTAAATCACTACGTGTTTCAATAGCTAGGTGATAATCAATTTCAGGATTAGGATTACTCATTGCAAACACAATAGGATCTTTTGCCATTGATAATAACATTTCAGGACTAACACAATCAGCAACAGAAAGACCCATAAGTACATCTGCACCTTTTAATGCATCAGCTAATGTTCTAGCTTCTGTTTCAACTGCCATTTCAATTTTTTCTTTAGTCATTCTTTCAGTACGACCTTTGAAAATAACACCACGGCTATCACACATTGTTAAATTTTCAGGTTTAACACCAGCAGCTACAAACATTTTTGCACAAGAAACACCAGCAGCACCTGCACCATTTACAACTACTTTAATATCACTTAGTTCTTTTTTAACAATTTCACAAGCATTCATTAAACCAGCTGTTGCAATAATAGCTGTACCATGTTGGTCATCATGGAAAATTGGGATATCACATTGTTTGATTAATTCTTGTTCAATTTCAAAACATTCTGGTCCCTTAATATCTTCAAGATTAACACCACCAAAAGTAGGAGTTAATTTCTTAACGATTTCAATTAATTTCTTAGGGTCTTTTTCGTCTACTTCAATATCGAATACATCAATATCAGCAAATCTTTTAAATAATACGCCTTTACCTTCCATAACAGGTTTTGAAGCTAAAGGACCTCTATCACCTAATCCTAAGATAGCAGTACCATTAGAAATAACTGCTACCAAATTACCTTTAGAAGTATATTTATATGCATCTTCAGGGTTTTCTTCAATTGCTAATACAGGTTGAGCTACACCTGGAGTGTAAGCTAAGCCTAAATCATCAGAAGTTTTACAAGGTTTAGTTGGTACAACACTAACTTTACCAGGTTCATTATCTAACATATGATATGCTAATGCTCTTTCTTTTAAAGTTGCCATTTTATAATTTCCTTTTATTATTTTTTTATTTTTCAAAATCCCATTTATAATCCATATTCCATCTGTCTCTTAATTCAATCATTACTTTTTGTAGAGATGGAGGAACAGGACAACCATGTTCTTTTCTATAGTTATAAGAAATATATTCTTTTTCACCTGCTGTAAAGATTTGATCTTCACCAGGAGCAACTTGGCTATTTCTTAATTGTTTACAAATTGTTCCAGCAATTGCTTTGAAAGTATTAGCTCCCATGAAATGTTCAGGATCAATTGCAATAAAGAAGTGTCCAAGTGGATATGGAATTGGATTATGATCAGCATCAAAACCATTTAATGATTTCATAAATGCACCATCTTGTAGAGCAGCTGATAAGATTTCAACAACAGCAGCATAACCATAACCTTTATAACCACCAGTTAATTCACCAATACCACCTAATGGTGTTAAAGCTGCATTACCAGTTGTTAAATCTTTTAATACTTGTTGTGTATCAGTTCTTGTTTTACCATCACGGCCAATTACCCAACCTGCTGGTAAATCTTTTCCAGCTCTACCATAAACTTCAATTTTACCACGTTGTGATACACTTGTTGCACAGTCTAAAATAAAAGGGAATTCTTCATCTGTAGGAATACCAAAAGTTAAAGGATTAGTACCCATCATATTTTCAACACCGTTAGTTGGAGCAATTGAAGGTCTAGCATTAGTACCTGTGATACCAATCATGTTAGCTTTAGTTGCCATTAATGGATAATAGCCAGCAATACCATAGTGAGTTGAATTTCTAACAGCTACCATACCAATACCGTATTTTTTAGCTTTTTCAATAGCCATTTCCATAGCTTTTTTAGAAACTACATGACCTAAACCATTGTGACCATCTAATACAGCAGTTGCATCTTGATCTTTAATTACTTCAATTTCAGTAACTGGATTCATAATGCCTTTATCAATTCTATCAATATAGATAGGTTTTAATCTACCAATACCATGGCTATCAATACCTCTCTTATCTGATTCAATTAATACCTCACCAATTGTTTTTGCATCATCAGCTGGAATACCTGCATTTACTAATGCTTCTCTCATAAATGTTTCTAAGTCTTCAAATGGGATCCATGCACAATCTTTGTAATTGTCTGCATAAGTTTCTTCAAATTTCATAGCTATCCTCCTATGATTTTGCTATCAATACTTGTATATGTTTACTTATTTCTGTGTTCTTTAATAAGTTACCACCGTTTTCATCTGTTACTAACACATCTACTCTCTCTATAGGAGCAGTTTTAAAATTGGAAACAACTCCAATCTTATTTTCTGTAGCAACAACTATTTTTGAACCAATACTATGATCTATCATAGCTCTTGTTGTATCAGCTTCTTCTAATACAGGAGTTGTTAACCCCGCTATCGGAGAAAAACCATCAACACCAATAATTGCTTTATTAGCATAAATTTGATCAATTAAACTAAAAGCTAATCTACCTGAGACAGAATGTGATTTAGCTCTATAATAACCACCTACAAAAATGATTTTTACATTCCCATCACTTTTACATAACCACATTGCATCTATATTATTAGTAACAATTGTTATATCTATATTTCTCTCAAGGATTGCCTTTATTACTTCTAAAGTTGTTGATCCACTATTTACATAAACAGTATCCCCTTCTTCTAATAAAGAAGCTGCTAATTTTCCTACTGCTTGTTTTTCTTTTGAACATTCTGAAGCTTTTTGTAAATAATCAGGTTCAACGTTCAAATTACGTCGAAGCGTTGCCCCACCATGAGTTCTCTCTAACACACCCTTTGAACAAAGCCCATCTAAATCACGTCTAATAGTTAATTCACTTACTTCTAATTCACTAGCAAGATCACTAACACTTACACTTTTATTTTTCATAGCTAATTCTTGAATATATCTTTGTCTTTCTACAGGTAACATTATTATTCCTCTTGAATGTTTTTGTATGTTTGAATTTATAATACATTCAAATACATTAACTGTCAACAAAAAAAAGTTCAAAAAAACATATACTTTTATCAATAATGTTCAATTTTTATTAAATTCATACAAATTTCTTACAACACTAATTTATTTAATTATTATTCAAAGATAAAAAATATACACTTTTTACAAGTTTTTTTAAATTTTTACTTGAATATAAGTTATAAATTTGGTAATCTCTCAAACGTTGATTTGGTGCCATACCCAAGCGGTAAGGGAACGGTCTGCAAAACCGTGATGCATCGGTTCGAATCCGATTGGCACCTTTACTTTACAATTTTTAAATATAAAGCTTATTAGTCAAATATGATTAATGAGCTTTTTTGTTTTAAACGCTATTTCTTGACAAAACACCTAAGAATATGATTTTATTTAAACGACATATAGGAGAAAAGCTGGTGAGAATTTAATTAAACGGAAAAAAAAGAAACATTTAAAGAAATCGTTGATTATCCTTTATTTTGCCCAGGTGGGTATATCCGTTTATATTTATATTACATAGATTCTTCCCCCAATCAAAATCATTTTAGGAATTAAACTATATGTCCTTTATTAATATATCCAATCTTTCATTCAGTTATGAATCTTCTATACATCCAATTTTTTCTTCTTTGAATCAAACATTTAATAATGGGTGGTATGCAATAATAGGAGTTAATGGGAGTGGCAAATCCACACTATTTAATCTTTTGAACAATACTTTAATGCCTCAAGAAGGTACGATTTCCCCAAAAATTGAAACATTTTTATGTAAACAAGATAACTTAGATGAAATACCTAGCAGCTTTTATGATCCAGAAATAATTAATAATAGTGAAGCAGTTAGTCTATTAGGTAGACTTGAGATAAAAGATGAATGGTTATTTAATTATGATAAATTAAGTGGTGGAGAAAAAAAGAGATGCATGGTAGCTGATGCATTATTGAGATCTCCAACACTACTATTAATTGATGAACCTATAAATCATTTAGACTCATATTCAATAAATTTATTAGTTAATGAACTAAAAAAATTCAATAAAATTGGACTTATTATTTCCCACAATTTAGATTTTTTAGATTCTTTATGCTCTAAAACATTAATATTAGAGGATAATCACTTATTTACTAATATTCTAAATTACGAATGCAAGCCTTCACTAGCTATTAAACAAAGAAAGAAAGAAATTGAATTTTTAAATAAACAAAAAATTTCCAAAGTCTCAGATATTTCAAAATTAAAAAAAATGAAAGAAAGAGAGTATCAAATAATTCAAAAATCTAAAAACAAATTATCAAAGAAAAATTTAGATAAAAAAGACTTTTCAACAAAAAGTAAAATTGATGGAGCAAGAATTACTTCTAAAGATAAAAAACCTGGATTAAGGTTAACTTCCATAAATAATGAAATAATAAGAGAATCAGACAAACTTTCAAAGATAAATATACCTAAAAAAAATAAACTAGGAATTTCTTTTAATAATATACAATCAAAAAAGAATACAATCATATCTTTTCAAAAAGACGAGATTTCTCAATTACATAATATTTATAAAGTTTCACACCCATATATGGAAATAAAGAAAGATGATAAAATAATAATTAGAGGCCAAAATGGTTCTGGCAAAACCTCTTTTGTAAATATTATTGAACAAAATCTAATAAAATATAATTCCCCATATTGGTATATCCATCAAGACTATAGTGAAAAAGATAGGATTAAAATAAAAGATAAACTTATTCACTTAGATAAAGATACTCAATCTCAAATATTATCAATTTCTTTTAGACTCGGTGCTGATCCTACTTCTTTACTAACAACCACTTTATTAAGTCAGGGAGAAACTCAAAAGCTACTTTATGGCTTTGCAATATTTTCTAATTCCAATATTCTACTATTAGATGAACCTACCAATTACTTAGACATTTTTTCAATAAGTATTTTAACAAAAGCTTTATTATCTTATAGGGGTGCAATTATTTGTGTTTCACATGATGTTAATTTTATGGAAAAGATAGGAAATAAATTTTGGGAATTTAAGAAAAATAATAAATTCATTACTATTAATCAAATTGAAACTGATAACTAAGAATTAAATCTCTAAAGTAAAACCAATTACTTTAGAGATTTATTATTATAAAATATTAAATTTCGTAAAAAAGTCTTTATAGGATAAAATTTCAATTAAATCGCCTGCAGCTATTTTTTGTTTAGCTTTATAAATTTTAGAGTTTCCAACATTTTCAGCACCTAAAACCAAATACCTTGTTTTTCTTATAACAGAACTACCAACAAGTCCGCCATGATTTACAATAATTTGCCAAAGTTCATTTCTAGCCATATTAGGAATAATTCCAGTTACTACACAATGACAATTTTTTAATTCATTACCCAAGGTTTTTGTTTTTGTTATCTGAGTAGCTCTACAACTACCTCTAACTTGACCAATATTTCTAATTTCAATTTCATATGGTTTATTTATCATTTTTAAACAAGAATATAACATATTAACATCATCTAAAGCTCTGTGAGTTTGTTTTATAGTTATATTAAAATATAATCTTATGTTATCTAATTTATAGCTTGGTAAATTTAAACTATTTCTAAATATAGATAAGCTATCAATATATTTATTCTTTAAACCGAAAAGTAAACGCCTATTTAAAACATCCATATCAAAAGGAGCATTATGAGCTACTAAAATGTCATCACCAATAAATTCATAAATATCTTTACTTACTTCATCTATAGTAGGAGCATTTTGAACCATCTCATTAGTTATTTTATGAATTTTAATAACATCATCACTCATAATCATTTTAGGATTAACTAATATATTAAAAGTTGCCTCAGGTTTACCATTTCTAATTCTCATTGCAGCAAATTCTACTAATTTAGAATAACATCCTAAACCAGTAGTTTCTGTATCGATTATTGTAAAATCTTTTATTTCATCAAATATCATCATATCTCCATTTAGTATTATATTATTAAGAATTAAAAATGGATTAAATTGTCACAGAATTTTTTAATTATTTCAAACTTAGGATCTGATGGAATAACTATAGTGCTTTTTGTTCTTTTTAAAACAACATTATGGTTAAAAGATTCAAAGGATGAAAAGTTATTCCCCATTCTCTGATTATCATAAGTTGTTAAACTTCTAGCATATAATAATCTTTTTTCTTCACCAGGTTTAAATTCAACACCTTTACCTTGGCCATAATAAGATGTATTAGCACCCATATGTATTGAGAATTCATTACTAGGTCCACCTTGATATAACGACCAAGGTGGTTGATTTCTTCCACCATAGTCTAAAACCATTGTCGAATAATCAAGATTTAAATCTATATCATCCATAATTTCTTTACCAGGAGCAAAAGTTAAATATACTAACTGATATCTAGGATTTATAACACTAAACCATATATGAGAAGATTTATCTAAATCATTTTTAGCATACAGTACATCAGTAGAACCGATGATTCCACTAACTGTTCTAACATCGCAGTTACCACCTGAAATCAATGGAGCTTTTTCGATTGGAAAAGGTTTTTTTGTATCAGCTATTCTCTCAATAATCATATTTTTATCTAAATCACTGTATTTCATCCATTGTTTAGCGCCTGTATTAATTAAACAATTAGATTCTAGAAAAGGAGGTGCTAAAGTATTATCAAAACCAACATTTAAATTAATTGGAGATGAACTAATATTTTTTATATAAAGGGCAGAATAAATAACAGGTTGATTTGGTAGAACAACATCTAATCTTTTTGTTGCCCATATTTTATTATTATTATCTGAATTTTTTGATAATACCCAAACGCCCCCGGTTGCTTCGTCGCTACCATAACGTTGAACTACCCATTTAACTCTATTTGTTTCGAAAATAGCATTAATGTAATCATTATTCTCATCACGATTTAAGGTTTCACTTTTTATTAATAGATCTTCATAATTATGAATATTATTAAAAACTAAATCAGAACCCTCAAACTTCGCATTAGGATTTTCTTTTGATTCGTCATTAACTAATTGAACTTGATAACCATATAATTTTTCTAATAAAGGATCTATATCTTTATGTTTAATATTTTGATCAACAGTATCTTTAGAAAAGGGGAATCTATGTAATTTATTACAATTTACCCATCCCCCATGGATATTCATAGCACTTAATTCTATCAATCTCCCATTATAATCTTGGACTACAGCTCTAATTAAATCGTTGCTTAATACAGTAGCGTTTTCATCATCTTTAATCCTAACTCTTCTTATATCCATTAATCATTCCTCTTATAATCAAAAAAAAACATAGAACATTTTTAATATCTCTACTATAATTATAATCAAGAAAGCTATTAGTACAAGGAGATTTCTAATGATTAGTCAAAAAAATGGGTTATTTAATTTATCAACAGCTAATACTACTTATTTATTTCAAACAACTCTCAATGAACACCTAGAGCATTTATATTATGGTTCTCACCTAGATGAGAGAAGCATAAATGCAAGTCTATTATCTACAAAGTATAAACAAGAGGCTGGAACTGCAACTTTTTATGAAGAAGATAGTAAATTAGATTTAGGACTAATTAAACAAGAAATATCTACAGTTGGTAAAGGTGATTATAGAGAACCCTCTATTAAAGTTAGTTATAATGGAGGAATGCAAACTTTAGACTTTGTTTATCAAGGTTTTGAAATTACTCCTGCAAAACCAAAATCTTTTTCTAATCTTCCTGAATCTTATGGTGATAGAGAAGAATGTGATACATTAAAAATAACATTAAAAGACCGTGAATTAGATATTAAACTATTATTAACATATGGTGTGTTTAATTTTTGTGATGTTATAACTAGAAAAGTTGAATTATTTAACTATGCTAGCAAAAATATCACAATTGATAGTATATATTCCTTACAATTAGACATAGATAATTGTGGCTTTGATGTAGTTACTTTTGATGGCGCATGGGCAAGAGAAAGACATATTAATAGAAGAGAGACTAAACCTGGAATATTAGTAAATGATTCAAAGGTTGGAACATCTAGTGCTTATCATAATCCATTAATATATGTTTGTGAAAAAAATTGTGAAGAATTAAATGGTAAATGTTATGCAACGAACCTAATTTATAGTGGAAATCACAAAGAAATAGTTGAAGTTACTCCTTATAATCAAACTAGAATATTAACTGGAATAAATGATTCCTCATTTAAATGGATTTTACATCCTAATGAAAGATTTTCAACTCCTGAAGCAATCCTTAGTTATAGTGAAAAAGGTTTTAGTACAGTTAGTAGGAACTTACATTATTTTGCAAATAATAATATAGTAAGAGGCTTTTGGAAAAATAAAGAAAGACCTATTTTAGTAAACTCTTGGGAAGCTTTTTATTTTGATTTTGATGATAAGAGAGTTATCAATCTTGCAAAAAAAGCAAAAGAAATTGGAGCTGAATTATTTGTTTTAGATGATGGATGGTTTGGTGCTAGAAATGATGATACCTCTTCTCTTGGGGACTGGATCGTAAATACTAAAAAACTAAGAGAAGGTTTAGGTAATTTATCCAATCAAATTCATAAAATGAAAATGCTATTTGGGATTTGGGTTGAACCTGAAATGATTAGTAGAAATAGTGATTTATTTGATAAACATCCAAACTGGGCAATAATGATTCCAGGTAGACGACCTAGTGTTGGCAGAAACCAATTTATTTTAGATTTAAGCAGAGATGATGTTATTCTATATCTAGAAGACGTTCTTTCAAACATATTTGAATTAGGTGAAGTTGACTATGTAAAATGGGATTTTAACAGAGTATTTAGTGATTTATATTCTATTAATAATGAAATTTCTAATATGGGTGAATTCTATCACAGATATTATTTAGGTCTATATAAACTTTTAGAAAGATTAACTAAAAAATTTCCTAAAATATTATTCGAATCTTGCGCAGCTGGTGGAAACAGATATGATTTGGGTATGCTAAGTTTCATGCCACAAAACTGGACAAGTGATTGTACAGATGTATATGAGAGATTATTCATACAAGAAGGAACAAGTTTTGGATATCCTCTTAGTGCTATGACTAATCATGTAAGTGCTAGTCCTAATCATCAAACATTAAGAAAGAGTGATATTGAATCAAGATTCAATGTTGCCTCTATAGGTAACTTAGGATATGAAATAAATTTAAACACAGCTACAAAAAATGAAATTGAGCAAATCAAAGAACAAATAAACTTCTATAAACGTTATAGAAATACTTTACAATTTGGTACCCTTGCTAGAATTCAAACCATGAGCAAGTCTAAAGAAAGAGCTGTTTGGGCAGTAATGAATACCGATAAGAGTGAAATAATAGTACTAGATTTTAGAGCTAGAAGTATCCCAAACCCTCCACTTGAGAGATTATATATTCCTATTGTAGATAATAAAGCATTTTATGAATTATTTAACAGACCACAAAAGTTAGATTTATCAGTATTTGGAGACTTAATCAACCACTTCTTACCAAGCAAATTATTACAAGGTAAAGCAGTTGAAGAGATATCTAAAATATTACAACTTAATATAGAAATAACCCACCATAGGGTTTATGGTGAGTTACTAAGTAAAGCTGGACTTGTTTTAAACCAAGAATTTGGCGGAACTCAATATGAAAACGAAATCACAAGAGTTCTAGGCGATTATGGTTCAAGATTATATGTCTTAAAAAAACTAGAAATCTAATAATACATCAATATTATCAACTTCTTTATTTAAAGAAGCTTTTGCAAGTGGTAGGTGTGATTTTGATCCAACAATAATTACTCCTACTACTTTTTTATCTTTTATATACCATGCTTCATATCTATCTTCAACTTGTTTTGAATGGCATTCCCCTTCTAAAACTCCAAAACTTGCGACACTTAAATCATCTGCTTGGAATCTAGTTGGAAGACTTGAGGGAGCTACATAAGATACTTTTTCACCAATAATATGATTAAATGCAGTATTAGCAGTAGCTAAAGCAATAGGCAATAAGCCAGGACATTGTCCTTTATATTCTGCGCAATCTCCAATTGCATAAATGTTCATATCACTTGTTTGACAATATTCATTAATTGTAATAGCTCTAGCTACATCCAAATTACAGGCTTTTGCTAAAGCAACTGAAGGTTTTACCCCAGCTGCCATTAATAAACTATTACACTTTATCTCTCTATTATCATCTAAAATTACTTTTTCTATTCTCTTATTACCATTAACACTATCAACAAAGTGATTACAAATAATTTTAAAATTATCTCTTTGAAGACATTTGTCTTCAACAATTTTTGCAGCTTCTTCATTTAATTGTCTATTTAAAACATAAGGTTCACCTTGAATTACTGTAATATCATGAGATAAAGCATTAAGTTCAAGCGCACTCTCAAGCCCTAACAAACCTCCCCCAACAATACAAACAGGAGATTCAATTTGCTCAGTTATTTTTTTTGCATCTAAATATGTTCTAAGAGTAAAAATCCCATCAAGTTTTGTGTGACTAAAAAAGTCTAAAGGATTAGAGCCTGTAGCTAAAACTAATTTATCATAATGCTTTGCTTCTCCATTAGATAGTAAAATAGATTTACTTTCTCTATGAATTGCAACAACTGATTCATGATTAATGTAGGACGGTTCATTTTTTGAACATAAAGAGTCCAATTTTTCTAAATTACCTAAACAACTTGGTAATCTTATTCTACTATAAAAACTGACATCTTCATTTGAATAAACTTCAACTTTATATCCTTTTGAATCTAGTTTAGATGCTAATGTATTTCCTGCTGGACCATTTCCAATAATAATTATATTCACTTATGGCTCCTAATAATTTAATTAATTTACATTTGTATATATATAAAATATCATGATATCTATTCATTAACAATAATATTTTATAACGCAAATATATAAAAAAATTCCCCTCTAAGCTTGCACTCTCAAAGGGGATGTCGATTTAACGACAGGGGTGTTTCAGTCATCACCTCAAATTGAGGGGGAAAACAATGCCGAAACAAACAGTGGGTGAACAAAAAAACTAAAAAGTATATTAACGGGATATAATCAACCGAACCCACTGCCAGACAAGAATAAAATAACATAGAAAGTGCGAATTGTCAACATGCAAGATATGACAATAGCCATTATTAAAATATAAATCATGGCTAATTGTAGAATGTTTCATCGATAACAATATTTTATAATTTATTACTATATATAATTTTACATTAAAATTTAATTTATTAACAATCGTAATTATATGACATAGATGTATAAAAAATATATTACCTTTCTAACAAAATTGTTCATGTTATTTTTTTATATTTTTTACTAGAACTGTTAATAAACATCTAGTATATTATACTTATGAAAAAGATAAAAAACGGATTTACTTTAACACCACTAGAAAAAAAGCTAAATATTGAAAATTTAATATCAGTACATTATTTTGAATATCCAAGCACCTTTTTATTCAAAGGTGAATCCCATGACTTTTGGGAGTTTTTATATGTAGATAAGGGAGAAGTTGGTATAACTAATGGAAAGTTAGAATACAACCTAAAACAAGGTGATATTATTTTCCATAAACCTAATCAATTCCATGATGTAGTTTGTAATGGGAAAATTTCTCCCAATTTACTTGTAATAGCATTTGATACCAATGACGAATGTATGAATTTTTTTAAAGATAAAATTCTAAAAGTTGACAAAAAAACTTCTAGTTATTTAAATACAATAATTAGTGAATCAAATAAAGCTTTTTCAACAAATTTAGCTGATCCATATTATAAAGAGTTAACTCTTAAAACCAATTATCCTGAATTTTCACTAGATTTAATTAGACTTTCTTTAGAAACTTTTTTAATTAAACTAATGATAACAAACAATGAAAGAACAAATACAATTTCTATTCATGAAAAAGAAAACTCAAGAAGAGTTCAGTTAGTAATAAAATTTTTAGAAAGTAAAATAAAAGAGAATATTACTCTTGAAGATATTTGTATTCATTGCTCAATGAGTAGATCTTTAATTCAAAAATTATTTAAAGATGAGACAGGTTGGAGTGTAATGGAATATTTCTATAGACTAAAAATAGAAGAAGCTAAACATTTAATTAGAGAAGAAACTATTAATTTTACTCAAATTGCAGATAATCTTGGCTATTCAACAATCCATTATTTTTCTCGACAATTTAAGAAGATAGTTGGAATGAGCCCTAGTGAATATTCAAAATCTATTTTGATTTTAGGTGATAACAATAAAAATAAAGATTTCTAATTGTGCAAATTTTATAAACTTTTGAATCAATACATATGATAAAGCATTTTATATACTAATCTCAAAAGGAAAATTATATGAAATTCGAAAAAATTTTTGAAGCATTTAACATAAAAGGAACATTAATTAGCTATAAGGCCAACAAAGAAGGTCATATTAACTCAACTTTTATTTCTAGTGTTGATAACAATGGGAAAATTGAAAAATATACCCACCAAAAAATAAACACATATGTATTTACGAAGCCTGAACAAGTAATGGATAATATTAATATCGTAACTTGCCATATCCAAAATAAAGTAAAAGATTACAATGACAGAGAGTACAGATCTTTAGAAATAATACATACTAATGATGATAAATTATTTTATATTGATGAAAATAATAGCTACTGGAGAACTTATAAGTTTATAGACAATGTCAAAACTTATCAAAAGGTTAATAATACTCAACAAGCATATATGTTAGGAATTGCAATTAGTACTTTTCAAAAACAACTATCTGATTTAGATGGGAATAATTTAAATGAAACAATTAAAGATTTCCATAACATGGGATTTAGATATAATCAATTAGATAAAGCACTTGAAAATGATCCAAAAAATAGAGTAAAAGATGTTCAAGATGAAATAAATTTTCTACTCGATAACAGAGAAAGAGGATCAATAATTTGGGACAAATTCAAAAGTGGAGAAATAAAATCCCATGTAACTCACAATGATACTAAAATAAATAATGTATTATTTTCTAACAGTGGTGATGAAGCTCTTTGTATTATTGATTTAGATACAGTTATGCCAGGTACCATTCTTTTTGATGTAGGAGATATGATTAGAACAGCAACTTCTACAGCACTTGAAGATGAAATAAATTATAAGAATATGAAATGTAATGTTGAATATTATAGAGCCTTGATAAAAGGATATTTACAAGTAGCTAATTCTTTTATATCAAAAGAAGAAAAGTCTTTATTAATAGAAGCTGGAAGAAATATAACACAAATAATGGCAGTTAGATTCTTAACTGATTATATAAATGGTGATATATATTATAAAACTGAAAGAGAAAATCACAATTTAGATAGGACTAGAACACAAATAGAATTAATTAAAGATATGGATAAAAAATGGGATATCTTAACTAGTTTTATTGAATAATTAATTAGAGGCATTATGCCTCTAATAATTTACGTTATCTAAAATATTATTTAATTTAGCTATTGCAATACCGTAATTTGTCATAAATACATTATGATTGTTACATTCTTCTAATCTATTCATCATATAAGTTCTATTAAACATACACCCAGCACAATGAATAACTAAATCATATTCACTTATATTTTCAGGAAAATCAGATCCACTTACAAAATCTATTTGTAAATTATCGCCCACTTTTTCTTTTAATAACCTAGGGATTTGAACTCTGCCAATATCTTCATCTAGAGGAGCATGGGTACAAGCTTCAGCTATTAATACTTTAGAATTTTCTTTTAAATTATCAATTTGATTTGCTGCTTTTGCAAAAGCTTCAACATCACCTTTTACGCCTGATAATAATATAGAAAAAGAAGTTAAAATACTTTCTTTAGGTTTTTTAGGATAAATCATAGAGAATGTTTGGCTATCAACAATAATTAGTTTTGGAGGCTCTTTTAAAGATTGTAATGCACTATCAAATTCATCTGTTGTAACACTTATAATAATCGTGTGATGATCTAATAAATCTCTAATAGTTTGAACTTGTGGTAAAATAAGCCTCCCTTCAGGAGCATTAATTTGTTGAGGCATTACTAGCATTACAACATCATTTTTATTTACTAAATGACCAGCTATACTTTTTTGTACAACTTTATTCTTATTTATTTTAATTAACTCTTTTCTTAATAAATGCTGTAAGTCTTTAGTTTCAGTATTTACTTTTATAACATCAGTATTTAATTTAGTTTTAATCTCATTTTCTAAATAAGATGTATCTGAATTCAAATCAGTTTTACTAATTACAGCTAAATATGGTTTATTAGATTTTTTTAACTTCTTAGCCCACTCGATTTCTTTTTCAATATCACTACTTGTAGCATCAAATAATAAAATAGCAATATCAGTCTTTTTCAAAGCGTCTTTAGTCTTTTTTACTCTTAATGAACCTAATTCTCCACTATCATCAAAACCTGCTGTATCGATTAGTACACAAGGCCCTAGCCCATATAATTCTATAGATTTATAAACAGGATCTGTAGTTGTCCCTTTAACTGAGGATACTAAAGAAGTTGAATGTTTAGTAAGTGCATTTAATAATGTTGATTTACCACTATTAGTTTTTCCATAAATACCAATATGAAGCCTAACACTTCTAGGACTAGAATTTAAATTGCTCATTGTTATACCTTTGAATACGTAGTTTTAATGCTAACTGATGAAATTTGTCCTAATTTACCTGATAAACTACTAATAACATCTTGTGGAGCATCAACTACAATGGTAATTATTGAAACATTTTTTTTAGAATAAGGCATTCCCATTCTTCCAATAATATAAGAAGAAGCATTGTGTAAAATATGATTTACTTGTGTTACAGATTCTGGTGATTCAATTATTATTGCTATAATAGCTAAGCGAGTTTCCATTTTTTCTCCAAAAGAAAAAGAAGGAAAAGAAAAGAAAAAATCTTCTTATTCTTGGGAAATTCCTAATTTTTCAGAAGTATTTTATTATTAATATCTTCAAGTTCAGACAAATCTTCACTATTAGAATTATTATATTTATAATATCAAAATAATAATAATTAAACAATATTATTTAATATAATCAAATAAATTAACGCATTCATTTATTTTCAAATCATTATCAAATTCTAAGTTTATTACATATCCTTGACCATTATTCACACTAATATTTCTATATTCTTCTCTTTCATAAAGGCCAAGACCAATTAATAAACATTTCATAGCACACGAATGGGTTACAATAGTAGCTGATTTTTTATTATTAGATTTCAAATCATCAATTGTTTTATAGAACATTTTAACCATTCTATCCCTTATTTCAGAAAAAGATTCAACATCATTTGTACTAGGATCATCTCTGACCCACAATTCAAACATTTCAATAAGTTGATCTCTTGAAACAAAAGTATCATTTTCCCTTGATTTAAAATTAATTTCTCTTAACTCTTTAAAAGTTGCATCGAGTTTCTTTTCAGGACCAAACAGTGCTTCAAAAGTTGAAGTACATCTACTTAAATCGGAACTATAATAAATATCGGTATCTATGTAATTATATTTTTCTCTATATTCAACTAATTCTTTTCTACCTTTTTCCATTAATGGGACATCACTTTGACCACTTAATGTTTTTAGAGCATTACCCAAAGAATAACCATGTCTTATTAATACAATTTGATATTTTTTATCTTCCATATTTTTTCTCCAAATATATTTAATACTCTTATAGCAAAAAAGAGCTAAAGCATAAAGCCTTAGCTCTTAATATATATAAAATTATATTATCTATCTTCAACAGAAACACTTATTCCATAACTTAAAGATTGGCAAATGTCTAAACAATATGTACCAATACTAGTTAAGTCATTTAAGATTGTATTGAAATAAGGAGTCATTTTTGGATTACATACACCAGAGTTTAATCTATCTAAGTGATTATCTTGCATATCTTTTTCCATATCTGTCAATCTTTCTCTTAATGCAATAACCATAACAATACTTACATCATCCCCGTCTTTTAATACTTCAATAGATGATTTAAACAATTCATAAACAGCATCCATACTGTTTCTAAATTCTTTTTCACCCACATCGCTGAAGCATAATTGCTTTTCATCTAATTCAATCATTTGTTCAAAGATATTATTCATTTGAATACAAATTCTCTCTAATCCTGAAGAAACTAATAACAATTCAGTAATTGCATTTGTTTGCTCTTCAGTAGAATTACCGACAGAAATCATACTAGATAAATAGTGTTGAATTTCTCTTTGTAAATTTCTTTGAGTTTTCCACATAGCCTTCATTTCAACTGATGCTTCTTTATCAAAAGGTACTAAAGAATATCTTGAATCTTTTAAACCATGTAAAATTGTTTCACAAGATTGAATTACTTCTTTTTGACAAAGAGTCATAGCAAAGACAGGTTGATTTATCAAATGAGGATCTAAATAAATAGCATTTGTCTTATCACTAGCCTCTTCGACTGGATTACCTGGGACAATAGTTGTAACTATTTTAACCATCAACCATACAAATGGCATCCATAATAAAGTATTTAAGATATTAAAAGATGTGTGCGCATTAGCTATTTGTCTTGAAATAATTTCTAATTCAGGTCCCTTAGGTGAAATCATTTGTACAAAAGCAGCAAAAGGATTTATAAGGAATATAAATATGACTGCCCCAACTACATTAAAGATACTGTGTGCTATAGCTGTTCTTTTTGCATTTTTTGACTGACCTATACATGCTAATAAAGCTGTAATAGTAGTACCTATATTATCACCTAATAATACTGGAATAGCACCTTGTAGTCCTATAATTGAGGTTATCCCATCAGGTCCTGGCGTACTTGCAAAATTTTGCAAAACTGCAATTGTTGCAGAAGAACTTTGAACAACAACCGTCATCAATGATCCAACTAAAACACCTAAAACAGGAATATGAGATACTTGAGTAATCATATCAACAAATATTTGTGATTTTGCTAAAGGTTTCATTAAATCACCCATAGTATCAATACCTACAAATAACAGTCCAAAAGCGAATATTGTTAAACCTATATTCTTTGTTTTTTCATTTTTTGGTACGAAATGTAATAAAAAACCGAAAAACAATATTGGCCATATATAATCACTTAGCTTAAAAGCTATTAATTGTGCTGTCATTGTAGTACCAATGTTAGCACCTAATATAACTGAAATAGCTTGAGGTAAGTTCATTAACCCTGCACTTACAAACCCAATTACCATAACAGTTGTTGCACTTGAACTTTGTAATACCATAGTAGTAATTGCACCTGCAATAACACCAAAAAATACATTTTTTGTAAGGATTCCCAAAATTTGTCGCATTCTTTCACCTGCGACCTTTTGTAAACCTTCACTCATTAAGTTCATTCCATATATAAATATAGCAAGTCCACCTAATAAGCCAAAGATAATGCTAAAAGATTCGTTCACTCTTCTACCCTTCCTAATATTGCGAATATTAAAAGAATAAACAAAGAATTATGGGTATGTCAATTTGTTAGAAAATTATTAAAAAATTATTATTTTACAATTAACTCATTTTTTTTATTAAAAAACAATTATACTTTATAATATTTTATATATACATTAAAATTTTAATAATAATTTAGTTATAACTAATAAAATTTATTTTATTATTTCTTTATAAAAAAATAATTCAACCTAATTTATTATAACACATTGTGTATATTTTTATACAAATTCAGCCAGTTTGATAGGCTTTATTAATTTATCTTAACATAAAAAATAACGCAAAAAAAACAAGCCTTAATTCTTTGTGACATAATCACTTGTAATTATTCAAATTAGTATTATCATTTAAATATAATAGCAAGGAGTAATTTATGGATAAAAAGAAAACACTTATATTAATTTCAATTATATTTATTATAATATTAACACCGGTTTTTGCATCCGGTAATCAAGAAAAAAACACAAATGAAAATGAAACTCAAATAGAAATAAAATATAATAAAATCAGTGCAGAAGAAGCAAAATCCATTTTTGATTCTAATAATGAAGCTATAATTATTGATGTTAGAACAGAAGAAGAATTTAATTCATCTCACATTCCTAATGCAATTAACATTCCTTTATCAACAATAGAAGAAGAAGTATTAAAACAATACCCAAACAAAGATCAAACACTTTATCTTTATTGTAGATCTGGGAATAGAAGCTCACAAGCTGCAAGAATATTAATGAACAATGGATATTATAATATCTACGATTTTGGTGGCATTATTGATTGGCCATATGAAGTTGTAAAATAATCATCATATATTTATTCAATTTTGAAAGAGATATTTCATTAGACTTTATGTAATATCTCTTTTTTTCATTTTATATAGTTTTATCACTCTTTTTATCATATAATAGATAAAGTTAAAGAGGAGATATTTATATGCAAGAAGCAATCTTAATTTTTTTTACTAATATCAGCAATCCGATTTTTGATTCAATTTCTAATATAGCATCCTTTCTAGGAGAACAAACTGTATTAATACTTTTACTTGCAATAGTAATGTATACTATTGATAAAAATAAAGGTTTTGCTATTTGTGGATCTCTTGTAATAAGTTTATTTACAATGAGCAGTTTAAAAGCAATATTTAAAGCACCAAGACCATTTACGGTATTAAAAGAAATTGATGGTAAAAGACTAGCTACAGCTACTGGATATTCATTTCCATCAGGCCATACAACAGGAGCTGCGTCTATGTATAGTTCTCTATCTTTTTCTATACGTAAGCGAAAGGTCTCTATTTTATGTGCTATTGTAATTGTTTTAGTTGGACTTAGTAGAATATATTTAGGAGTTCATTGGCCTCTTGATGTAGCAACTGGTTTAATTATTGGTATTGTTTTATCACTTATTTTTTATCCTAAATTAGAAAAAGCCAGTGAAGATGAAAATAAGAAATATAAAATAAGTATTATTTATGCAATATTAAGTTTTGTTTTATCTTTTATTTTCGCAATACTTTTACAATTAAATTTAATTGATGAAACAGCATTTTCTGATTTTATGAAAACTATGGCTTTTAGTGCTGGTGGTTTTATCGGTATTGCTTATGAAATTAAAAAAATTAATTTTAGTGTTGAAGGCTCTAGAATACAAAAAGTGTTGAGAGTATTAGTTTTAGTACTTGGTATGCTAATTATTCAATATGGATTAAAATTAATATTTGTAGAAAGCATTTATTATATTGGAGCTTTTATAAGATATTTAATTGTGGGTTTATGGTTAACCGCACTTTTCCCATTAATATTTAAAAAACTTTTTCCATAGAAAGAAAACAAATCCCTCTAAATGAGGGATTAATTATTATCTTAAGTAAAAAGCTTCCATTGCTTTAGTCAGTTTATAGGTATCTTTAGTACCTGCACTTTCATAAGGAGAATGCATTGCTAGTTGAGCAACACCTATATCAATTGTATTTATTGAATAGGAAAAGTTAATTAGATTTCCTAAAGTTGAACCACCAGCTTGATCAGAATTATTAAAAAATTCTTGATATTCTATATCATTCTTTTTTAAAATCATCTTAAATAATGCAAAAGATGATGCATCTGTTGTATATTTTTGATTTGCTGAATGTTTAATTAATACTCCACCATTAATAATTGGTTTATTTACTATATCGCTTTTTTCCATATAGTTTGGATGAAGAGCATGTCCATTATCACAAGAAAGCATAAAACTATTAGCCTGATAAATGGATTTTTCTTCTACATCCCAATCTAAAGAGTTTGCAATTCTATCAATTGTGATTTTTAAGAAGTCGCTTAGTGCACCTTGCTTTGTGCCACTACCAACTTCTTCATTATCTAAAAATAATGCCATATTAATATAAGAAGTAGCTTCTGTATTAATTAATGCAGTCATAGAGGTATAAACACCTTGTAAATCATCTATTCTTGGAGATGAATAAAACTCATTATTTAATCCCCATATTCTACCTTCTACTCTATTATATAAAAATAAATCACTTGATAATATATCATTTACATCAACACTTAATGTTTCAGCAATCAACTCATTTAATACATTTTTTTTATCACCTAGAGCAAATAAAGGAAGCATATCTACTTGCTTTTTATACTCAATACCTTTATTAGCTTCTTTATTTTGGTGTATAGCTAAATTTACTATTGTTAATAAATCCCTATCTATAGTTAAAAGTTTTTCTTCAAAAGAATCACCTATTTTTACAAACACTCTACCTGCAATAGAAAGAGGTCTATCAAACCAAGGGGCTAACAACATACCACCATAACCTTCTGTATTTAATAATGTATAACTATTATTTTTAATTACTTCTGGATTACTTTTTATCTTAAAAGTTGGAGAATCTGTATGAGAAGAAATTATAGAAAACCCTTTATAAGTTTCTGGAATTTTAAATGCTATTAAAGAAGAATTATTTCTCTTAACATAGTAAGATTTACCACTTACTATATTATATCTTTCACTTTCTTTTAATTTATTAAAACCATTATTAATCAAGGTCTTTTCTATAGTATCAACAGCTTGAAAACAAGTTGGACTTTTTGTTATAAAATCTAGAAGATTTTTCGTAGAATCAATATATTTTTTATCCATTTTAGACTCCTATTAATAGTATTTTAACATATTAATAAAAAAGAAAATAGGTAAAAAAGTTTTAAGAAATGGAGCTGATCGGACTCGAACCGACTACCTCTTGAATGCCATTCAAGCGCTCTACCAGGTGAGCTACAGCCCCAATAAATATGAAATAAAATTATCATTAAAGTCATTGTTGGTCAATACTTATTTTTTATAGTAAATTATATTTTTTCTCTATTCATCAACACAAAAGAAGCAATTAATAATAGAATTACAACAAAGAGCGAGAACGTATTAAATTTCAAGGTCAACACTGTCCCTAGTATTGCACCTATTATAAAAATCAAAATTATTGAAAAAGATCTAATAGATTTATCACGAAATGTTTTATCTTTATTTTTTTTATACAAAAATAAATTTTCACTAGCAGTTCTTAAATTTCCTGTACACATTGTTGTTGCAAAAGTGGTTGAGTGAATTTTCCTAAAACTCTCAACTTGAAGAGCACATACAAAAGAAACCAAACTATTTGCGAGGATATTTAAAATATCACTTTCTTTTATAAACATAACTGAAAACAATACTAATATCTCAATTAATAAAACATTTTGTCTCCAATGTAAGGTATTTACTTTTTGATTATGTTTAAAAAACTCAGCAACAATTACACCTAAGAAAAAACATATAATAGGAATGATATATTTAATTGTATTTATATAATTTTTTTCAGCAATACTTATTGCAACTAATACCATATTGCCGGTCTGTGCATTAGCGAAAACTTCACCCCGCCCGAAATAAGTGTAAGTATCTAAATATCCACCTACTAAAGCTAATAAGCCCCCTAAAACAAAACTTTCAGAAGTTTGAATGCCTTTATTAAAATAAATACCCATCTTCAACCATTTTTTTAGATTTAACTTTTAAATCATAATCTAAATAATTAATTAAAACTTCCCTTTCAAAAGTTTTATCACCACAAGCTATTTTAAATAACTTACCACAATTAATAGCATCATCAAGAGCGTGATGGGCTCGGTAATTTAACTCAAATTGTTCACTTAAATAAGTTAATTTATGACTTTTCATACTTGGCCATTTTTTTCTACTAATTTGAAGAGTACAATAAAAAACATTAGTTGGGAAATCTAAATTATAAGTTTCTAAACTTCCTTTTAAAACTGAATAGTCAAAATTTACATTATGAGCAATAACTATATCATTTGCCATAAAACCATTCACTTCAGGCCAAATTAAGTCAAAAGTAGGAGAAGCTAAACAAGCAGAAGAATCTAGCCCATGGACTCTAGTCATTGCTGGGCTAAAATATTCGACTTTAGGACAAACTAATGAATAATAAGTATCTATTACTTCTCCCTCTTCATTAAACTTTGCCATTCCTATTGAAGCTATTCCACCTTTATTAGAATTTGCAGTTTCAAAATCTAAGGCTACATAATTCATCTATTCTATTTTCTCCAATATCATTGTAACTGGTCCATCATTTAAGTATCTAACATCCATATGTGCACCAAATACTCCAGTTTCAGTTACAAAACCTAAATCTCTAAACTTTTTTACAGCCATTTCATACAGTTCATTAGCCCTTTTGGGAACTTCTGCATTATCATAAGAAGGTCTATTGCCTTTTCTAAGATTAGCATAAAGAGTAAATTGACTTACAACTAATATTTTAGCATTAACATCAAAAGCACTTAGGTTCATTTTATCATTCTCATCTCTAAACATTCTAAGTTTAGAAATCTTGTTTACAACGTAATCGACATATTCTTCTTTATCACCTTTAGCTACACCAAAATATACTAAAAGTCCATGATCGATTTCACCTACTATTTTTTCATCAACAGTTACAGAAGCCTCTTTAACACGTTGAATAACACATTTCATATTTCACCTCAACGAAAATTGATTAAGGATATTTTAATAAATAATAAAGTTAATTAAAAGAGACTTAATTGAACATATTCTTTTTTCTCTAGTTTTTTTAAATATGCAAAAACTTCTTCTACTTTATACATTATATTATTATCCCTTAATCTTCTATTTAAAAGTGTGGATAATTCATTGGAATTTTCACTATAAATTGAATAATGGTTTTTATATTTATTGATATATAATTCTTTTAAATTATAAAAATATTTATCAAGATTTTTATAATAATATTCTCTGTTACCTTCCCTTAAGGTCATACCTATTCCAAAATATAAAACACCTTTAACTTTAGACTCAATCATCATATCAATTAATTGATTTATATTAGCTTTTGTATCTAAGATATATGGAAGAATAGGACCTAACCATACAACCGTTGGTATATTATTTTCACTAAAGATTTTTAATACTTCACATCTTCTTGAACTAGGGACAACATTAGGTTCAATGATTTTTGAAATTTGATCATCTGAACTAGTTAGAGTCATTTGAACAACACATTTCGTCTTTTCATTAATTTTCTTGATAATATCTAAATCTCTTAGAATTAAATCAGACTTTGTTAAAAGAGTAATTCCAAATCCATATTTATAAACTAGTTCAAGTGCACCTCTAGTTAATTTTAAATCTTTTTCAATAGGTATATAAGGGTCACTCATTGACCCTGTAAATATCATAGATTTCTTTCTTTTTTTCTTAAGAGTTTCTTCTAATAATCCTAGAGCATTTTCTTTAACTTCAATATCCTCAAATTCATGATTCATATTATAGCAATTACTTCTTGAATCGCAGTAAATGCATCCATGAGTACATCCTCTATATATGTTCATATTATTATTACTTGATAGAATTGTTTTTGCTCTTACTTTATGCAATTATTTCCTCAATGTCTTTTTGCACTATAAGATGAAACTTCTATTTTCATCACTAATACATTTCTAACTGAAGCTTCATTAAAATATAGATCATCTTTCTTTGTTACATGTTTCATCAATATTCTTAAAGCTGACAATTTCTCGTCATATCCATCTATTATAGAAGCAATCCCGTTTCCAATTATACTTTTATATAAATAAGTATATGTACAAGCTTTAGTATCAAGAGTAGCTTTTAATTCATTCTTCTCATCTATTTCAAAACCAACTTCCATATTTTCTTCAAAAGCCTTAACTTTTCTTCCAACCTTTGCACCATGGAAATAAAAAGTTAGTTTTTCATCTTCACTTAAAGAGTATCCATAAGTCAATGGAACTATATAGATTCCATTATCATCTTTAAAAGCGATTCTACAAACATCATTATTATCTAATATTTGTTTAATTTCATTAATATCTTTTACTGCTCTATCATTACGTCTCATCATTATCCTCATTTACTTATTAATATGTTTCTTTCTGTATGCAGTTGGTAATATCCCAAAGGCTTGTTTATATAAAGTACTAAAATATCTAGCATTTGAATATCCAACTAACATAGCTATATCCTTTATAGATGCTGAAGAATTAGCTAATAATAAATGTTTTGCTTTTTCTAATCTATAATTATTTAAGTAATTTACAAAATAAATATCTGTTATTTTATGAAATTGTGTACTTAAATAATTAGGTGAAAAATTTAAATACTCAGCTACTTCATTAATCCCAAAGTTGTTCATATAATTCTTCTCAACATAATCTTTCATTTGTGTTATTAAATCATTAGTATTTTCAACACTCAATATCTTATTTTCTCTAAGCTTTTTAATTAAAGATTTCTGATTTTTAATAGATAGGTCTAAGTTTAATTCAGTTCCAATAGAATTTATTATATTATCTAAATTAATATCACTAGGTATTGTTTTAAATTCCTTCTCAAACCTATCTAATATGGAAATATATTCTAACCCATTTTTTTCTTGAGCATTTTCAAACAACTGTTGTAGATAATTTAAATAAATATCCACATCAGCTCTTCTATTAGTTATAGCTGTTGAGGAATATGGCTTTTTATCTAATGATAAATAAATTTTAGACTGCAAAGATTCATTTTCTTTTAAAATTTTTAAAAGTGAATGATTTGTCAAATACAAAGATTTTAATATCACATTTGGATATTCTTCAATATGCAAAACACTTTTCTCTATTATGGATAAGATATATTCAATTCTATTTTTAGAACATTTAATTAAACATTGTACAGAATTTAATGAAGTTCCAAGATGGCACATAATTATATCTTCATCAATAGCAGATCTTAATCTCTTTGGCATATTGATAAGCTTAGTATATCTAAACTCTGCTTTTCTTTCATTAAAATCTTTAGGATAAAAAAATACAAAATCGACTAATAAATAATCAAAATTCTTATCAATTTTAGGTTCATTAAAGCTAAAAGAGTCACCAAGTAGAGGGAGATAGGAATTAATATTAAAAACCTGAGATTGAAAAGTACTATTTTCTAAATATGAATTTTGCTTTTTCTCTTCATATATTTTTTCAATCAACTCTTTTAAATCATCCTCATCAACGGGTTTTAATAAATAATCACTAACGCCTAGAGAAATACTTTTCTTTGCATATTTAAAATCACTAAAACCTGAAAGAATGACAAAACTTGTCATCTCGTTATTCTTTTTTATCTCTTCAATTGCACTTAGGCCATCCATATTAGGCATTTTTATATCAACAAAAGCTAAATCTGCATCAATATCTGAAAAAACACTTACTAACTCAACACCATCTTTTGCTTCAAAAAAGATTGTTTCATCTTCATCTAAAATATCTAACAACATACTTTTTAAGGCAAATCTAATATTAGAGTTATCATCAGCTATTACAATTATCATAAATCTTCCTCACTTATTGGAATAATTATCATTACTTCAACGCCATCATTATTCTTGCATCTATAATTAATAATACTTTCTGCTTTAAATAATTTTATTCTATCGTTAATGTTATTTAATGCAACACTATTACTTAATTGTAGTTTATCACTACTACACCCAACCCCATTATCTTTTATACTTATGAATAAAGAATTACCGGTAATTGTTTCATTTACAATTGTTTTAATAGTTATAGTAACTTGTTCAGAAATTGGCTCAAGTCCATGAACAATAGCATTTTCAACTAATGGTTGTAAAATCAGTTTAGGAATTATTATATTTTTTGATTCATTAGCAATTTCATATACAATCTTCAACCTATCTTCATATTTAATATGCTGTAATTTTAAATAGTCCTTTACAAAATTTAACTCTAATTGAAGAGGTACTAAATCATTATTTGTACATGTATATCTAAATAATTTAGTTAATGAGATAATAGATTTTTCAAGTTTCTTTTGCTCTCCCATTCTATTTAAACCAATAAATCCATTTAAAGTATTATATAAAAAATGTGGATTAATCTGAGATTGCAAGGCCATATATTCAGCCTTTTGTCGACTAATAACAGCTACATATCTATCATCAATTGTCTTTTTTAATTGCTTTGTCATGGAATTTAAGGCATCAGAAAAATCTTGCAAATATTCAAATGTTGAATCAGGAGCTTCAACATCTAATTCACCATGAGCTATATCCTGCATCGTATCTAAAATTAAATTAATATCATCTACCATTTCTTTAGAACTTGCACGATATATTAATAACCCAATGATTAATTCAATAAATAATAATGAAATACAAATAAGTAAAAAATAAATAAGTGATTTATACATTTTAGTAGTACTAGATAAATAAACAATCTTTAAATTTGTATCACTGATATTTTCAACAAAGATATCAAATCCATCTAAGCTTTCATATTTTGTATCGATTAGTATATTTAAATCAGATTCACTAATATCACGACTAGAGCTGATAACTTCGTCATTAAACATTAATAATAAATTATCTTTTTTATCAATTAATGTTGAATTAATTGCATTATTTAATTTATTAGCTCTAATGGTTGCAACCATCATACCAATATCTTTATTTGTATTTGAATTTCTAACATTAGTAACTAAAGATAAAGTTGGAAAAGACTTTTTATACTTCTTATAATATGGAGGAAGAGTTGGCGAATAATAAACAATAGTTTCGTGATTTTCTTTTACTAAATTATACCAAGATTCACTCTCAAAGGTGTAATCACTTTCACTTATTCCTTCAGAAGCTCTACTTACAACAAAACTTGATAAGCCTTCATATCCATAAAAAGTTAACGATTCAATAGAAAGGGAAGATTGAAACATTATTTTTAATAATATTTCTTCATAATTTCTTTCTATTTCATTTAGTCGAAGCTGATCAACTTCTAAAGTTGGATTTATAAACAAAGGTAAAGCCTTAAAAGCTTCAGATGAAATGTATGGAGCATCACAAGCCTCTTTTAAATTAATTAATACTTGTTCAACTTTCATTTCAGTAGTAATTAATATATTATTAGCTTCTCTTTCACTCCTTTCAATATACTCTGAATTAAAATAATAAGAATAACCAATAGAGATAATTATAGTAGGTATAATTATACTAATTATAAATTTTATATATAATGTAAGTCTTATGGAATTTTTTCTTTTTTTCATATTCATATGTAGATAAATATATCATACTATTGTTGAATTCTGTACATATTTTGTTGGATTTTATCTATTTGCAAATTTGAAATGAGTAATAAGATACAAACATAATAAAATAAAAAACAAAACAAATAACAAAACACGGAGGTTATTTTAATGAAAAAATTATTAACTATTTTATTAGCTACTTTATTTGTAGTTTCTCCTTTAGTTGCAGGTGGAGAAAGTGAAAGTGCAAAAGCTGATGGTCCTGTTGAATTAACATTTATGACAAACATGACAGATATTCACGCTGATCTATTACAAGAAATTACTACAGAATATGAAGCTGAAAGTGGAAACATTGTAGAATTCTCAGCTCCTGGTAGTTCTTATGAAGAATTAATGAAAACAAAGATGAGTGCTAATGAACTTCCTGATCTTTTCACAACACACGGTTGGTCAGTATTAAGATATAGCGAATATCTAGAACCAATTAATGATACTCCTTGGTATGGTGATATTAACTCACAAATTAAAGAAGTTATCACAAACGAAGATGGCGAAACTTTTGTTCTTCCAATGGATGTAGATATTGCTGGTATTATTTATAATGCTGATGTTTTAGAAGCAGCTGGTGTTAATGTTGATGATATTAAAACTTGGGATGACTTCGATGCAGCATGTCAAAAAATAAAAGATAATGGTGTAACTCCTATTCACATGGGTGGTAAAGACAACTGGCCAATTGGACAATTCTTTGACTGGGCAGCTCCTTCATTCTATATCACAGATGAATCTAATAACCAAAGAGCTGCTTTAAAGAGTGGAACATTTGACGAACAACTATGGGTAGAACTAGCTCAACTTATGGCTGACATGGTTGAAAAAGGATACTTTAATAGAGATGCTTTAACAGCTGATTATCTTTCAGACTTAAAAGCTTTAGCTGCTAGTGAAGCTGCATTCGGATTCTATGGTAACTATGCATTTAACGCTGTTAAGAGCTATAACCCAGATGTTAATTTAGGTATGATGCCAATTCCTGCAAGAGTAAGCAGTGATGAACCTACTCTTATCTCAGGAGAAAGAACAGCTATTGGTGTATTCAATGAATCTCCTAATAAAGATGTTGCAATTGAATTCTTAAACTTCTTAGCAAAAGCTGAAAACATTAAAAGAATTGCTGAAGCAAGTGGATCTCCTGCAGGTTTATCAATCGTATCTCCTGACTTAGGCGAATTAAAACCTTTCTATGATAAATATGCAGATACAAAAACTTTCCCTTATTTCGATAGAGAATACTTACCTAGTGGTATGTGGGATGTTATGTGTGCAACAGGGGCTGATATCCTAGCTAAAAAACCAAACGCTGTAGAAAACGCAGCTAAAACAATGGCTCAAAACTATTACGACAAATATTAATAAAATAAGTAATATGCCCAATAAAATGGGCATATTACTCCTAAAAACAAGGAGGGGAAAATGAGAAAATTATCATTTAGAGAAAAGCAAGATATCACTATGTATTCTTTTACAATCCCTGCTGTAATTTTATTCACAATGTTTGTAATAGTTCCATTTTCAAGAGGTATTTTCTTATCTTTTACAAACTGGAATGGATATTCAAAATCATATAGAATGGTCGGTTTCTCCAACTTCGTAAGATTAGTTACTGATCAAAATGTAAGAAGAGCTTTATTAAATACTTTAGTATATGGTATTGGTTCAACTCTTTTACAAAATATATTTGGTTTATCTTTTGCATTATTGCTTAATAATAAATTTAGAGGCAGAGACACAGCTAGAACAATAATATATCTTCCAGTAATGATTGCACCATTACTTATGGGTTATATTATGTATTTCTTCTTCACACTTGATGGTGCTATTAACCAATTACCTTGGAATGTTGCAAAAGAAGGTCTTGATTGGCTAGCAAATGGTAAACGTGGTGTTGCTATTATGACACTTATAAACTCATGGCAATTTGTTGGTATTTCAATGGTTATATATTTAGCAGGACTACAAGGTATTCCAGCAATGTATTATGAAGCTGCAAATTTAGATGGTGTACATGGATGGGGATTATTCAAATATATTACATTACCATTATTAGCTCCAGCAATTAATTCAGCTGTTGTTATCAACTTAATTGGTGGTCTAAAATTATTTGATGTAATTATGGCTTTAACTAAAGGTGGTCCAGGTTATGACTCACATTCTCTTTCAACTTTAGTTAATAGAACATATTTTGGAAGTGAAAATGCTGGGTTTGCATCAGCTATTGGGCTAGTTGCATTTGTATTAATAATGGTAATCAGTTTTATAACAACTAATGCCTTAAACAAATTCCAGGAGAACATGACATGATAAACAAGAAAAATACATGGAGATATCCACTAGTAATACTTATATCAGTAATCTATTTAATTCCAATGTATGTCTTAGTAGGCATTTCATTTAAACCACAAAGTGATTTAAGTTCTTATTGGCATTTCCCATCAAATATAACAATGGATAACTTCTTATATGCAATTCAAAAAGGACACATTTTTACATCCATAAAAAACTCAATTATTATTACAGTTTTTTCAATTGCTTTAATAGTTTTAGTTGGTGCATTAACTTCTTATCCATTAGCTAGAAAGAATGTTAAATTTACAAAATTTATTAGAAACTTTTCACTTGCTATAATGATGGTTCCACCACTTAGTATTTTAGTTCCTTTATATGCAACTTTAGTAGATTATCACGGAATAAATAAATATTGGGGACTTGTGGTAACTTTATTAACATTCGAATTACCTATGAGTATATTCATGTTTACAAACTTTATTAGAGCGATTCCTAATGCATTAGATGAAGCAGCTCAAATAGATGGAGCTGGACCTGCTAGAACATTCTATCAAATTATTTTACCACAATTAAAACCTGTTACAGCATCTGTAATAATTTTAACTGGTATTCATTGTTGGAATGACTATCAATTCTCACTCTATATTATGCAAAAAACAGCTATGAAAACAATTACTGTTGCAATTTCATCTTTCTTCTCACAAGAAACTTCTAATCTAAATGCGGCAGCAGCAGCAGCTTTAATTGCAATTTTCCCAGTAGTAATATTGTTCTTAGCCCTTCAACAATACTTTATTAAAGGTATGGTAGATTCAGCTATAAAATAACAATTATTATTAATAAAAACAGAAAACAACAATCAACAAACAAAATAGTAGTTCACTTTCTCGAACTACTATTTTTATTTCATCAATTGATGAGAAATTATAATATTTCAATCTCTCTATTATTTATCTCAATAAGCTTATCATCACTTAACTTTTTTAACTCTCTAAAAAGAGATTGCCTCTGTATACCTAAATAATCAGCTAATTGTTTTTTACTTATTGGTAATTTTATAAGAGTAGAACCTTGTATAACTGATTGTTCTTCAAAATAATTAAGCAAATTTTCTCTAATAGTTTTTCTATGGAAAACAAAAACTTTTTTATTAAGATTTTGTGAGTTAATTGATAATGATTTAAAAAAATTTAGTGTAAAATCATAATTATGTAGAAGTTTATAAATTCCACATTTTTTTATGCTAATTATTTCTGTATAACCTTTAGAATAAAAAGTTAATGGATAAATACCTCCTGTTAGGATCAAATTTGCTCCAATAATACTATCTTTATTAAACTCAAACATTGTTGTAGCATTACCATTTTCACTTAAAGAATAAGCTATAACAGTTCCCTCTATTACAAAATCTACCCATTCACAGGCCTCTTGAGCCTCTCTAATTGTATGATTTTTTTCATATTCTTTATATTTTAAACATTTCATTTCAATTAATGTATCTATCTCATCATAACTTTCTAGAAATGATATTTTTTGTAATTTTTCTTTTAACATTTATACACCTTTTATTTTAAATAGTCACATCTGTGTCTTTTATTATACTAGATTTTAGTTAATACTAGCAACCATACAGGAGAAAAGAATATGGATATTTTTACATTAGCAATGTGGATAATTACAATAATTTTTGCTTTATATTCGTTTATTCGAGACAAGGATAAAACTATAAACGCACTAAAAAATGCCGTTAGAATGGGAAGATCAATGGTATTAAACATATTAACAGTTATATTAATTATTGGATTAGTTTTAGCATTTATACCAGCTGAAAACATAGCTAGTTTTATTGAAAGTCAAAACCCAATCATTGCAACTGTTGGTTCAGCACTAGTTGGAGCAATAACATTGATACCAGCTTTTATAGCTTTTCCACTTGTTGGAACACTAGTAGATGCATCAATCAATATTGTAGCAGCTGTTGCTTTCTTAACAACTTTAACAATGGTTGGAATAGTTACATTTCCACTTGAAAAAAAAGAATTTGGACTTAAGTTTGCAATTTCTAGAAATGTACTTAGTTTTATATTTGCAATATTAATTGCATTAGTAATGGGAGCAATATTATGATTAAAAAGATTAAAAACAATATATTAACTGTTATCGTTATATTAGTATATGTTCTATTATTTATTTTCTATAAACCAATGGCTATAACAAGTGTTAAAAACAGTGGATATTATATAAAAGAAATGCTAATGATTATGCCTATTATATTTGTATTAACTGCATTATTAGACACATGGGTTGATAAAGAAACTATAATGAAGTTTTTAGGAAAAGAATCTAAGGCAAAAGGTACCCTTTTAGCTTTTGTATTAGGAAGTGTTTCAGCAGGACCTATTTATGCGGCTTTTCCAATAACTGTAATGTTACATAAAAAAGGTGCTTCTGTTAAAAATATTGTTATTATATTAAGCACATGGGCTGTAGTAAAAGTTCCAATGCTAATTAACGAAGTAAAATTTTTAGGTCTTCAATTTATGGCTATAAGATGGATTTTAACAATAATAGCTATATTAATTTTTGCAACTATTATGAACAGCTTTATCAAAGATGAAGATTTAAAAGTAGATGAAGCATTCTATGATGGAAAAGTAGATATTAATATTAGAGCCTGTATTGGATGTGGTATTTGTAGTAAAAAATATCCTGAGTTATTTGAAGTTAATAATAAAAAAGCTAAATTAAAAGATCTTGAAGATATAGATCAAGAAAAATTAAAAGAGGCAATTAAAAATTGCCCTGTACATGCTATAAACAAATAATTTAAGAAGTAATATATATTGAAGTAATTAGCTTTACTTCAATATTTTTTTATACAAATTTAGTACATTTTCATAAGTTATTTTATTAACTATTTCTTTACTATATCTTTTATTTAACCTATCAACTATCAATTTGGCATTTGAAGAATCAACAATTTCAATTGTAGAATCTATACCATCTAAATCAAATCCAAATCCAATAGAGTTTTCTCCACCTAAATCTAAAATATGATCAACATGTTTAATTATATCATCAATTGTTGAAATTGTAGCTTTATCATTTACAAACTCCGTTAGTAAATTCATCCCAATAACACAATCTTTTTCAATCATTTTTCTAATTAGATTATCATTTAGATTTCTTCCAACTGGAGATATACTAAAACAATTTGAATGAGATGCTACAAAAGGAATATCACTTAAAGATAAAACATCTTCAACTAATTTATTAGATCCATGAGATACATCAACAATGATATTCAAATCATTCATTTTCTTAACATATTTTTTCCCAAATTCTGTTAAGCCATTTTCATTATCAACTCTATACATATCACTAAGGGTATTAAGATTATAACCATCTAAATTAGGATAACCTACTAAATTTGGGTAATTCCATGTTAGTGTTATCATCCTAACTCCTAAGTTATAAAAGTCTTCTAATTCATTAAAAGGAACAATACTACTATCTTCTATAGTTAACATAGAATTAATTTTATTAAAATCTATATCACTATACTTTTTAACTTTATTAATATCATTAATAAAAGTTTCCTCTTCATAAAATTTAATTATTTCTTTTGCTAAAACATTAGGTTTTTCTTCTTTAGTACAATCTAAAAATATTGCCATATTTTGTAATAAATAATTACTTTTTTTCATTTTTTGCACATCGAGGTGAAGATTATTAGAATCAAGATGTTGATTCTTTTTAAACATTCTAACTATAGTATCACAGTGCATATCTACTATTTGCATAAATATTTCCTTAATAGTTTAATCTAATTTATAAGCGGCTGGAGATTTACCATAAAGTCTTTTAAATTCTCTAGAAAATTGAGAATTACTCTCATAGCCAACTGAGAGTGCAACCTCATAAGCCTTTTTATTATTATATACTAACATATCTTTAGCTTTTTTTAACCTAATCTTTTTTAAATATTGAATTGGAGTTTCCCCTGTGACATTTTTAAAAGTTTTATAAAAATTAGAAGGACTCATATAGCACTCTTTAGCAAGCTCATCTACACTAATATGATTATAATAATTTGTATGAATAATCTTCAAAGCTTTAGCTAATCTATCATACTCACTACCATTTATACAAAGAGAATATAATATGTCGATATTTTCACCATTTAAAACATAATAAAAAATTTCATTAACAATTAATGGAGCTAATATTTTCGCAGTATTTATACTCTTTAATGATTCTAATAATCTTTTTGAAGCATCTTCTATTTCTTTTGTTATCTTTAGTGGATTTGCTTTAAAGGTATTAACATTTACAACAGGTGGTGTTATATTATCCATTTTTAAGATCATGTTTTGTAATATTTCAATATCTAATTCTATATGAAGACCAAAAACAGGATTTTCTTTTGTTGCAACGGCCTCACATTCAAATTGCAAATGAGTAGGTAATACTAAATAATAATCTCTGCTATATTCAAAATGAGTATTTTTAATATAACCATGTTTAGTACCATTTAATACAATTAATATCCCTGGATTATAATCTAACAGTTGTCTTTTTAATGAATAATCGTTTTTAAAAATTTTTACACCTTTAACTATTGTTTCATTAAACCCTTCTTGTAACTTAAAATATTCAATATAATTAATAACTTCTTGACAATTCATAATTCCCTCTTATTTCAAGAATATAGAATATTGAAAGAAAAACAAGCTTAATTATATCAATTTATAACTTTTGTATAGGATTAGGCAAAACCTTATCAATTATTAGGCATTTTAATTTCAACTAATTAGTTTAATATTATATATACAATAAATCATAATAAAAGAGGAGCAAAATATGAATAATTTTATATATGATATTAAAACAAAAGTCTATTTTGGTACAGATCAATTAAACAATAATATAGGCAAAGAAACTAAAGTTTATGGAAATAAAGTACTACTCACATATGGTGGTGGTAGTATTAAAAAAAGTGGATTATATCAAAAAGTTATAAAAGATTTAGAAAAAGAAGGTTTAGAAATATTTGAATTATCAGGTATTAAACCAAACCCTAGAATTACATCAGTTAGAAAAGGTGTAGAGCTTTGTAAAAAAGAAAATATTGATGTATTAGTTGCAGTAGGTGGTGGTTCAGTTATTGACTGCACAAAGGTAATTGCTGCAGGTACTTATTATGATAATGATCCATGGGATATTATGTTAAATAAAGTTGATGTAAAAAAAGCACTCCCTTTAATCACAGTATTAACTCTTTCTGCCACTGGTACAGAAATGAATGCTAATGAAGTTATCACTAATTTAGAAACTAATGATAAAATCGGTATGGCTTTTGAACCTTTAAGACCAAAGGTTTCTTTTCTAGATCCAAGTTCAACCTTCAGTGTTAATAAATATCAAACAGCTTGTGGCTCTGCAGATATATTAAACCACATAATGGAAGTATATTTTAATACAGATGATGGATTATACATGTTAGATACAGTTATGGAAGGCCTTATGAAAACTGTAATAAAATATGCTCCTATTGCTTATAATAACCCAGATAATTATGAAGCTAGAGCAAATTTAATGTGGGCTTCATCTTGGGCTATTAATGGTTTTGTAGCTGGAGGGAAAACTCATGATTGGACTTGTCATCCAATAGAGCATGAACTATCTGCTTACTATGATATTACTCATGGACTAGGATTAGCTATAATTACTCCTAATTGGCTTGAATATACTCTAGATGAATCAACAGCTTATAAATTTAGACAATTTGGTATAAACGTATTTAATATCGATGATAGCTTAAGCAATATGGAAATTGCAAAATTATCAATCAAGAAATTAAAAAAATTCTTCTTTGAAGATTTAGAATTAACTGATAATTTAACAGATTTAAAAATAGATGATTCAAAGTTTGATATTATGAGCAAAAAAGCTTGCCAAAATGACAAAATCAAAGGATTTAAAACTCTTTATCCAGAAGATGTAAAAAACATACTTAAAATGTGTGAAAAATAAATCTTTATATTATAATCCTTTATTAACATTTAATAAGCTACTACATATATTGTGGTAGTTTTTTTTGATATTTTTTTATTCTTTATAGTAACCTAGATAAATATTTTACATTTGACACTTAAATGAACTATGGTAATATATAAATATACGATACTAAAATTACAAAAGCTAAAAGAAGTTTTTCCATAAATTACTAAAATACTTTTTTAACCCTTTTGAAAAAGGAGGAATATTATTGAATATAAAATAAAAGATAAAGAGCACCTCAGTACTCTTTGGACCGATATCTACAATACTGAAGGTAAACCCGATTGGTCTCATATTATTCCATATTATGACGATAATATATTTTTTAAAGATACTGTTCAAGAAATTCATGGGAAAAAAGAATTTCAGGAAATGACTAAAAGGCTCACAGATAGATCTAACGATTTAAAGATGAAAATCAAAAACTCTTGTGAAGATGGAAATATCATTGTTTTAGAATGGGAAATGACTTTAAGCTTTAAAAAATATCCAAACTCATCAATCTTTGGAATGAGTAGAGTTCTACTCAATGAAAATAGAATGATAATTGAACAAAGAGATTACTATGATTTATGGGGTGATATTTTTGATAATATTCCTAGATTTTGTAAATCTTATAGAAAATTTATGAGAAAGAAATTTGGATAAACTATATGAATAAATACTTAAAAGAATACAAATGGTCTAACATTTTTGACATGATGAGAAATAATAAAAATGATCCAAAAGTCTGTAATGATTCAGCTAAAGGAAAATTTACTGTTATATCAGGAACTACTTCTGGAATAGGATACTGTGCAGCAGTTGAATATGCTACTAAAGGATCTGATTTATTATTTATTAACAGAAATGAAGAGAAAACAATAAAACTATGTAATGAATTTAGAGATAAATATAATATTAAATGTGATTATTTAATCTGCGATTATACAAGTTTAGATCAAGTAAAAGACTTAGGATTAAAACTAAGTAAAATAGAGCAAAATATAGATGTATTTATCCATAATGCTGGCACCTATCTCACTACAAAACAATTTACTAAAGATAATATAGAAACAGTATTTCAAGTAAACTATTTAAGTTCTTTTATCTTAAATTATATGCTAAAAGACAAGTTTGCAAAACAAAAACAAACTAAGATTTTATTTGTAAATTCTGAAGGACATAGATTTGCATTATCGGGAGTACTAATCGATGATTTAGATTGGAAAAAGCATCATTATACAGGATTAAAAGGATATGGTAATGCAAAAACTGCTCAAATATTGTCAATGACAACATTATCTAAATATTATGAAGGATTAAATATTACAATTAATTCTATGCATCCTGGCAATGTAAAAAGTAATATGGGTGAAAATAACGGAAAACTATATAGAATCTTTAAACATCTTTTGGTATTACCATCATCAAGACCTCCTGAAATTGCAGGAAAAGCACTTTATTATTTAGGAATCTCAAAAGAAGTTGAAAAAGATAATGGTTATTTTTTCAATCTGACAGAAAAAGAGATACCTGCCCCTCATGCACTCGATAAGGAAATGGCTTTTAAACTGTGGGACAAATCTATTAGTTTAAGTGGGTTAAAATAATGAATGACAAACCTATTGTTATAGTTGGAGCAGGTCTTGCAGGACTTACAAGCGCAGCATACCTTACAAAAGAAGGATATGAAGTTACACTAATTGAGAAAAATGAAGACTGTGGTGGCCTCCTAAATTCTTTTAATTATAGAGATTTTATTTTTGATGTAGGCGCAAGATCAATTGAAAACTCAGGTATTGTTAAACCACTTTTCAAAGATTTGGGAATTGATATCGAGTTTGAAGATAGTCTTGTTTCTATAGGAATAGAAGATAATGTAATTTCTTTTACAAATTTAGAATCTATAAAATCATTTAAAGATTTATTAATTACAACATTTCCTAATAATATTAATGATATTGATATAATTTTTAAGCAAATATACAAAATTACAAAAAGTATGGAAATAATGTATGGGTTTGACAATCCAATATTTAAGAAAGATTTTACAAAAGATAAAGAATATTTAATTCATGAACTACTTCCATGGTTCCCTAAATTTGTTAAATCTGTATTACATATGAATAGATTAAATAAACCTGTTGAACTTTTTTTACAAAAATATACAAAAAATCAATCATTAATCGATATGATAAGCCAACATTTTTTTAAAAACACATCTACATTTTTTGCTTTAGGTTACTTTTATGTATATCAAGATTACATCTATCCAAAAAACGGAACAGGAGAAGTAACAAAAAAATTAAAAGAAAAAGCACTTATAGATGGTTTAATAATTAAAAATAATACTACAATAGTCAAAATTAACCCAATAGATCACAATGTAATTGATGATAAAGGTAATATATATTCATATTCAAATTTGATATGGGCATCAAATTTAAATGATTTATATTCACTAATGAATACGAAAAAACTAAATAAAAAGGTATATAATAAATTCACAATTACCAAAGAAAAATTATTAAAAAGCCGTGGTGGTGATTCTGTTTTCTCAATTTATTTAGGCATTGATAAACCTGTATCCTATTTTTCAGACATTTCTAATGGACATTTTTTCTATACTCCTAATAAAAAAGGATTAAACAATATCCACACATCAAAACTCAATGATATAATTATTAATTTTGAAAGTTATAGTAAAGAGCAAATTATTAATTGGATTGATCAATTCTTTGAATTCAACACATTTGAAATATCAATTCCCTCTATAAGAAATGAAAAGTTATCTCCTAATGGAAAAACAGGATTAATTGCAAGTGTTTTATTTGAATATGATTTCATAAAAAAAATAGAAGAAGCTAATTGGTATGATGAATTTAAAGCAATTATGGAAGATAAAATAATTGAAGTTTTATCATCCTCTATATATCTAGGTTTAAATAATCATATATTATTTAAATTTTCCTACACCCCATTAACAATCCAAAAACGTGTTAACACTTCACAAGGTGCAATAACAGGCTGGACATATGAAAGGGAGACACCTGTTGTAAATAAATTATTTAAAATAGGGAAAGCAGTTATTACTCCAATAAATGATATATATCAAGCAGGCCAATGGGCTTATAGCCCAGCTGGAATACCAACTTCTATATTAACAGGAAAATATGCTGCAGATACAATAATTAATAAAAATAAAAAATAATTATTAAAGCATCAAGGCTTCTAAATTTTGATCTTCTAATCTAAAGATTCTTTTTTTATTAATTTCTCTAGCACCTATAGATTTAAAAAACTTTACACATTCTTCATTATTTTTTGGGCATGTCCATTCAATTTTATTAAGCTTATTCCTTTTTGCTATTTGACATAATTTCTGTAGCATAATTTTGCCATATCCTTGATTTCTATAATCTTTTAGAATATAAATATCTTCTAAAAATATACTACCTTTGCCTTTGAATATGGAAAAGTTAAAGGAATAAAGAGCAAAACCAACTTCTTTATTATCATTTATGAGGAAAAAAACATTTGCTAAATGTCTATCAAAAATCCAATACTTTAAAGTTTCTTCATTTAAATCTAATTTATGCATCTTATCTTTAGATTTAGCTAATTTTGTAATAAAATCAATAATTAAATCCATATCATTAATTGTTGCAAATCTAAAACTATAATTTTCATTAACAAATCTATCCACAATTATCTCCTCATTTAATAACTAATGATAGCACATAATTAATAATAAATAAAAAATAAAATGGGATTATTGAAAATCAATAATCCCAAAAGTTGTTAATCTATATCTCTTATTCCCAAGATTCACCTGTTAAATAGCGATAGAATGCATTATTTACATAGAATTCTCTTAAATCAATTGTTGCATCAGTTAATATTCTCATATCACTTGCTAATTGATCTTTAGTTTCTACTAAAGTAAATGGGTGAATTGAATATCCACCATCTAATGCTACACAATCATAAATTGCTTGATAAGCATCTTCATCATGCATATCTTCTGTGCTATATAGTGGTTGCCACCATGCACCAGAAATTAATTTAACATCACTTCCTTCAGCTTGGTTTTCACTATTTTTCTTAGAATATTGATTAATAATTCTATCAAAATCTAATAAATCTGCTTCATTTTCAAATTCAAATAATGCATCATATTCTAAAGCATTTACTAAATAAAAATCATCACTGTATTGTTCTACAAAATATGAATATGATGGTTCAGGAATTGGGCCCCATTCTAACATATATTGATAAACAGACACTTTAGGTTCGATTTGTAATTTTGCATCAATACCTTCACTGTTTAATAAAGCTACTAATTGTTTTAAATGTTTTTCTTCACAATGGCCATATTTAATAGTTAAATCTGAAATGAAATTAGCATTTTCACCTTCTTTCTTTAAATTATAACCTGTAGATGCTTTTGCTTTAACTAATTCTTTACCAACTATATCTAAATTATTATCACTAAAGATATAGTATGAATCAAATGTAGTTGCAATTTTATTCATAATATCACTATCTGATACTTTACCAACATAATGTCTTGCAACACCTAAAACTTGAGCAACATTCATAACTAAAGTATTTGCTACATCACTAGAAATTGAATCAGCTAATACACTTTTTGCACAATCTATATCTATCATATGTGCATCTAAAGCACATGCTACGTATTTAGCATCTGAAGTTTTTACATCAGAAATACCATAATAGTCTAATCTAGCTTGAGCTTTTTCTTCAGTATAAGTTAATGCTAATTCTTCAAATTCACCAGCTTTTACTAAAGCAACAAAAACATCACTAACAGTTGATAAATCCATTTCACTAATAGTTGCAATTTCATCAATTAATTGATCTTCTGAAATTGAATCTTCAATGTTTACATCTAAAGTTGTAGACAAATAAAGACTATCAGAGATAACATCACTCTCAATCATCACCTCTTGAGTTGCACAAGAACTTAATAATACTGCAATTAATGATACAGTTAAAATTAATTTACTTTTTTTCATAATTTCTCTCCATAAATTTTCATTTATTCTTCTTATATAATTAAATCTTAAAGATTTACCTTATCTATTTATCTCTTTCCTTTATCATAAACTTCACCTAAAGCTCTAGGAGCTTTTGTTGTTTTAGAGAAGAACAACAATAAGAGTAAAGTTAAAATATATGGGAAAGTTAATACTAAATCACTAAAACTACTTGGCAAGCCTAATTTTTGAATAAAGAAATAACCTGTACTTCTTGCGAATCCGAAAATTAAACAAGCTAATAAAGTATTAGAAATTTTCCAGTTACCGAATATATATGCGGCAATAGCTAAATATCCATAACCAACATAAATACTTGGTGAAAAATTTGTTGAAATAGAATATGCAAAACACATACCACCAAGACCAGACATTGCTCCACTAATTAATATAGCAATAAATCTAATTTTTAATACATTTCCACCAGCTGCTGCAACAGAGTGAGGATTATCACCACAAGCTCTAAGTCTCATACCAAAAGGTGTTTTATATAATATGTATGCCATTATTAATGCAACAATTACTATTACAAATTCAAATCCATAAGCATCAGTAAAGAATGCACCAAGAAATGGAATCTTACTTAAAAAAGGAACTGTAATTTTAGGAAAAACAAATAACATAAACTTATTTGAGGATTCTCCGAAAATTGAAATATTTAATTGGTTAGTTAAAAATGCAGTTAAGGATACTGATAACATATTAATTACAACACCACTGATAACTTGATTTGCTTTAAGTTTAAGTGCCATTAGAGCAAAAAGCATTGCGAATAAAGCACCTCCAGCCATAGCAGCAAAAAGGGATAAATAAACTAATGAAGATTGAGAGTCAACAAAAGAAGTAGTTAATAAAGCTACAAATAAACCACCAAAGAAAGCACCCATTCCAAGTAAACCCTCTAAAGCTAAGTTAGTAACTCCACTACCTTCACAGAAAATACCACCAATAGAAATAATAAATAAAGGCAAAGTAAAAGCCATTGAATCAATTATAATATTATTCATTTTTACCTCCATTATCTAATAATTCGAGTTTATATCTGTTTGCAATTAATCTAAAATAACCACTACTTGCACTAAATAATAATAATATACTTGTTATTAATGCTGCAATTTCTCTTAATACACCAATTCTTGATGATAAATATGCTGTTCCAGTTTCAAAAATCATTACTAATATAGAAGCTAAAAAACAACCAATTGGAGTCATATTTCCAAGTAAAGCTACAGCAATAGCATCAAATCCTAAGGATGGAACTACTCTTGGTTGAATAGATGCATAAGCACCTAAATAATAAGTTACACCTGCAAGACCTGCTAAAGATCCAGAAATTATCATTGTTTTAATTATTGTACTTCCAACCTTAATACCACAATATCTAGAAGCTTTTTGATTTGCACCAACAGATTTTAATTCAAAACCAAATTTTGTTTTATCTAGCATAAATTTAATTACAAATACAAAAATTAAAGCTAAAATAAAAACTGTTGTAATATTCATTCTTAGATTAAACATTTCAACATCTACTAAAGTTAATCTTGCATTTTCATTAATCTCAACACTCTGTCTAGTAACAGGGTCAACAAATTTTGTTTGAATAAAAAAGCTTGCAACATAGCTAATTATATAGTTAAACATGATTGCAACAACAACTTCATTCATATTGAATTTATATTTTAGAAAACCAATTAATGCTCCCATTAAAGCACCAACACCTATTCCAATTAGTATAACAAGAATCTTTGCAACTATTGATGTTATATCACTATAACCAACTAATACTGTTGCTATAAATCCTGATAAAACCATAATACCTGAAACACAAATATTGAATAATCCACATTTTAAGGCAACGGCTACTGAAAGAGATGCAAAAATCATAGGAACTGTATAATTTAATAGTGTTAAAAAATCAGTAAGTTGTGATTTTTTACCTGGATATTTAGCTTTTGGCAAAATACCTGAACCTTGTAATAAGCTTCTGTATGCTACAAGTGGATCCTTACCTAATAATAATAATAATATAGCTCCACCTAATAAACTTAATAAAAGACAAAATAAAGATACTCTAAGTAATTGATGTTTGCCCGGACCACAAAAGCCCACATAAGCTCTTTTAAATAAATTTTGTTTTTTAAGCATGGTGAACTCCCATCATATATTCCCCGACTTTTTCTTTAGTTAATCCTTTTGCATCTTCAATAGTTTGAACTTCACCATTATAGATAACAAGAATTGTATCAGCTAAAGACATTACTTCATCTAATTCAAGTGAAATCAATAAAATAGCTTTCCCTTGATTTTTTAATTGAGCAATACGGTTATGTATAATTTCAATAGCACCAACATCTAAACCTCTAGTAGGTTGAACAAATATAACTAATTCACCGTCACTATGGATTTCTCTAGCAATAATTGCTTTTTGCTGGTTTCCTCCACTCATGCTTCTTACTATAGTTTTCTCTCTTTCTTCACCACATCTAATATCAAAAGTATCAATTAAATCACTACTAATGGAATCAAATTTTGAAAAATCTAATACACCATGTTTTGAGCAATATGGCTCTTTATAATATTGTTTTAGACATAAATTTTCAGATAATGTAAAATCTAATAATAGTCCTACATTATGTCTATCTTCAGGAATATAAGAAATACCTAATTCACTTCTTTCTCTAATTGATAAATTGTTTAACTCTTTACCATTTACAGAAATTGTTCCTTCACTAATATCTATTAAGCCAGTAATTGCATCAGCAATTTCAACTTGTCCATTACCAGATACACCGGCAACAGCTAAAATTTCTCCACTTCTTACATCAAAAGAAACTTTTTTTAATACTTGAACGCCATCTTTATTTATACTGCTAATATCTTTTACTGAAAGAACAGTATCACCATAAGCAATATCTTCTTTCTTTATTTCCAAAGAAATATCATGACCAACCATTAATGATGACATTTCTTTAGTTGTTGTAGATTTTACATCTAATACATCAACTAATTTACCTTTTCTTAAAATTGCACATCTATCAGCGACTTTTTTAATTTCATCTAATTTATGTGTAATAATAATTATAGTTTTACCACTATCTCTTAATGATTTTATTATTTCTAATAAAGATTCAATTTCTTGTGGTGTTAAAACTGCAGTAGGTTCATCAAAAATTAATAATTCAGCATTACGATATAACATTTTTAATATTTCTACTCTTTGTCTTGTAGAAACTGCTATATCCTGAATTAAATCGGTAGGATTTACTTCCAAATGATATTTCTTTGATAATAAAGCTACATCTTCGTTCGCTTTTTTAATATCAACTTTTCTAATAAAACCAAATTTCTTTTTTATAGGCTCAATACCTAATATTATATTTTCAGCAATTGTTTGGTTATCAACAAGTTTAAAATGTTGGTGTACCATACCAATATGAAGTTTATTAGCATCAAGAGGAGAAGTAATATTTACTTTTTCTCCTTTAATAAATATTTCACCTGCACTTGGCTCATACAAACCAAAAAGCACACTCATTAATGTTGATTTACCAGCACCGTTTTCACCTAAAATTGCATATATTTCGCCTTTTTTTACATCTAATGAAACATCATCATTTGCTACAATATTAGGAAAAACTTTGCTAATATGTTTAAGCTCAACAAAGTTATTATTCATTTATTTTCCCCAAATAGTTCATTACTCAATTAAGAGTAATGAACTAGAATAAATTAATTATTTAATTACAAAACCTTCAGGTGTAAATCCACCGAAGTTTGAAGCAGGAACAATTGTACCAGCTTTTACAGCTTCATAAGCTTGATCTACTTTAGCGATAGTATCAGCACTTAATTGTTGACGACCATCAGCTTTTACGAATCCTGTTGAATCTGTAGTTGCGTTTAATACTTCGTTCATACCAACAAAAGTACCATCGTTGATTTTTTGTAATTGTTTATCAACATTTACACCCATTACTTTTAATACACTTGTTAAAATAATGTTATCATCACCTACTGTACCATCATCCCATTGGTCAACATCACAACCGATAACTTTTACACTACCGTTAGATTCTTTAGCAGCTGTAAATACACCATTACCAGAACCACCTGCAGCTACAAATAAGATATCACAATCTTTTGCAATTAATTGATTAGCAACGATTTTACCAGTAGCTTCATCAGCAAATGAACCAACATAGTTACCACCAACATTAGCACCTGTTACATCAGTACCAGCTTGAGAAGCTAATTCAACACATTCTACATCAGTACCATATTTTGCATTAGCATATAAAACACCACATTCAAAACCCCATTGGTAGTTAACATTTGAAGGATAAGCTACACCATTGATTACTGCTACTTTGTTAGTTTTTGTTTCTAAAGCAGCTGCTACACCAGCAAAGAAACCAGATTCTTGTTCTGCAAATTGCATAGCATAAACGTTATCTAAAACAACAGTACTAAAAGGATCATTAGGATCTGATGGGAAAGTATCAACTAAGATAAATTTTGTATCAGGATTATCAATAGCTAATTGAGAAATACCTGCGAATTGGAAACCAGTACATACTTCAACATCATAATCAGCTACAACATCAGAAGCTACTTTTAAAGCTTTTGCAACATCACCACTAGGTTCTCTTAAAGGTTTTACACTAGCACCTGGGTTTTTTTCAATAAATGATAAAATACCGTTATAGTTTTCTTCGTTAAAAGAACCATCATCAACACCTGATGGAGTAGTAACGATAGTAATATTTAAGCCTTCTTCTTGAGCAACTTCTTCACTACTACCACCAGCAAAAACTAATGATGTTACACTAAACATGCACATTACGATTAACAACAATTTTTTCATAACTTTTTCTCCTTAGAAATTCTTATATTAATCCCATTTATTAATTATTTTTTTTAATAATTTAATAAATTGAGGTTTTACCTTTTTACCTGCATCAATTACTTCTTGTTGATCTAATAAAGTTTTACTTATTCCTGTTGCCATATTAGTCAAACAGCTTATACCTAAAAGTTCCATATTAAAATAACTTGCAGTTATTGCTTCAAATACTGTAGACATTCCAACAGCATCAGCACCTAATTTTTTATATAGTTGTACTTCTGCAGCAGTTTCAAAACTTGGACCACTGGCAAATTGATATACTCCTTCTCTAATTGGCAAATCTATTTCTTTTGCACAATTTTTCGCTAATTGTACCATTTTTGAAGAATAAGTGTTAGACATATCGAAAAATCTTTGGCCTAATTCTTCAAAGTTCTCACCTCTTAATGGATTTTCAGCAATCAATTTAATTTGATCTTTAATAATCATTAAATCACCTACATTCCATTCATCATGTAAACAACCACTTGCATTTGTTAAAATTAATTTTTTAATTTTTAACTGATTGAACACAAAAATTGGATAGCAAATTGTTTTTGTATCATAGCCTTCATAATAATGAAATCTACCTTGCATGCAAACAACATTTTTATCACCTAATTTTCCGATTACTAATCTTCCATAATGACCTGGAGCTGTAGAACTTGGAAAAAATGGTATATCTTTGTAATCAATAATAGTTGGATTTTCTATTTCATTTGCTAATTCACCTAATCCACTACCTAAAACTAAAGCAATTTCGATATCACAATTAATTTTCTCATTTATATAGGCAGCACTTGCATTAACCTTTTCTAAAAAATTTAACTCAGACATAAATAAACTCTACCTTACCATAAAGCTTCAATCTCTTTAGATTGAGCTTCATTTAATTCACTTAATTTTACACCACAAGATTCTAATTGTTTTGCAATTACAGTCATTTTTGCAGCTCTTTCTAAAAGGTCCATTTTATCAAATCCACCTAATAAATCTTTTGCTAAAACAATAGCACCATGATTTCTCATTAACATTACATCATAATCTTTTGCATATTTTGCAACTTCATGAGCTAACGGTTCTGTTCCCATTAAATGATATGGTACATTAATAACATCACCCATAAAATAATAAGCTTCAGCAGTTAATTTAGTTAAAATATTACATTTCTCCCCTTCAATTGCACTAAATGTTGATGCATAAATTGGGTGAGAATGAACTACAGCATTCATTTCAGGTCTATTAATTAATAATAATCTATGAATTTCACTTTCAATACTTAATTTAAATTCAGGAGTATGGTTAGTACCATCAAAACCAACAATAGCAATTTTATCTGCTGTTAAACAACTTTTATCTAGTGCTGATGGAGTAATACAAAATAATTCATCATTTATTCTTAAACTAATATTTCCACCTGATACTGTTGTTAAACCTCTTGCAAATAATCTATTCATGGTTTGAGCAACTTCTTCTCTTTCTTTTAAAAACTTATCCATTTCTCTATATTTCCTTATTTTTATTTATAATAATCTTCTAATTTATCTGGATCTAATTTACCTTTATCTGTAATAACACCAGCGCAAAGAGATGGAGGAGTAATATCAAATGCAGGATAGTAACCTTTAACTCCTTCATATGTAAATTTCTTATCAAGAGCATGTAACACTAATTCTGGATCTCTCTCTTCTATAACAATTGAAGCTTTATCAGGATGAGATAAATTTGGTTTCCCCGTTACATAATAAGGAATATCAAAATAATTACAAGCTAAAGCAATTTGAAATGTTCCAACCTTATTTACAATATGACCATCCATACAAATTACATCAGCAGCAGATGTAAATACATCAACTTTTTTCTTTTCTAAAACATATCCTGGCATATTATCAGTAATTACAGTTACATCAAAACCCATGTCTTTAATACAACTAGCTGTTAATCTTCCTCCTTGTAAATAAGGTCGAGTTTCAGGACATATAAATTTTATATCTTTATTATCTTCTCTAATAGCTTTAAGCATCATTCCAACAACTGTTTCTGCCCAACATTGAGTCATTACAGTTCCCTTTTGTGGAAAATTATCAACTAAATGTCTGCCCATTATTTGGCATGAAGAATAAATTTCTTCATAATATTCAAGAGTTGTATTAAATGCTGCATCAATAGCACTTTCGCCTTTTACTTTTGCTTTTATAGCTGCATTTTCACATTTTTCAACAATTTCTTTCATAAAAGCTGAAGTAGTAGGTCTTGCAGTATATAATGCTATACCAGCATTATGCATAAAACTTATAAAATCTTTTTCATTTTGTTTATCTGCTTCATAAGCAGCTAATGCCATACCCATACCAGCAGCAAAATAAGGCCCCCAGCTTTGAGTTACCATATCAGTAATAGCTTTTGCTACTTCTTTATGAGACGTGCATTCAACAAATTTAACTTCCATAGGATAAATTCTTCTATCAAGAATTCTAACTTTACCTTCACTATACCAGGCAATATTCTCATGCTTTAATATAAAAGCTAAAGAATCATCTAATCTTTTCATACAACACCTTTTTTTATTTTGTTTTCACTTGTTTTTATCATATAAACACGAAAAAAACCAAAAGTCAAGAAAAATAAAACAAAATTATCTCTATATATTTCTTTACATAACATACTATTAGTGTTAGTTTAATAAAAAAGATATTAAATTTTGTTTTGAGGTAAAAAATGCTTGCTAATGAAAGAAGAAACCAAATAAAAAAGATTTTAGATAAAGAAAAGACTATTACAGTAAAAGTATTAGCGCAAAAACTTAATGTAACAATGGAAACAATAAGAAGTGATTTAGATTATTTATCTAGGAAAAATATTGGTATTATAAAAGTTCATGGTGGAGCTTACAAAATTGATACGTTTGATAAATCTATACCAATTAAACTTAGAGAACAAGTTATGGTAAAAGAAAAGGAATCCTTAGCTAAAATTGCTATAAAGTACATTCATGATGGAGATGTATTAATGTTAGATTCTAGTTCAACTAGTTTTTGCATTGCTAAATTATTAAAACAAAACAAAGTAAAATCTACAGTTATTACTAATTCACTTTCTATTATGAATATAGTATCTTCTTCACCATTTATAAAGCTAATAAGTTTAGGTGGAACATTAATTTCAAACTCTAATGCATTTAGGGGAAATACGACATTATCTAATTTAGACAATTTACATGCTGATAAAGCTTTTATAAGTCCTACTGCAATATCTACTGATTTTGGCCTTAGTCATGATAATGAAGCTGCAGCTCAAATATTAAAAAAGATGATAAAAAATAGTGATACTAATTTTTTAATTGTTGACCATACTAAATTGGGAAAATCTTGCTTAACTAAAATTTCTAACTATGATCCAATTAATTATGTTATTACAGATAAAAAACCAAGTGATGAATGGATTAGTTTCATAGTTACTAAAGAAATAATCCTTAACTACTAATCTTCTTTTTTAAATTTCTAATTTGAGATTTAACAAAAAGTCCTAAATCTGATGGTAAATCTTCAATATCAAACCAATTAACAGTTGAAAATTCCATATTAAAAGACGGGTTTATTTTTGATTTTATTTCAGATTCATAAACTTCCCAATTAAAAAATGGAACATGCATTTTCCACAATGGTCTTTTATCTAAATTATCAACTTCTATTCCAAATTCTTCATAAGTTTCTCTTATTGCAGTTTTATAATAGGCTCTCAAATTATTATCATATCCATCTTTTTTATCTTCAAACCCTCCCCCAGGGATATTCCAAAGATTTTTGCAAGGATTAAAGCTTCTTCTGCCTAATAGTACAGATATATTACCATCTTCTTCTTTGTGCCATAATAGCATTCCAGCCCCATGATAAGTATTAACTTTCATTTATCCCCCAAATAATTAAAAAGTTATTTTTCAAATAATTATTATAACATACCTAGCAAAAAAATAAAACTAAAGGGCAAATAATCAATTTAAGATTTTATATGGTTTTTTTATATCATATATAGTAATATGAATTACTTATGAACTATTATCCTTTTTTAATTCTTTTAGGTGCCATATTGTGGGGAACAACTGGAACTTCTCAAACTTTTTTATCTTCAGCTATGCCACCATTAGTTGTTGCTACCTTTCGAATGATTATTGGAGGAAGCTTTTTATTCTTTACTTCTTTTTTAGAAAAGAAATCAACTTTTAAGAATTTAGTTAACAAAAAATCAATATTTATTTCATCTATTTGTATTTCTATATATCAGCCTTTTTTCTTTATTGGTGTTTCTAGATTAGGGGTAGCCCTTGGAACAATTCTAGCAATATCAAGTGCCCCTATTTTTACTGGCATTATAAATAAAATATTTAAAGTCAAATTAAGTAAACAGTGGGTACTTGCAACTTTAATATCAATTTTAGGTTGTATATTTATTTTCTATAATAATAATCAAACACAAACAGATATACTTGGAATAATATGTGCTCTTTCTGCAGGTTTTAGTTATGCTCTTTTTGTAATTAATTCTAAAAAAGCATATGCTAATAATTCAAGAATAAAAACAAATGGTATAATCTTCTTCTTTGGGGCAATTTGTCTATCTCCAATATTATTGATTTATAGAAATGATTTTGTTATCACATCTAATGAAATTATACCTCTTTTATATCTTGGAATAATAGCAACAAGTTTAGCTTACACTCTTTTTGCATTAGGAATTAAAAAAACTTCTGCAGCAAAAACTGTTACTTATACTTTAGCAGAACCACTAAGTGCTTCTTTATTAGGAATTCTTTTCCTACACGAAGCATATACAATTAATACTATTATAGGAATTATACTTATCTTCACAGGTCTAATAATAAATTCTAAAAAATAATAATAACCATACTATTATTTAAATAGACAATGTTTCCTAATTAAAAATACATCTTTTTTGCAAAAATTTACCTTTTTCAATTTGACAAGTAGAATACTAAGGATTTATTATTGTTAGTGTGCTTATTATGTGTTTATGTGTATTTTACATATATTTACATGTGTTTCTTACGTATTTATATGTATTTGTAATTGTTATTGGAGGTGTTTTATGAAAAAACTATTAACAATTCTAGCTATTATTCTAATAGCAAGTGTAGGATTATTTGCAAAAACTGGTAAAGTAATATTATCAACTAGTGTTGCTTCTGAATCCGTTGAATTATCCCTTAAAAATAGTTCAGGAGTTGAAATAGCAGATGCTGGAGAAGACACAGTAGTTGTTGATATTACAAATGACGGAACAACTGGGGATTATACTATTGATGCAAGATATAACAAGAGAAATGATTTAACTTTAAAAGTAAACATTGAACCTGGTGAATTTATAAATAATGATGAAAATGGAAATGATTCTGGAATTACTCCTAGCGTTATTGGTCAAGGTAATATAAGTTTCCCATATTCTGTTGGTTTGGATAATGGTAACCATTTGAATAATCCAAAAACACTTTGTACTTTTTATTTCTCTTGGAATGGTGAATCTGATTTAGACGCAGGTGATTATACAAGTACAAACATTATAAATTATTACGTTGAATAATTTAATATTTACTTTCATCTTGTTATAGTAGCAACTATTTACATAGTTGCTTTTTAAATTATAAAATATCTTGAATTCTAACAATTTTCTATTGACTTATATTGTTTATACAATTACTTTATATATTAGTTAGAATTCAAGATATTTTTTGGAGATTATTATGCCTCAAACACTAGATTTAAAAAACCTTGGTATGTCAATTAATACATTACCTAGATTTTTACACAAAGTATTAAGTTCATTTAAACCTAATTCTGAAATACCAATTAAAAAAAATGAAGTTAAAGCAATAATGGAAATTTATCACACTCCAAATAAAACCATGAATTATTATATTGATGCTGTTGATATGAAAAGTGGTTCTTTTACTTATTTAACTGATAAATTAGTAAAGAAAAATATTATATTAAAAAAAACATCTTTAGAAGATAAAAGAAAAACAACTCTCTGTTTATCTGAATTTGGATATGAAATTGCAAAGCAAATGATTGATGAATTAAATATTCATTTTAATTCTCTTTTAAATAATTTAGATTCTAAAGATATAAAAGATTTAGAAATAGCTCTTAAAACTCTAGATTCAATTTATAATAAAATATAATAATAAAAATTCTTCAAAAATATCTAATTCTAACAACTATTTAGCACTTTTGGAGAAATTACTTGAAAAACGACAAGACAAAAGAATTAGAAACTTTACCGATAGGAAAATTATTAGCACAATATTCTATCCCCGCAGTAATTGCTATGATTGTAAATGCAATATACAACGTAGTCGATAGAATATTTATTGGTAATTTTGCAGGAGAAGAAGCTTTAGCAGGACTTACAATAGCTTTTCCTATTATGATGATTATTTTTGCATTTGCATCTCTTATTGGTATTGGTGGTGCATCTTTAATGTCAATTAATTTAGGCAAAAAAGATCTTAAGAAAACAAGCAATGTTTTTGGAAATATGTTAAGTATTGGGGTATTAATTTCAGTAATCATTTAAATTATTATGAAAATAAACTTAGATGAACTTCTTTATTTGTTTGGGGCATCTTTAGATACAATTGAATATGCTTCAAGTTATATTACCATCATTATATATGGTTTTATATTCCAAATGATTTCATTTAACTTAAATAGTGCTGTTAGAACAGAAAATCAACCTATATTATCAATGATGGCAATGATGCTTTCAGCTATTACCAATATTATTTTAGATTATATATTTATTGCTAAATTAAACATGGGCGTTGAAGGTGCAGCATTAGCTACTATTTCAGGGCAACTTGTTGGATTAGTACTACTTTTATCATTCTATATTAGAGGAAAAAGTATTTTACATCTTTCATTTAAGGATTTTATACCAAACCTAAATATTTTTACTTCAATAGTTTCTATAGGTATTACAACATTTATCACAACACTTGGCTCAAGTATAGCTATGAGTTTTATGAATAGAGGATTAGGACAATATGGTGGTACAGCAGCTATTACAGCTATGGGAGCAATAAATAGTTTATTTACATTATTTATCATGCCAATTATGGGAATACAACAAGGAATGCAACCAATTATAGGATATAATCATGGAGCTAATAGACTAGATAGATCATATAAAACACTAAAAATAGGATTAATTGTAGGTATAGCTTTCTCAACATTAGTATTTTTATTAATGGAACTATTTCCAACTACTTTTATTAGTATGTTCATAGATCCAACTTCTTCTACTATTAATATCGCAGTAACTGGGCTTAGAATTTATATGTTAATGCTCCCTTTGTTATGTGTTAATATTTATGCAATAGGATTTTATCAATCCATTGCAAAAAGTACACAAGCATTAATTCTTGGAATACTAAGACAATTTTTATTCTTAATACCGTTTATTTTAATATTACAAAATTTATTCGGATTAATGGGTGTTTGGGCAGCTGTTCCTCTATCTGATGGATTAGCAATAATTATTTCAATAATATCGTTATTAATAAATTACAATAAATCTAAAAGCACAATTAAATTACATAAACAATCTGAAATCAAATTACAACCTCAAATGAGTTAATACTATATTTAGTCTTTGCTATATTAATTTATAGCAAAGACTATCTTTTTATGTTGATGAAATTATTTCAGTTTTATAATTAAATCGCACAAAACCATCAACATTTTCTTCTTCAAAAATTCTTTTTATTTCACTATAAAAAATTTCATAATTCGTATCGCCTTTTTCAGGAGTATAAGAAGAAGAAGCAACCCGTCCTATAAATTGTTCTAAATTAAAAATTTGGAAATTATTATAAGATACCTTTTCCCATTTCTTATCAAAAAAGAAATTAAATTCATCCTTCCCTAAATTTTGATGATTAACTTTTTTATAATCTTTTGAAAAATTAATTAATATATCATCATATTTTTCTAAAAATGAAGTATTTGATAGTCTATTATTGAAGAGAAGAAAAGTTTTAGAATTAGGCTTCAATATCCTATTAAATTCACTTTTACATTTTTCTAAATCAAACCAATGGAAAGCTTGTGCAACGGTTATAACATCTAATTGATTATCTGATAAAGTAGTATTTTCAGCGCTAGCATCAATAGAATAAAAATTATTATTATTTGATAACATTTTATTAGCATAGTCTCTCATAGCTAAATTTGGTTCAACACAATATAATTTTTCAACTCTATCAATTAACAATTTACTTAAAATACCGGTACCAGATCCTATATCACCTACTACACTTTTTTTATTTATTCCATTTAGAAACAAGTAATTTATGGCATCTTGTGGATAACTAGGTCTATACTTTACATAATTTTCAACTCTAGATGTGAATCTACTTTTGTTTTCTATATCACTCATAATATATTTTATATACTTCTATAAGTTATTTAACAAGACAATGAGTTTTTAATATTTAACAATATCCTTAGAGCCTTCTTTATAATCTTTATAAAAACCTATACCTTTTCCTGCATGGATAATAGAGCCTAAACAACTCTCTTCTTGTAATTCAAATAAATATAATTTTTTCATATAAAGTGACTCAACAGCTTTTTGTAGGTGAAAGTTTTTCCTAATTCCATTTCCAGATCCTACAAGATATTTTAATTTTTTTATTTTAGAATTTGGCAAATTAGTGTAAAAAGTAAAAAGCTCTTTAGCCATACCCATAACCAAACTTTTTACAATATTATGTGAATTGAAATTAGCTTCTGTTATATTCGTAAAATAAGCATTAGAGCTTTCTTTCCCTCTTTGTCCTAAGAAAAATGGCATACAATTTATTTCTTTTTTAGAAAAATCCAAATCCATATTATCCATAACTTTCATACTATTTATATTATCATTGCCAGAAAAAGTTAAAACTACTTCTTCAAAAAAAGAAGATAGTATCTTATAAGAATTACCACCACAGAGCGAAAAAGCAACATTGATAAAACCTTCATTAATTCCTAAAGGTCTTATCTCATAACCCAAATAATTTTTATAATCTTTATCAAAGAAAGAAATTTGTCCTGAAGTACCATAATTTAATAAAATACTATTATCTTTATTCTTTACAGACCCTAAAAAACTTGCTTGATTATCCCCTATAGCTTGAATTACTGCTATTGTTTTATATTCTCCTAATTTTTCTATTTTAGTACTAATTTCTGGAATATATTTTATACAAGCATCTCCTAATTTCTCTAAGCTTTTTGATCTTTTCCCAGTTTTAATATCACATATACCCATGCTATGAGCCAAAGTAATATCTGTAAGGGGAACTGTAGAATTAGAAAGCTTCATACATACATAATCCCCTATTGTACAAAATTTATTAGCATACTTAGAAATATTATTTTCTAACAATAAGGAATAATGAGTAGTTATCCCATAACCTGTATAAACTGGATAACCTAATATATTTGAAAGATAAGTTTCTAACTTTTCATTTTCAATAATTTTTAAGCCTCTTTGGTTTTGCCAAGTATATAAAGGAGATACAGCATCGCCTTTATCATCTACATATAATATTCCATGCATCTGAGAGCTTAATGACATTGCCATAATATTATCTAAAGAAAAATCTATTAATTCATTAATTATATTTTCTATCTTATCTAATATTAAATTAGGATCTTGTATATATTCACCTTCACCACTTATTAAAAATTCGTTATCGATAAAAGAAATCTTTAAAATTTCATGCTTTTTTGTTGAATATAAAACTCCACTAATAGAAGTCGTTCCAATATCTAGACCTATTAAATTCATTAATTATTACCCTCCTTTCACTAAAAAATATGATACTTAGTTTAAAGCCTTATACTTATATTCACAATCATTATTATTAGAAATATTATATAAAAATAGATTAATTGATAATCTAATTAATATACCTTATTGTACCTTGTTATTTATTAGTCTATACTAACAATATCTAAATTTAACAAACTAACAGAGGAATAAATGAAAAATTTATATGATGAAAAATCTCGTAAAATAATGAGAGACAGTGAAAATTCAACAAGCATGAGTATGA
>NZ_JBNAIC010000019.1:0-2576 GCF_050031695.1 Pleomorphochaeta sp. | reverse complement strand
AAAAATCAAGAAAAATTTATTTATATATATTTAAAGTTGAAATTATTGTTAATTAGTAAATAAATATTAATGTTTTTGTAAACTAATAAACTTGATTTAATCTTTAACTTAATATTAAATAATAATAATGATTATGAATAAATGAGGGACTATGTCTAATAAATTTTTTAACTTCCAGAATAAACATAAACTTTTAATAATAACTATAATAACTGTTATTACAACTTTCTTCTTAATTAATGCTATGAAGTTAAAAGTAAATGCAGATTTTACTACTATATTCAATCAAACAGAAGCTACAGTTTATCAAGTAGATGGTTCTTTTGATGAAGACGAAGTTAGTTCTTTATTATCAGTTTATAATGATATAGAAAAGATTGATCCCATTGAAATTGCTAATAACCCTATATTAGAAAGTTTTAATGATTCTGCTGATGTAGAGTATCCGATTGTTAATGAAGTAGAAAAAGATAAAAAGAAGTCATCAAGCTTATTATTAATGATAAAAAGCGAAAATCTATTTACTCCAGTTTATTTAAATACTTTAGATATATGCTTACAAAATTTACTAAATTCAGAAAAAGTTCAATCAATATCATCAGTATTTGATTATGTAACAATAGAAAAAAAAGGAACAAGATTAAAAGTTAGTCCAATATCATCTCATAAAGTAGGAAAAGCGTGGAGTGATGAAGAGGTTGAAACTCTAAAATTAAAAATAGCGAATGATCCAACTGCAACAGGTTATTTAGTAAGTCAAAATTTAGATTCAGTTTTATATTTAATAAGCATTTCTTATTTAAATGAAAATGAAATATATGAATTATTAGAATATTTTGAACCTTTGAATAAATATGATTCTAATTATGCAATAACTGGGGCTCTCCCAATTAATTATAGAGTAATGTATTATTTAACTCACGATTTATCAATTTTATTGATACTTTGTTTTGTAATTATATTGCTAATATTTTATTTATCTTTTAGAGCAAAAAGATCTATGATATTACCTTTCTTTTTATCAATATTAGCTATTATATGGACGTTTGGGACGATGTCTTTATTAGATATACCAATTACTATTATTAATATTATAACACCTTGTATGGTGCTTGTTTTGGGTAGTTCTTATTCAGTACATATAGTTAGTGAATATTACTCTAAGTTTAATAATGGGATTAGAGATGATTTAGCACCTATTGCAGCTAGTAGTATTTATAAAACAATAATATTAGCAGGTCTTACAACTATTGCTGGTTTTATAAGTTTATTAGTTTCTAAAGTTGATAGTTTAAAAGAATTTGGACTAGTTGTATCTATTGGAATAGTCTATTGTATTATAATTTCATTAACACTAATTCCTATAATATTATCTTTATTACATGCACCAAAAGAGAAACAGTCTAAAGTTGTAAAAAGTGGTTTATTAACTAAAGTTATTAACAGCTTGTCAAAAATAGTAATAAAGAAATGGTTAATTTTTATATTTTTATATTTATTAATTATTCTCGGTTTTATATTTTTAAAAGATAAAGTTAATGTAGATACTAACTATATGGCTTATTTCCCATCGTCAGATAGGATTGTAAATGATACAAAAGATATATCTCTAACCTTTGGTGGTGATATACCATATGAAATAACCATTAAAGCTCCAGAAAATAGTAACAAGTATTTTCTTCAACCTGAAAACTTAGATAAAGTATATGATTTTGAATCTACTATCATTCAAAGTCCTGATGTATTACAAAATATTTCATTTTCTTCATATGTCGCATATTTAAATAAACTATATAAAGGGGAAGCTTCTATTCCTGAGAGTTCTGCACTTCTTAATTTGTTTAGCAAGTTAATGGTTATTTTAAAAAGTAATAATGCTGGTTTATTAAGCAGAACTATTAGTGATGACTCTAATACTATAAAAATATATTTACAATGTTATGATAGTATTAATAATGATATAACAACGGTTTCAAGTAGTAAAAGGTTAGAAGAGATTATGATTAAATCAATACCTTTACTTCCTAGTGAATGCACAGTTGAATTTGGTGGAACAAATTCAGCTGCACTTCGATTTAGTAACCAGTTGATGGATGATCAGCTTAATTCTCAACTATTAGCTTATTTACTTGTTTTCATTATTGCAGCTTTAGCATTTAAATCTATTTACAGAGGTGTGTTAACATTAATACCTGTATCTGTTGGTGTTATGGCAAATTATATTTTCATGTACTTTTTAAATATACCATTTGATATGGTAACTGTAAGCTTTGCAAGTGTTGCAATTGGGGCAGGGGTAGACGATGCTATTCATTTCTTATTAAAGTATAGCACTTTAATAAAAAATCCTACTATTAAAGATTATAAAGAAGCAATTACTATAACAATACAAGAAACAGGAAGACCAATTGTTTTAACAACAATCTCTATTGTTTTTGGAATGTTAATGTTAACGTTTGGAAGTTATATGCCAATCAAGTATTTTGGTATTCTAATGAGTGTAGCCTTAATGAATTCTATGTTAGCAACAATAATTATTTTACCATCTGTTATTATATTAGTAGAAAAATTAAAAA
>NZ_JBNAIC010000018.1:0-39832 GCF_050031695.1 Pleomorphochaeta sp. | reverse complement strand
ATATCAGCATAATTACTTATTTTATCTTTATTTTCGTCACAAATTTGAAAACTATGAATTTTCATATAAACACCATCTTTTTCTACACTAAATTCTAAATAATAAAAATCATCGACCTTTTCCCATTTAGTTATATCACCTTCCCCTAAAAGTAAATAATCAACACCTGTACTTTCTGCTAATAAATGTACGCAATTATCACAATCAGAAAAGCCTAAGTCTTCAAAAGAATATCCTGTAGTAGCTAAAAACTCATCAGCGTCCATAGTTTTACTATCATCACATAATAGATTATCTGCACTACACAATTGTCCATAAAACCAATCGTTTTCAATATCATAATAATAATCATTAAAATAATAATAATCATTATAGTCTCTTTCATATTTATAATTTTCAATATAGCTTAAATGATTTGCAACTTCATCAATTGTTACATCATCAGGAGATTTATCAGAAATATAAGATTCTTCACTTGTTAATTCAACACTAGTTGGAACAGTATAAGGATCAACAAACCCATAAACCATTTTATCCGTTCCATGAACATAAACATTAGCTTGACCTAAATTGTAATTTTCAATAATAGCACCTTCTCCACTTAAATTATCAGCTAGTTGACCATAATAGAGATGCCCCTTTAGAGTATAGTTAGCTAAATCACTATCATTATATTCTATTTTACAATCATCGTATTCACACAACCAATACATATTATCAATAGAAAATGAATTGATATCTACTAATAAATATTGTTTATAAGTAAATGTGCCATCACTTTTAACAACAACTTCAATATAACCATCATCATCAATCCTATATAAATAAGTTGCTTCATCTTTTACTGTATCATAAGAATAAGTTCCAATTACATCTTTATGAAATATTTTAACAGTTAAAGTATCTGTTGAAATATTATCTGATTGTATTTGCTTAAAACAAGATAATTGAGGTAAATACATAGTTCCATGAAGTTCAGATTCTATTGAAGACGATTGATTAGTAAAAGCAAAATCAATAGATTTAGAAGTATTATCCACTGTATCATTAAAAATTGGAACATAAACCAACCGATTAATAGCTTCACTAGTTTTCCCATCTTCAACACTAGTTAATGGACAACTAATGAAAAGCACTAGCAAACTGACAAATAAAAACCAATATCTTTTTAACATAAAAACCACCTTATTAAATATAATTACTTATAACAATAATTTAATCAAGAATATAGTTAACTAAAGATAATAAAAAATGAATTATTTATCATATCCTAAAAGATTATTCCTGTTTTAAAAAAATATTTATCGTAAAATTTATCGCTTAAAAAATATATTGGATCACAAAATATTAAGACTTTTATCTCATTTCAATAAGGAATACTTAATGAAAAATATGTATATAAATATTTATTTTTAAAAAGTTTAAAGCTCAAAAATTAAACACTAAGATTATCGCTTATAGAAACATTATATCTTGGAATAAAAATAAAAAGTAAAATTTGATATTTCAATTTAACAAAACATCACAAAATTTTTATTTATTTTTTTTGTTGACAGCTAAAAAAAAGCATGTTATATTTCAGAAAGTTGCAACCGGTTGCAAGTATTTACACTCAATAAATACCCAAATGTAACGAATTAGATGAGATGATTTTATAATTATTAATAATAGTTGAAATCGGTTACAACATTATAGCTTTTTAAAAAAGGAGGTAATATTTTGACAATATATGAAATTGCTGAAAAAGCTGGTGTATCTGCTAGTACAGTTTCAAGAGTAATTAACAATAAAGTTTCAAATACGAAAACTAAAGAAAAAGTTCAAAAAGTATTAGATGAATATAACTTCCACCTTAATGAAACAGCAAGAAGCTTATCAACTAATAAGACAAATCTAATTGGAATATTAGTAGCAGATATTAGAAACTCACACTATACAGAAATGGCTTATGAATGTGAAACCAATTTATTAGAGAAAGGATATTGTTCAATAATTATTAATGCTGGTACTACTTTTTCTAGAATGGAATCTAGCATTGAAATACTTAGCCAGAGACAAGTTGATGGTGCTATAATAATTGGATCAATATTTCAAAATAAAACAGTTGAAAAAAGTATTAGAAAACATTTTAAAACAAAACCTATCATATTTTTAAATGGTACATTACCCAACAAAAACATTAAAAACATAGTAGTTGCTGAAGATGAAGGTGTTAAGGATTGTGTAAGGCTTCTAAATGAAAACAATTACAAATCTCCCCTATTTTTAAGTTGGATGGACACTCCTAGTACAAAATTAAAGATAAATGGCTACTTAAAAGGTTTAGAAAAATATGAGATGGATGGAAAACAATTATCTCTAATAAACAATGAAATTAATAAAGATTTAAGAGAATTAGAAAAATATTTAGATAATACAAAAGATATAGATTCTATTATTTGTTCTGATGACTATTTAGCAACTTTAGTTATAAAGATGCTAAATGATAAGAAAATAAGTATCCCAAAAGATATGGGAGTAATTGGGATAAACAATAGTTCATTTTGTAACATGACATCCCCCTCCCTTACTTCACTCAATAATAAAATGGGAGAATTAGGACAATTAGGTGCACAAACTTTAATTAACCTAATAGATAAAAAACACGTTTCTAAGAAAATACAACTATTTCCTGAAATAGTAATAAGAGAAAGCATAAATATAATAAAGAAGGAACAATTATGAAAATAGCAATAATTGGATCAGGAGCAATGGGCTCAATATATGGTGGCAAGTTATCTACTACAAATGATGTTTCATTAATTGATACAAATAAAAAGGTTGTAGATACAATAAACAATGTTGGATTAAAACTAGATGAAAATGGTAAAACTAACCTATATCATCCTAAAGCTTATACAGATTCAAAAGATATTGGAGAAGTTGATATACTAATAGTTTTTGTAAAAGCAATTTATTCTAAACTTGCATTAGATCAAAACAAACACCTAATTGGTAAAAATACATATTTATTAACACTACAAAATGGCGCAGGCCATCAAGACTTATTAAAAAACTATGTAGATAAAGAGAGAATAATAATTGGAACAACAGAAGATGTTGGAAAATTTGTTGATATTGCCCATATTGCTAGATTTGGAAAAGGTAAAACAAATATTGGGTTTTTAAATACAGTCAATGAAGATTTTCTTTCTAAATTAATTAAATCTTTCAATGAAAGTGGCTTTGATGCACATTTTCATGAAAATATTAATCAATTAATTTGGAACAAACTTTTTATTAACACATCCTTAAGTGCAACAACAGCTATATTACAATGCGAAATTGGATATTTAGGAGAAAATAAAAATGCGTTTATCCTAGTTGAACTATTACTCGATGAAGCTATAACAGTTGCAAAAGCCTTAAACTTAAAAGCTGATAAAGATACTCTTTTAGAAGAAATAAACACAGTTATTAAAAATTCTAAAAATGGCGTTACATCAATCTGTGCAGATATAAGAAATGGTAGAAAAACTGAAGTTGAAACAATAAGTGGAGCAGTAGTAAAAGCAGCAGCAAAACTAAAAATAAGTACTCCTAATCATAACTTTGTTGTAAACCAAATTCATGCTTTAGAAAATTATAAAAAAGAGGCAACTAAATGATCTCAACAAATATAGTAGCAATAGAAAAAGATAAATTTTTGAGTGATAAGTTTTCTAAAGCAATAGATTTTATCAAAAATAATGATGTCGAAAAACTAGATGCTGGCGTTTTTGAAATATGTGGCAAAGAGTTATATGCCCAAGTAATTGATTTTACAACTGAGGATAGAAAAAACATCAAAGCAGAATCACATATTAAATATATTGATATGCAATATGTGGTGAATGGGGACGAAAAATTAGGGTTTAAAGTAAATGATGGATCATATTTGAATACAGAATATATAGAAGAAAGGGATTTACTTTACTATGATAATAATATTAAAAATGAATCTTTCGCTATCGCAAATAAAGGCTCAATTAATATCTTTTTTCCAGAAGATATTCATATGCCAGGCATAAAAGTTAGTGAAAAAAAAATGATTAGAAAAATCGTTTTTAAAATTAGCTTAGATTATTATTTTAATAAATAATTTTTTATTTTTTTCTTGACAAATCATAGCTGTAAACCTAATAATTATATTTATGAAATCGATTGCAAGAAATTAATAAAAATGGAGATAATATGAGAGTTACATCTAAAGCAATGTTAAATGAATTTATAAGAATATTAACAAAAAAAGGATACAAGGAAAAAGACGCTAAAGAAAGTGCTCAAATATTTGTAGATAACAGCTTAGATGGAATGTACTCACACGGGGTAAATAGATTTCCTCGTGTTATAGATTATATAGATAAAGGATATATTAAAGTAGATGCTAAAGAGACCTTAGTACAAAGTCTTGGAGCATTAGAAATATGGAATGGTAATTTAGCTATGGGTAATCTAGTTGCTAAACATTTAATGGATAGGGCAATAGAATTAGCTAAAATAAATGGGATTGGTGCAGTAGCAATCAAGAATACTAACCACTGGATGAGAGGTGGATACTATGGATGGCAAGCTGCAAATGCAGGTTGTGCAAGTATTTGTTGGACAAATACAATGCCTAACATGCCAGCATGGGGATCTATTGAAGCAATTATAGGAAATAACCCATTTGTATTATCAATTCCTAGAGAAAATAATCAGCATCTTGTTGTTGATATGGCAATGTCTCAGTTTTCATATGGTAAAATTGAGCAAACAAAACTAAATAATGAAGAATTGAATGTATATGGAGGATATGATAGCAAAGGAAATTTAACTACAAATCCAAAAGAGATAGAAAAAACACTTAGACCCTTACCTATTGGATATTGGAAAGGATCAGCACTATCAATTGGATTAGATCTATTTGCAACATTAATATCAAGTGGTTTATCAACCCCTATGATTGGAGAGAAATGTGAAGATGAATACAGTTTATCTCAAATAATGATTGCAATCGATGTCAAAAAGTTAAACAATTTAGAAGAAACAGAATTACTTATTAATCAAAGTATTGAGATGATAAAAAGCAGTAAAAAAGTTGATATTGATACAGAGATAAGATACCCAGGAGAAAGAGAGTATAGAACTCGAATCGACAATTTAGAAAATGGAATCCCTGTAAACGAAAAGATTTGGGAAACTATTAAGGGTATATCTTAATGACTATATATGATATCGCAAAAGAAGCTGGGGTTTCAGCAAGTACTGTTTCAAGAGTAATTAATAACAAACCTGGAATAAAAGATGCAACTAAACTTAAGGTTCAAAAAATTATTGAAAAGTATGATTTCCATCTTGATGATAATGCTAAAAGTTTGGTTACAAAAGTTACAAAACTAATTGGTATTTTATTAGCAGATATTAGATTAGAACATCACAACAATATCTCATACATTATTTCTAATAAATTAGTGGAATATGGATATTGCACGATAGTTTTAAATGTAGGAAAGACTGAAGAAGAAATAGATAAAGCTGTAAAAATATTAAGACAAAGAAAAGTTGATTCCCTTATTTTAATAGGATCAGTTTTCCAAGTTCCTGAAACAGAAAAAGCTATATCTAAATATTTTTCAAACATACCAGTAATCATGGCTAATGGATATTTTAATTTAGACAATGTCTATGGAATAGAAATAAACGAATATGAAGGGATTAGAGATAGCGTAAGTCTTTTTTATAAAAAAGGTTATAAAAAAATTGCATTTATTGGTGAACTTAATACAGTAAGTAATAAATCTAAATGTAATGGATATATTGATGAAATGAAATGCCGAGGTAAAAGAGATGAAATATTAGTATTAGATTTAGCTAATGAAGATAATACTTTTGAGAAAGTATCAGATTTATTTAAAGCTAATAGAGATATTGATTCTATTATATTTAGTGACGATATAATTTTATTCAAGCATTTAAGATATTTAGAAAAATTAGGTAAAAACATACCTAATGATTTAGGATTAATAGGAGTAAATAACGATTTTTTCTGCACTTTAACTACCCCAACAATCACTACAGTGGATAATAAAATGGAAGATACCGCTTTAGCTGTAGTTAATACATTAATTGGAGTACTTAATGGGGAGAAAAAAGTAAAGAGAATAATGTTATTTACAAATATTATAGAAAGAGAAAGTACAAATAAAATTTTGTAAATTAAATATAAGGCAAAATATATATTTAATCATATTTAAAGGAGTAGAAAAAAATGAAAAAAATTTTCTTACTAAGCTTAATTTTAGTAGCAACGGTTTCTTCCGTTTTCGCAAGTGGTAGTTCAGAGGAAAAAGGATCTGACACAGTGAATTTGATTGTAGCTCACAACCAAACATCATTAGAAAATCCTTATGCTTTTGGTATCATCGCATTTAAAGAAAAAGTTGAAGAATTATCAAACGGTGAAATTCAAGTAACATTACACCATGGTACATTAGGTGAAAGTGAATCTGAATTAGTTGAAAAATTACAATTAGGTGCAGCTTCAATGGTTGTTGCTTCCCCTGGTTTCATGGTTTCAATTGGTGTTCCTGAAGTAGACATGTTCTCACTAAACTATTTATTTGATGATTTTGATCACTGGACTAGAAGTTTAGATGGTGAATTTGGTTCTGCAATGGCTGATATCATTAATGAAAAAACTTCTAATAGCTTTAAAATCATGGGTTATTGGTCATCATCAGTAAGAGATTACTATGGTAAAAAAGCTGTATATGCTCCTTCAGATTTAAAAGGTTTATCAATTAGAACTCAATCTTCTTTAGTACAACAAGAATTCTGGAAAGGTTGTGGAGCTATCCCTACTTCTGTAGCTTGGGGTGAATTATATCAAGCACTACAACAAGGTGTTGTTGATGCAGCTGAAAATGATTATACAAACTTCATGTTAAAAGAACATCATAAAACAACTAATGGTCATTATGTAAGTGAAACAGATCATGACTTTACAACTAGATTATACTTAATGGATGGTAATTATTATGATAGCTTAACAGAAGATCAACAAGCTTGGATTGACGAAGCTAGCCAATATGCTAGTGAAGTTGAAAGAGCTAAAGTATTTGAAATGTACGAAACTTCAAAACAACAAGTTATTGCTGATGGCGCTGTAGTTATTGAACATGCTGATATGGATATTGATGCATTCAAAGCTATTGCATATCCAATCCAAGATGCTTTTGCAGAAGAAAATAATATGCAAGAATATCTACAAATGGTTAGAGACGCTAGATAATTTTATAACACAATTTAGCAACTTATCCTTAGCTCAATTTTTTGAGCTAAGGAATCTATATATTAAAGGTTTTATATGAGCAGTTTTATTAAAAAGTTAAACAAATTGCACATTTTTATAAGTGCAATATTCCTTGCAATATTTTTAATTACAGTTCTACTTCAAGTAGTTAGTAGATTACTAGGAATAGCAATCTTATGGACACAAGATGTAGCAATGTATTCTTTTATTTGGTCTGTTTTCATGGGTGGTACAGCAATGGTATACCCTGAAAGACACTTCGCTTTTACATCATTAGTAGACAAACTAAATAATGAAAAATATAAAAGGATAATACACTTAATTATCGTATTATTTATGTTAGTTTTTCTTGCATTAATGTTTTATTATGGAACAATTGTAACGAAAAGATTCTGGAATTATAAATGGGTAAATCTTCCTTCAATGAAAAGGGGTTGGACATGGTTATGTTTACCAGTTAGTTCAACACTTGGATGTATATATCTAATCGAAAAAGTAATCATTGATGTTAAAGCATTGATTTTGGGAGGTAAATAATGGCTATTTTACTCGTTGTATTTTTTATTGCATTAATTATTATTGGCGTTCCAATTTCTTTTTCACTAGGTTTGGTTTCATTTGCGGGTATTTTATCATTACCACAAATTCCAAACATGATTGTATTTACAAAAATGTTTAATGGGTTAAACAGTTTTACACTTTTAGCAGTACCACTTTTTATTCTTGCAGCAAACTTAATGAATGAAGGTGATATTACAAAAAGATTAATTAAATTCTGTAATGCATTAGTTGGTCACCATAAAGGTGGATTAGCATATTCTAATATTTTAGTATCTATGATATTTGCAGGAATTTCAGGATCCTCTCAAGCTGATACAGCAGGTGTTGGTAAAATTTTTATACCAGCTATGCAAGAAGATGGATATGATAAAGGAACAGCAGTTGGTGTTACAGCAGCATCCTCTACTCTTGGTTCAATTATTCCTCCAAGTATTACTATGGTTGTTTATGCAGGAATTGCAAATGTAAGTACAGGTGCTCTCTTTATGTCAGGTTTAGTACCAGGAATCTTATTAGGATTAGCAATGATGAGTATAGTTTTTGCTAAAAGAAACCAATTTCCTAAAGAAGAAAAAGTTCCAACTAAAGAAGTAATTAAATTAACTTTCCAATCATTACCAGCATTATTTACTCCAGTTATTTTAATTGGTGGTATTGTATCAGGTATATTTACTCCAACTGAATCTTCAGCTTTTGCTTGTTTATATGCTTTAGTTATTGGAATGTTCTACTATAGAACAATAAAATTAAGAAATCTTCCTAAAATATTAATTGAAACAATGAAATTAGGATCACTTTCTTTATTTGCTTTAGCAACTGCAAATGCTTTAGGTGAATTACTAAGCTATTATCAACTCAATGTCAAAGTAATGGCATTTTTCACTAGTTTACAAGGCGGTTCACTCGTATTCTTAATAGTAATAGTAGTTTTCTTCATGTTCATTGGAACATTTATGGATGCTGTTCCTGCTATGATACTTTTCGTACCAATAGTATTACCTTCTGCAATCCAATTAGGTATTAGCCCTATAATCTTAGGATTAATTATTGTTGTTACATTAGCTTTAGGTTTAGTAACACCTCCATATGGACTATGCTTATTATTAGCATCCTCTATTAGTGGGATAACAATTGAAGACGCCTTTAAAGGAGCTCTTCCATATTTCTTATCATCATTAGTAGTATTATTATTGATGGTTATATTCCCAGATTTCTGGTTGCAAATACCATCATTCTTATTCCCAGGATTATTTACATAAAGTTTATTATATAATAAAACAACCTTAATATAACGACATACCTTTAATAGGTAAAATGAATTAATAATTCAATTAGCTCGGTTTCAAACCTTAATTTGAAACTGAGCTTTCTTTATTAAGAAGATTAAATTATATAAATTAACTAAGCGCTTTGAAATTGTTTTTTAAGCATCAATAACTTGACGTTTTCCCTCCATATGCATTATTAAAAATTCTTCATAATTTATTACAAGAAATAATATATATAAATATTAATCCACTAATATAATAAACTCTAAAATAGATTATCTCATTAAATTAAATATTATGAGCAATCATCAAACTACCTAATAATGCACTATCAGAAGAATCAAGAACAATTTCATAATCTGCTAGGTAATGACTCATATTATTTAAAAAACTTTCTCTAACAAACTTATCATGTTTTACAACTCCACCTGCTATAACAATTTTTTTACTATGATTTATTGGCATTCTCTTTACAACAGACTCTACTAATTCAAACAAACTAGTACCAGCTTTTTTTAAGATATCTAAAGCTAATAAATCATTTTCCATTGCAGCTCTTGTAACATAATTAGCAAAATTACCAATATTTGATTTAGTAGTTAAATCATCATTTACCACACTTATAATGTCTTCTATCTTTTCTAATTCAAAAAACTCTATAATATATTTTTCAAGAGATGTCTCAATATCTCTTAGTTCTTTACTTTTTAAAGTTCTTGCGATAGCAGTATTTGCTATATTCCAACCAGATCCTTCATCACCTAGTCTCCAACCAAAACCACCCGATCTAATTATATCTCCACTTTCAGTCCTACCAAAACAAACAGAGCCAGTTCCTGCAATTAAGCAAAGACCAGATAAAGAAGAAAGCCCTCCTACCAATAAAATTTCAGCATCACTACAAATATATACAGAACAATTTGGTAAGAATGAATTAAAAAAATCTCTAAAAAATTTTAAATCTTTATCTCTAGCTAAACCAGCTGATCCAAAGCAACCTGCATATAAATCATCTTTTTTTATACTTAAATAATTAAGTCCTTCTTTTATTAATTGTTTTATAGTCTCTAGTACAGCATTTTTACCAACTGCATATATATTAGAAGAATCCCCTTCTTTTTCATAAAGAAGTTCACCTAGTTCATCAGAAATCACAAATCTACATCTTGTAGCTCCACCATCAAACCCAAAATAGTAATGCATAATATCTCCCAATATATATAAATAAGTTTTTAATCATTTAAATAATAACAGTTAAAATAAAATTAGCAATACAAAATAAAATAAAATTTCAGATAATTGTGAAATTTTATTTTATTTTCTTGCTTAATTTATAGATAACATATTATTATAACATTATGGACGGATGTATAACATTAATTAAACAAAGTTTACCTAGTTTATCTGGGGCAGAAACAAAGATAGCGAAAACAGTACTTCAATATCCTGACAAGGTTATTGAAGATAACGTTGCAGAATTAGCAAAAAGAGCTAACTCCAGCCCAGCTGCAGTTATTAGATTTTGCAAACATTTAGGGTTTTCAGGATATCATGATTTCATACTAAATCTTGTAAAAGAAATATATAGCAAACAAACACTACAAAGTGAAAATGAACAATTCTCTGACTTTGACGATAAATCTTCAATGAATGAAATAGCTGATAATTTAGTTAAAACAGTTAGAAGCTCTCTACTTACATTAAAAGATTTATTAATAGAAAAAGATTTAAACTCAGCTATATCGTTAATAAAAAGCTCAAAAAGAATAGTACTAATAGGGGCTGGTGCTTCAGCAATGGTAGCTGATGATTTACATATGAAATTAGCAAGATTAGGATTTTCTTCTGAGATAAGCATGGATTATGATATGCAACTTGTAATAGCTAGCACACTGAAAAAAGGTGATTTAGCTATAGTTTTCTCCTATTCTGGAGAAACCTCAGTAGCTATAGAAAGTGCAAAACTTGCTAAAAAAAATGGAGCAAGCATTGTAGCTATTACTAGAATTGGTACAAACTCTCTATCAAAAATAGCAGATATAATAATAAAAATACCAAATACAGAAGCACTTTTTAGAAAGAGTGCTACAGTAAGTAGAATAGAGCAGTTATTAGTAGTAGATATACTCTTTTTAACATTAGCAAAAGACTGTGAAGATGCTAATGAGAAACTAAGTGATACCTGGCATGCTGTATCTCATTTTAGGAATCGATAATAATAAAGGATTTCTTATATGTTTACATATTCAATAGATAAACTACTTATATCAAATATTAAATTTGATGGGAAAGTCGCATTAGTTACTAATAACTCAGCTTATAATAATAATTATAATTCGACTTTTACCCTCTTAAAAGAAAAATACGATATTAAAACACTATTTGCTCCTGAACATGGTTTTAATTCAGTTAAAATGGCCGGAGAAAATGTAGAAAATATAACAGATACAAAAAACAATATTATTATTTATAGTTTATATAATAATGGAAGTTTTTCCTTAAATGAAAATATGCTCAACTCATTTGACACCCTGCTCTTTGATATTCAAGATTTAGGACTACGTTTTTACACCTACATTTCTACTTTAAAAAAAATAATAATATCTTTAAGCAACACCAATAAAAAACTAGTTGTTTTAGACAGACCTGCTATATTAAATGGTAATAAAGTTGAAGGGAATATATTGAATGAAAATGATGAATCATTCATAGGGCCAAAAGGACTTCCGATTAGATATGGCTTAACAATTGGTGAACTTGCCCTTCTTTTCAATGACCAAAATAATAACAAATGTGATCTTGAAATAATAACAATGGATAATTACAATAGGAAACTTGATATATCTAACTATAATATTCCTTGGATAAAACCAAGCCCTGCAATTACATCATTTAATACAGCATTATTATATAGTGGAACATGTTTATTTGAAGGTACAAATATTAGTGTAGCAAGAGGAACATACAGCCCTTTTGAAATGATAGGTTCACCGTTTTTAGATGGGATAAAACTTTCTAAGCAAATAAACAATCTTAAACTTCCTGGATTAATTACAACTCCTATACAATTTCTTCCAAAGTTTAATAAATATGAAAATGAAATCTGTAATGGCGTATACTTTCATGTTACTGATATTAATAAATGCGAAATAGTCTATTCTACTATTAAAATATTAATCTATTTATATAAAAATTATCCATCCTTTATATTAGATGATAGTAAAACTTCACACACCTCAAAATTATTAGGCTACAATTTCGAGAAAGATATTAATAGCTATAGTGCAAATCAATTAATAGAAAAATATAAAGAAGAGTCACATAAATTCAAAATAGATAGTAATAAATATTATTTATATTAGGGAGAAAAATATGGATCTACAACATCAAATTGGTCAGCATTTAATAATTGGATTACAAGGGATAGAATTAGATAATGATTTTATAAATGCAGTAAAGAATTATAAAATCGGTAATGTTATATTATTTAGTCGTAATATCAAATCAAAACCTCAAATTAAGAAATTAGTTAATGATATTTATCAACTATATAAAAAAGAAGTTGGTATAACTCCTTTTATAACCATAGACCAAGAAGGTGGCATGGTTACTCGTTTAAATTCTGATTGTATCAACATACCAGGAGCAATGGCATTAAGTGCAACTAAAAATGATGAATATATAAGAAAATGCACAACATTAAATATAAAACAATTAAAAGAGCTTAATATAAATTGTAATCTTGCTCCAGTTTTAGATGTTAATTGTAATAAAGATAATCCAGTAATTGGAGTTAGAAGTTATTCAGATAATCCAAAAACAGTAAGTGATATAACTAATAAAGTAATAAAGGCTTATAAAGATGAAAAATTTCTATGTGTTGCTAAACATTTTCCAGGACATGGTGATACAAATCTAGATAGTCATTTAACACTACCAACTGTTAATAAAGATAAAAAGAGTCTTGAGAAAATGGAACTACTCCCATTTAAAGAAGCTATTAAGAATGGGATTCCTGCAATAATGACTTCCCATATATTATATCCAACACTAGAAAGTGAAAATCTTCCCTCAACAATGAGTAAAACAATAATTACTGATATTTTGAGAAATCAATTAGGTTTTGAAGGGTTAGTTTTTTCTGATGATATGGAAATGAAGGCTATAAAAGATTTTTATGGAGTTGCTGAAGGTGTAATTGAATCTTTAAAAGCAGGTGCTGATTTAATGTTTATAAGCCATCATCCAAAACTTGCAATAGAAGTTAGTGAAAAAATCAAAGAAGAATATAATAAAGGAAGTTTTGATAAAGAAATGTGGGATAATTCATTAAAACGTATTCTCCTTTTCAAAGAAATCTATGCTGAAATTAAAGAGAAAAAAAATTTAACAAAAGATGATAAATCATATATAACAAAAGTTAAAGAAAAGAGTGTCTCTTTATACAAAGGAAAAACCTATAAATTAGGCAATCACCCTCTTTTTGTATCCCCTAATTTATTTAATGCTACAAATGTTAGCGATGATAGTGAAGCCCTTTCTTTTACTAAAGAATTATCAAAACAATTTAGTAGTGAATATTTAATTTGCAGTTCTAATCCAAGTAAAAATGAAATTACATCATTATGTAATAAAATAAAAGATATGGAGATTACTGATATAATTTTTGGATCATATAACGCTCACATATACAAAGGACAAGAAAACTTAATTAGAGCTATTAAATCAAAGGATATTCCTCTTACAGTAATAGCATTAAGAAACCCTTATGATTTAAAAAATGTTGATGATATAAGTGATGTATCAATTGCTTCTTATGAATACACAAAAGAAATGATAGATATCATTGAAAAAATCTTAAAACAAGAAATAGAGATAACATCAAAAGTTCCAGTTTCAATGTAGGAGAAAAAAATGGAAGATATGTTAGTAAGGTTGTATGACCTCCCTGATTCAAGAAAATTAATTTCTAAACTAGAAGAAGAAAATATTAAAATCATTAGAGCTCTCTCTCCTGACAAATACCCAATACTTGATTGGATAGAAAAACACTCTAGTATATTTGCAAAAGGAGAAGCATCCGTTTGCTTTTCTAATAAACCTATCTCAATATTTTTAGCTGTAAAAGAAAAAGAAATTATAGGATATGCTTGTTACAATGCTACAAAACTTAACTTTTTTGGTCCTACAAGAGTATTAGACACATTTCAGGGAAAAGGGATAGGGAAAGCTTTATTAATTGAAGCCTTAAAAGCTATGAGAAATGAAGGATATGGATATGCAATTATAGGAGGAGTTGGCCCAAAAGATTTTTATAAAAAATGTGTTAATGCTATAGAAATTCCAGGCTCAAATCCAGGCATTTATAAAGATTTTTTAGGTATGAAATAATGGAAGAAAATAGAGAAAAGTATGCTATAGGACTTATGAGTGGAACATCAATGGATGGAATAGATGCTGTTCTAATAAAAATATATAACAGTGGCTTATCAACAAAATACAAGCAACTTGGTTTTATCACACTCCCCTATAATAAAAAAGAAAAAGAAGTATTATTAAAATTAGCACTAGGGAATACAGGTGGATCAAAAGAATTATTAAAAATAGATATCTATTTGGGAAAAAAATTCTGTGATGCGGCTATAACTTTATGTAATACTTGTAATATAGAAAAAGAGAAAATAGACTTTATTGGAACAAGTGGACACACTTTTTACCATTTACCAAACAAAATTCAATATTTAGATAAAGAGATTAGTGGAACACTACAACTTGGAGAGCCTTCTTATCTAAATGAGGCATTTAATTGTCCAGTTGTTTCAGATTTTAGAGTCAGAGATATGGCTGCTGGAGGACAAGGGGCTCCATTAGTCCCATACACAGAATATATACTCTTTAGAAGTGAAAAAGAAAACATAGCCCTCCAAAATATAGGAGGAATAAGCAATATTACAATACTACCAAAAATGTGCAATAGCAATCAGGTTAAAGCTTTTGATACAGGTCCTGGTAATATGATTATTGATAATCTAATTTCTATATATACAAAAGGTGAACAATCTTTTGATAAAGATGCAAAAATGGCTCAAAAAGGAGAGTTAAATAAATTATTACTCATGCATCTTCTAAATGATGATTACTTATCTAAGCCTCTTCCTAAATCAACAGGAAGAGAAAAATACAACGATCAATACATAAAAAAGATTTTAGATATTCAAAATATGGAAAATATAACTAATGAAGATGTTATTTATACATGTACATATTTCACAGCGAAATGCATAGAAATTGGAATAAAAAATTTTGCTAATATTGATATAGATAAACTAATAATTGGTGGCGGTGGCTCTCACAATGCTGTAATAATTAATAGCTTAAAAAAGCTACTACCTTCAATAAATATCATTACATTTGAAGATATGGGCTTAAATAGTGATTCTAAAGAAGCAATAGCTTTTGCCATACTTGCTAATGAGACACTGAATAAAAAAAGTAACAATCTTCAATCAGTAACAGGTGCTAAACATAGTGTAATTATGGGTAAGATTTCATACTAATGAAATAAAATTTCAAAACTACATACAAATTCATGAAATAAAATATTGCTATTTTTATATATCTGTGTATAATTAATTTATGGAACATAACACATTTACAACTGAACAAAGAAATATAAATTCTAACAAAATAGATACTAAATCTATTTACGATATTATAAAAATAATTAATTCTGAAGATAAGAAAGTCCCAATAGCAGTTGAAAAAAGTTTAGATGAAATAGCTAATGTTATAAAATTAGTAGTTAAATCTTTTAAAAGCAATGGGAGATTAATATATATTGGAGCTGGTACTTCTGGTCGTCTTGGAGTATTAGATGCTTCAGAATGTCCTCCTACTTTTGGCGTTTCAAAACAAATGGTTCAAGGAATAATCGCTGGTGGAGATTATGCACTAAGAAATAGTGTAGAAGATGTTGAAGATGATAAAGAAGCCGGAATTGCTGCTTGTAAAAAAATAGGATTATCAAATAAAGATACACTTATAGGAATAACAGCTAACGGTGGTGCAACCTTTGTTATTGAATCTCTAAAATATGCTAATTCAGTAGGCTGCAGTACTGCAGCAATAAGTAGTAATCATAATGCAAAAATATTTGATGTAGTTAATAAACAACATAGAATATTTGCTGATGTTGGTCCTGAAATAATTACAGGTTCAACTAGAATGAAATCTGGTACTGCACAAAAACTAATATTAAATATGATTACAACTACTGCAATGATTAAAATTGGCAAAGTTTACAACAACTGGATGATTGATTTAAACCCAGTAAATTCAAAATTAGTAAAACGCTCTATAAATATGATATGTGAAATAACTGATTGTTCTAAAGAAGAAGCTAGTAGAACCTTTTATGAATCAAACATGAATGTTAGAGCAAGTATAATCATGGTGTTACTAAACACGGACTTAGAAACCGCACAAGTTCTTTTAAAAGAGAACAAAGGTAATATAAATAATGTGTTAGATAACAATTTATAAGGAGAGGAGAAAAATATGAAAAAACTGTTATTTTCATTACTAACTATTTCATTATGTTTTAGTTCAGTATTTGCAAGTGGTGCAAAAGAAGCAGACTCAACTACAGGAACCACAGGTCCTATAGAAATTTCAATGTATTATTCAGATAATGCAACATTGCCTTTTAAATCAGATTGGTTAGCAATTAATGATGCTGCTAAAGATTCAAATCTTGATATTGAATGGGAAATTATCCCAATTGCTGATTATAGTACAAAAGTATCTTTAGCACTTAATACAGGAACAAATGCCCCTGATGTAATTTTATATCAAACTACCAAAGGTGAAAATGCTAACTTAGCATTAAATGGAGCACTAGTACCAATCAGTGATTATAGTGATTGGACTCCAAACTTTAACAAAATGGTTGAAAACTTTAATATGAGTGAAGAAGTTGCTCAATTAGAATTAAAAGATGGGAAGAGATACTATATGCCATCTCTAACCGATGTACCATTCTATGATGGTGGTTTAATTTTAAGAGAAGACTTATTAGAGGAATATGGACTAGAAGCTCCTAAAACTTATGACGATTTATATAACGTATTAAAAGTGTTTAAAGAAAACAATCCAGATTCTTACCCATTAACAATTCTAGCTGGTCCTAGAGTATTATACAGAATGACAATGCCATCCTTTGGTATTTCTTTAGGTAAAAATGGAGCTAGTGGAACAAACACATTAAGCTGGGATTATACTAACAAAGTATACTTCGAAGGTGCTATAAGTGAAGAATATAAAGAATATGTTACTTACTTCCATAAATTATATGAAGAAGGTTTATTAGACCCTGAAATGGCTGAACCAATCGATGGAGATAGATGGTCACAAAAATTAGTAACAGGTAAAGCTATGGCTTCATATGCATATTATGACCAAATTGGTGGTTTAGAAGCTGCAACATCAATTGATGGTTATAAATTACAAATGTACCCTTCATTAGAAGGTCCATCTGGTGCACATCACCAACCTAAGAGTAAAACAGGTTCAGGTATTATGTTCCCATATAAAACATCACAAAGAGATGACTTTGAACAAATCGTTAGAGCAGTTGATAATATGTTCTTCTCAGAAGAAAATTCTAAAGAATTCTGCTTAGGTAAAGAAGGAGTTACATATACAACAAATAGTGATGGATCAATTACTTTTACAGATGAAATTGTTAATGCTGAAGAAGGTATTTATAAATACTTACAACTAAAATATGGTTGTGGTAGTGATGTAACACAAATGGTTTGGATCAACCAAAGAGAAATGACAAAATACGATGAAAACTATTCAGCTATTAACAAAGTTGTTGAAGAAATGGGTGATGTTATTCAATACATCCCACCTACTCCTAACTTTGATGATATGCAAAGTGAAGAAGCTGGAATGTTACAAACACCACTTTCAGATTCTTTTGAAAGATGGAATGATGCATTCTTAACTGGTGCTAAAGACATTGATGCTGATTGGGATGAATATGTTTCAACTATGAAAAAATTAGGAATTGAAAAATTCTGCGCTTTGTATAACGATAATTTATAAAATATACAAAATTTAATATATAGTGCTCTGATAATTCAGAGCACTATGTTTAAAATACTTAAACAGGAGTCTTATTCATGAAAAAACTAAAGAAAGCCAACAAACATCAATATTGGCAGTTATATGCTATGATGGTTCTCCCTTTATTATATTTTATAATTTTTAAATATATTCCAATGTTTGGAAACATACTTGCTTTTAGACGTTATAGACCAGGTATGGGACCATTTGGTACAGAATGGGTAGGCTTAAGATATTTTAAATTATTTTTTAAAGATCAAGCTTTTTGGACAGCTTTTAAAAATACTCTTGTATTAAGTTTATTAAATTTAGTTATTAACTTCCCGATTCCTATAATATTTTCACTACTATTGAATGAAGTTAGAAATAGACATTATAAGAAATTTGTACAAACTATTTCTTATATGCCACGCTTTATTTCAACAGTAGTTGTTATAGCAATCGTTAGTGAGTTACTTTCTCCTAGTACAGGTATATTTAATATGTTAAGAGCGAAACTTGGTTTAGAATCGATTTATTATATGAATGAGCCTGACTATTTTAGACAGATTTATGTATTACTAGACACTTGGCAATTTACAGGATGGACTGCAATTATATATCTAGCATCAATTACTTCTATATCATCAGATATGTATGAAGCTGCTACAATAGATGGAGCAACTAGATTACAACAAATCTTTTATATAACAATTCCTTCAATTTTACCAACCATAATGGTAATGTTAATACTTAATATTGGAAGATTATTATCACTAGGTTTTGAAAAAATATTATTAATGTACACTCCAACGAATAGTAACGTAAGTGATATATTAGATACTTTAGTATATAGAATAGGGCTTGCAAACCAAAACTACTCATATGCTACAGCAATAGGATTATTTACTGGAATAATTGGTATAATATTGGTTTCTTCTAGTAATAGTCTAAGTAAAAAACTAACAGGTCAAAGCATATATTAGGAGATAGCAATGAAAACTTACAAAACTAGAAGTACTATAATATTTGATGCAGTTGTAAATATATTAATGTTATTAACAATTTTAAGTTGTTTAGTCCCATTTATATACATTTTAGCTTTATCTCTATCAGCACCTGAAAATATTTTAAATAATGAAGTATTTATCTGGCCAAAAGGCTTAAATTTTGAAGCCTACAAATCGATTTTTACATATCCAAACTTTTTCCATGCTTATAAAAATACTTTAATTTATACAGTATTTGGAACATTAATATCTCTTTTTTTAAATGTTTTATTTGCATATCCATTAAGTAAGACATACTTAAAAGGAAATAAATTTTTCATGAAACTAGTAGTATTTTCAATGTTTTTTACAGGAGGCTTAATACCAAATTATTTATTAATATCATATCTTCATTTAACAAATACTAGATGGGCAATATTAATACCTTTTGCTATTAATCCTTTTAATCTAATACTAATGATCAATTTCTTTAAATCAATTTCAACTGAAATTGAAGAAGCTGCATTAATAGACGGACTCAACTACTTTGGAATATTATGGAAGATTGTATTACCGCTTTCACAAGCAGGACTAGCTACTGTAGGGCTTTATACAGCAGTCTTCTTTTGGAATGATTGGTTTAATGGATTAATTTATCTTAAATCTTCTCAGTTCCCAGTAATGTTATTTTTAAGAAATATAGTAAATGGTACTAGCATGGTTGGTGATGCTGCAGGAGCAGTTGATAAATCAACAATTGGTATATCCATAAAAGGTGCTGTAATTATTGTAACAACACTTCCTATAATAGCAATCTATCCATTCTTACAAAAATACTTTGTTAAAGGTGTTATGATAGGATCTGTTAAAGGATAATCTTTAATATATAATTAGCTTAAAATCAAATAGTTTATAAATTTTTGTAAAGTTACTCGAAAAAGTTTATTAAATTTTGTAAAGTTTTAACTAAAAGATTACAAAAATTTATAAACTTTAATTAAATATCATAATTTAAATATAGTTTAGCAGAAGAATAAGACAAGAGATTTAAGCACAACAACTTTTTTATTTTGACAAAATTATATTAATTATGTTAAATAACATTTCCATTTCAAGATAATTAATGAAAGCTAAAAATCTCTATATTCTCCATTTAGTAAAAAATATCAATTTAATGAACAAAATCTTTTTCACATATTTCAAAACAGATAATTGAATTATAAATGTGAAGTTTACAATCAGTTTTAATATTTTTTAATTTTGTTTCTAAATTGTATGTTGAGTTAGTGAGTAAATTATTTTTTCATAATTTACTCACTAATTTTAGTTATTTATGAATTTAACTCAAGATATCTCTCTTTATCAAACTGTATTACAGTGATTAGATGAGCGATACATTTTTTTAATTGAGATAAACTAATATCACCATTATCTAATGCTCGTTTAATATCATCAGTATCTCTTTTAGAACCTGGCATAATTACATCATTACCTGCTGCAATACACTTTGAAGCTGTACAATTTCTACCATTTTGAGTTGTATTCCAGTCAGTCATAATTAAATTAGAATATTCCCATTCATCACGAACTACTTTTGTACAAAGATCAAAATTATTAGCAGCATGTATACCATTAATTAAATTATAACTTGTCATAATAGAGTATGGATTACTCATCTTTGTAGCAATTTCAAAACCTTTTAAATATATTTCTCTTAAAGTTCTCTCCCCTACTACTGAATCACTCTTTACTCTATTATCTTCTTGATTGTTTAAAGCAAGATGTTTAATGGTTGTACCATTACCTTCAATACTTTGAACTCCTAAAGTCATATAAGCCGCTATTACACCTGAGATAAAAGGATCTTCACTATAATACTCAAAGTTTCTTCCACATAAAGGATTACGGTGTATATTCATACCCGGTGCTAACCATAATGTTACATTAAAATGTCTCATTTCATTAGCTACAGTTTCACCAACTTTATATATTAGCTTTTTATTCCAAGTTTGAGCTAATAAGGTTCCAATAGGAAAAGCTGTACAATATTGATGATATATAGTGCCATCAAGCTTTTCACGACTCAAATATCCATTTTCAAGATTAGTTTCAAAGGAGGATAATTGAACTTCATTATTTTTAACTGAATAATTTTTAGTAAGACGTAGACCAGCTGGGCCATCTGCTAAAGATATTACTGGTAATCCATCATTTTGTGCACAATTACTTGTTTGTGCTGCAGCACCTGGTACTCTATCCCCTGAAGATCCAAAGTTATCTGAGCTATCTCCCATTTCACCACAGGAGAGTTTAATTAATTGCTCTTCACTTAATTTATCAACAAAATCCATAATTTCACTAGATATCTTCTCATCTCCATATTTTACTACTCTAGTAGTAAAATAAGCCGTAGAAAGTTTTAATTGAATGAGATTACTTACTCTTGTTAACAACCTATTTCTTCTCTCTTCTAATTTAGAGATAGGTAATTCTAATTCATTTATTTCAGTCTTCAGAGGGCAAACACTTTGAACTTTCTCAATTACCACAGTTTTGTCTATATTTAATACAACCTCAGCTTTACTAGAATTAAGATTATTACCTACAAATAATACATAAGAGCCTTTTTCTAACAACCAAGCTGATTCACTTTCACTAAAAGTTTCTAAAGTAGAGGTATCAATTGTTATTGATACAACTTCACTTTCAGTAGGTTTTAATAAACTTGTTTTATCAAAACCAACTAGTCTACGATATTCTTTTTGTTTATTAGAAATAGGACAAGAAGCATAGATTTGAACAACTTCTTTACCGTCAACATTACCAGTATTAGTTACTTCAACTTGTAATTCCACTTTAGATTTAGAATTAGCTTCATTAATTAATGAAGCTTTAATAAGCTTTGAATTAAAAGTTGTATAAGATAGACCATAACCAAAACAATAGCGAGGTTCAATTTGAAAAGTATCAAAATAACGATATCCTACATAAATTCCTTCTTCATATACTTCTGTATCTGTATTTCCATTATTATGAGAGAATGTTTTAGAATTAGGGTAATCTTTATAATCTTTAGCCCAGGTATCTGTTAATTTCCCACTAGGAGTTATTTCACCAGAAATTACTTTAGCTACAGCATTTCCACCTTCTTGACCAGGCCCTGATACTAAAAGCACTGAATCAATATTCTTATATTTATCAATAAAAGATAAGTCAATTACAGAACCTGTATTAATTAATACAACGACATGTTCATAATTTTTAGAGATAAAAGAAAGAATTTCATCTTCTCTTTCACTTAAGTAATAATGACCTTTCTCTTCAAAAGTATCTTGGCCTTCACCTTCTTGACGGGATAGAACAAAGATGCCTGTTCTAGCATCAGTTTTTTCACTTGGGACATCCCCTTCTGGTATTGTAAATGGAAATTTAGCATATATATAGAACTTATCTTCTTCAGTTGGATTATCGAGTCTTCTCCAAAGCTCATCTCTCCAATCTTCTCTAGCTTTAGTATATATACTTCTATAACTTTTAATCCATTTTTCACTTTTGATTGAAAAACCATGGTTTTTCAGCCCTTCATAAATAGATACAGTTTTTCTTACATTAACATCACCCGAGCCTGTTCCACCTTTAACTGTAAAAACAGAACCTGAACCATAAAGGGAAACTGGTTGATTTTTATCAAGAGGTAGTAGATTTCCTTCATTTTTTAATAAAACAAAACCTTCAGTTGCACTATCCATTGAAACTTTAGAACCAACTTTTTCAAAATCTTGTACATCATTACTAGTTGTACCTGTAAATATTCTCTCTTTCATTCTTAACCTCAAATTAAAGTTGTTTGTTTAAATATAAAAGCATAGACTCTATATTTTATTTTTATTAATCGTCTTAAACACATTATCATATATTATTTTTAATTTTATATTAAAAAATCTGTCTTTTTTATTAATTAATCTATCTATAGAATAACCATTATTATTATATATAAGATTTTTAGTTTTATAAAAAGATGTAATCTTAATAATATAAAAAGAATAATTATAAATCTATATACCTATGATCAGTATCACTCATCACTATCATTTTTTATTCTTTCTTACGAAATTGAGTTAGGAATATCCCATAGAATTTCTAAAATGCTAGCTGCTGCTATTCTTGCATTTCTAGTATTTGATATCTTTAATGGCTTTGAAGTAACAGTGAAAGATTATAAACTTAAAAATTTATCAGTACTATATCTAGAAGTATTAAGTACCTGTTGTGTTTGTTATTATATCTACACTTTCTTATAAAGACAGACAACGTTAATAAAAGCAACAATGATACTTTCAACTGAATCATTATTCGGCTCTCTATTTTCTATAAATTACTATTTTTGTCTTACCCTAGTAATTTTTTCACAAAGTATATTGTAATCTAAACCTGCTAAACAAAATTAAGAGTGCTATCAATGATGGATTATTATTCAATCATAAAAAATCAATATTATTTAAATATCATCATATAAACGCCCAGTTTTAAATAACATAGTTAAAATATACTGAGATGAGTTTCTAGACAGCAGAAAAACAATTTCACGAATCCTTATTAGTTTATTCCCAAAGGAATAATATATTATTTATAGGTATAAAAAGAAGGAAAATTAGCAAAGACCCTAAACTAAAGATTGCCTTAGAAGCAATAAAATAAGAAGCTCCAGTTCAAGAACTTGCAGCAAAATATCAAGTGTTTCATTGTGGGAAAAAAGCCCTTATCGGCATGATTTATCATTTCTTTTTTTTAAAATTTCTAAGTTAGAACTAATAAAAAATTTAGATATATTGAATATTAATTAAAAATTTATGTTATTGTGATTATTTATATTGTTGCTTTTGCACGGAGAATATTGTAAATTTTCCGTGTGAGAGCAACAATATGAGGTTTATATTTTATGAATTATAAAAAGAAAATAATGGATTATATGAAAGAATCTGGTGGGATGATTACTTCATCTTATTGTAAAGAAAATGGAATCCCTACTATTTATTTAAACCGATTAGAAAAATCTGGTTTATTATTTAAGATAGAGAAAGGCCTATATTTAAATAATGATGCAAATTATGATGATTATTATTTTTTTCAGTATCGCTTTAAGAAGACTATTTATTCATATGAAACGGCTCTCTTTTTACAAGGATTAACTGATAGACTTCCTTTAGTATGGGATGTATCAGTTCCATATAATTATAAATTTAATGATTTAATATCGAATATTAATGTTTATTATGTAAATAAGAATATATTTGAGTTAGGTTCAATTAAAATTAAAACTATGTATGGTAATTTTGTAAGAGTATATTCTTTTGAAAGGATTCTGTGCGATTTTATTGCTCACAAAGATAAAATAGATATTGAAATATATTTAAAAGCAATAAAGTCATATCAAAGATATGAAAATAGAGATCTAAATAAATTATTTGAGATTGCTCAAAAAATGAAAATTGAAAAAGCAGTTAGAGAAGTTATGGAGATTGCCTATGAATAAAATAGAGTTATTAAACAAATGCCATAGAGTTAGTAAAGAAAAAGGCCTACCATTTAATTCAATTATGATTTATTATTTTTTAGAAAGTATTTTAAAGCAATTATCTAAAGGTAAATATAAAGAAAACTTTATATTTAAAGGCGGTTTTATATAATCTAATGTTGTTGGAATAAATGCAAGAAGTACTACAGATATTGACCTTTTATATAAAGATGGTAAATTTTCTTATGAAAAAATTTTAGAAATATTAGATGATTCATTAAGCAATAAATCTGATGAAGCTCTAACCTATATAATTAAAAATATAGAAAATATTAAAGAAGACAATCAGTATGGGGGATTTAGGGTAAAATTTCTTTGCAAATTAGAAAATATTGAACAAATTGTACATTTAGATATTGCTACAGGAGATGTTGTTACACCAGGTCCAATCGATTATAATTTTTAAAGTATTTTCGGGCATGATAAAATAGAAATAAATGCTTATCCGATTGAAACAATGATAGCCGAGAAATTACAAACTATATATAAAAGAAATTTTCTTAATAGTCGTAGTAAAGATTATTATGATTTGCATATTCTCTATAAGTTAAAATTAAAAGAAATTGATTTTATAAATTTAAAAAATGCTTGTGAAAGGACTTTCTCTTATCGAAAAACAGAGTTTGATATAGTCAAAATTAAAGAATTATTTGAAAAATTAAAAGTTAACGAAACTTTTTTAAATCGCTGGAAAATTTTTACTAAGAAAAACCCATATGTAGGTGAAATAAGTTTTGAAGAAGTTATTGATGATTCATTAGGTATTGTTAATCAAATTTCTTTACTTTAATATCAAATTTTTAGTCCAACTTTTTGTCCACACCCCCCTCCCGATATGTAAATAAAAATTATACGATATGAAGGCCACTTTCTATTACTTTGTATATTACAACACCCACCAAATTTATCAATTATTATAATTTATACGGATTCAGGTTAAAATTTATTTATTTCTTTAAAACTCCAATATACTGATATTAATTAACTTCAATTTATTAAATTTTACACACACTTACTGATGAAGCCTCTAAAATAGCAATAATTTTTTTCATTTTCTTTCTCTACATATTTTTTTGATAGTATGAAAAATAATTATTAAAAAGTACATACATTTTTGAACTTATTTTACTAAATTGTTCAAACTTTTCGTTCCTATTTATATCTATATTTAAATAAAATACCACTTAAGCTTTTTATTCTGACTCACAATATTGCAAATTTTTAGGTCATACCATATTGTTTAGATTAATCTATTTGTTTATATTCAAACTTACTAAAATTTTTATCATCAATATCAAAGTTGATACCAACAAGATATAAACATCTCTTTGTATCACCTAGATATTTCTCAAAATATTTTCTTTCTTCTATTTGAGCTAATGCATCAGTTTTTGTGACTTTAAACTCAAAGATATAATGATAATTTACTGTTCTTACATATAAGTCTAATCTTCCATGATTTGTTGAACTTTCAGCTTCTATATATACATTTGTGGACTTAAGATGAGAAAATATTATTGAGCTATAATATCCTTCATAATCACTTAATCTTTTATCATTTCCTAAAACAGGATTATATTGATGAGGAATGCCAGCAAATAATGTTCTAATAGTTTTCTCCATTAAATCAAAATTAGCATCATATAATGCATCAAATAAATTCTCCGAAGAATCATTTACATCACCTTCATAAATAAACTCACATAATATTTTATAAAAAGAAGATCTAACTGAAATATTTGGAAAATCTAGAATAAACTTAACTCTCCCATCTCTTTCATTTTTTTCTTTAATTGATAAATAACCACTTTGAAAAAGTAATACAGGTAGGTCTAATTTTTCTACATCATAAGGAGTTAATAATTGAGTACTTGTTTTCTTAATTGAATTAGTATCAAATTTTTGAATATTATATTTATTAGTTTCTAATAGTTTAACTAGATATGTTGGAGTTCCTGAGCTAAACCAATAATTATCATATATATTTCCACTTCTAAAAAATTGAAGAATATCTTGTGGTGCATATAATTTTGATCCATTAAAATCATACCCATCATAATATTCTCTTAACTTATCTCTATTTACATTAATTACTCTTTCTTTAAATACAGTATCTAAATCATAATTAGTATATCCGCAAATATCAGCAAAATCTGGAAGCAAAGAAATATCAACTAAATTATTTAAGCCAGAAAAAATAGATACTTGATTAAATTTTGTTACACCTGTTAATAAAGCAAACTTTATATAACTATCTTGCTTTTTTAAACAAGAATATAGATTGCTAACTTCTGTTTTTACCCAATCTCTTTCTTCTTCATTTTCTATTCTATCTAAGATTGGTTTATCGTATTCATCAATTAAGATAACAACTTTTTTCTTTGTTAATTTAAAAACTTCTTTTATTAAAATACTAAAGTTAGATTCGATTGATTCAGAATCATCATAAGCTATATCATATTGATTATAGTATTCTTTTATAATAGTTCTCTCTGCTGAGAGGAATTTTTCTTTACTTCCACTAGTTGATGAAAAACTAATATGAATAACTGGAAAGATTTCATCCCAATTCCATTTATCATATATATATAAACCTTCAAATAGTTCTTTGTTCCCTTCAAACAATTCTTTTAACGTATTTACAAATAGACTTTTACCAAATCTTCTTGGTCGTGATAAAAGAACCATATTTAATTTAGATATAAATAAATCATAAGCAAATTTAGTTTTATCTACATAAAAATAATTATTTTCTTTATCTCTAATCTTACTAAAAGATTCAACACCAATCGGTAAATTCTTCATAATTTAATTTTAACATTAATTGAATTTGAATAAAAGTATAAAGACTAAAAAATGATTTATTAGTAATTGTGGACAGAGCACTTAATCAAGCTTTTGACATTAGAAGATAGCAATAACAAGAATTCGTAATTAAATCCCAACTTTTAACTTTAAATTTATTAATTTCTTTAAAACTCTAATATACTGATATAAATTAACTTCAATTTTATAAATTTTACCCACACTTACTGATGAAGCCTCTTAATTAAAAGATATATCTTCTAATAAGATTAGCAGTTATTGGTTCTGGTAAAATGGGTAAACCTTATTTATACAATTATAAAAACATAGATAAAAGGAAAGTAGTAGCTTTGATAGGCCCATTATAATATTTTCATAAATGAAAATATAAAAGATTATTTCTTGTATTTTTCTCTATATTCATTAGGAGTGAACCCTGTTTCAATTTTAAAGACTTTTATAAAATGTTTAGAAGTTTTATATCCAACTTTATTTGATATTTCATAGATCTTTAGATTAGAATGCTCCAATAATTCTTTAGAGTGAATAATTCTAATTTTTCTTAAATAATTGGTATAATTAATTCCAGCTTCTTTTTTAAATAAATCACTTACGTATTTCGGATTCAAATTAATAAAATCAGCAACATCATTTAATCCAATATCTTTATCAAAATTTCTTCTAATAAATTTTTTTATATCAGAGACAACCTTTTTTTTACTTATATCTAAATTATCTTCTTTATAATTTTTTGTTTTACTATAAATATTAAATAGTAAATCTTCTAATTTTTTCTTATTTTCAACAACTAATATTTCTTGTATATCATTGTCCATAGCTATCAATTGATATTCGCTTATCATATCATAAACTAATAATTTATCAATTACGTTTCTTGTCACATCATATATATAAAGCCTAACATCATTGACTTTTACTCTATTTATTTCAAAAATTAGAATTGCTTTTTTAAAGAGATCAATTACTTTTTTTACATCATTTTTTTGAACTAAATCTACAATATTATCAATATCAAACAATCCATCTAATAATTCAATATTTATATTAGTTAATTCATTACCTTCTAAATAACGAACTCCACTTCTATTATCAAAATAAAAATTAAGTTGCTCAAATTCTAATAATTTTTCATACATTATTTGAATGTTATTAGTCCTGCAACTTGATTTAATACTGTTAATCTTAATATTTATTTCAACTTTTTTTGCATCATTTAGAATTTTATAATTAAATTCAACGATATCTGCTATAGATTCTTCACTTACTAATATGAGAATTTTATATTTATCAATATTATGTAAAACTCCTTTATTTTTCTCAACTCTCTTTTCTAAAGATTCTAAAAATAACTTACTATTGTTATCAAAAATTTCTCGCTCTAATGTTATTATTTCAATATTATATTTCTTATTTTGAATAATTATTTGATTAGTTCCTAATCTCCCTGTAAAAAGTAATTTTTGTAATTCTTTCTCAGCTTGAATGCGAGAGACTTCCTTTTTATTGTGTTTTTCTATATCGATAATACTCTTAATTTTTTCCAATAATGGATAAAAGTTTTTACTACTAATTGGCTTCAATAAATAATCAATAGCACCTACTTTAATAGCCTCTTGTGCATAATCAAACTCGCCATAACCACTTAAGACAACAAACTTTGTTTTTGGTAATTTTGCTTTTATCTGCTTCATCATTTCAATACCATTAAGATTAGGCATCCGAATATCAGTAATAATTACATCAGGAGATAAATCTGTTGCAATTCTAATACCTTGATTTCCATCCATTGCTTCACCAACCACAACAAATCCTGTTTGTTGGCGATTTATCATTCTCTTTATTCCTCTTATAGTAGAGCTTTCATCATCCACAATAATTAGCTTAATCATTTTTGACTCCATTGTTTAAATATGAATCAACTTCTGTTTGAGTGTGAGGGAATTGTATTACTAATTCTGTCCAACAACCTTTTTTAGAGGCTATGCTAATTCCATATTCAGAACCATATATAAGTTTTATCCTTTGTTGAACATTCTTTAGCCCAATTGATTTGCTTGTATCTTCTATATTCTCATTGTAAATAAATTTCAACAATGATTCACGTTTATTATGTGACATTCCATTACCATTATCTCTTATAGTAAGAATAATTAAATTATCCTTTTTTTCTATATTTAGATTTATAAAAAGAATATCATTATTATTTCTTAAACCATGAATTATAGAATTCTCAATTAATGGCTGTATCATCAACTTTGCTATATTCCAATTCTTTAATTCATCTAGAACATTATAGGTAAACACTATTCTCTTATCAAATCTAATATTTTGAATTGCTATATATATTGAAATATGGTCTATTTCATCCATTATATTTATAAACTTGGATTTATTTTCAATAGAGTATCTAAAAAATACACCTAAATCATTTATCATATCTGCAACGTCTGTATCATCATTAATCTCAGCTTCCATAGAAATACTCTCTAATGTGTTATATAAAAAATGTGGATTAATTTGACCTTGTAAAGCCCTTAATTCAGAATCTTTATTTTTTAACTCAGCTTGATATTCTTTTGTAATTAAAGTATCAATGTAGTTAATCATTTGATTAAAATTTTGAGATAAAATCCCAATTTCGTCTTTTGTCTTAATAGTAACTTGAGTTTTAAAATCACCTTTACTTACTGATTTCATAGCCTCAACAAGTCTTTTCAAAGGAATGATTAATCTTGTTGTTCCTAGAATTGTAACAAATAAAACAGAAAACAACAAAAATAATAGTAAAAATAAATTTCTATTCCTTAAATTATTCATATCTCCCATTAATTCATTTTCTTCTACAGATATAACAACAGTAAAACCTGTATATTCAGAGACTGAATAACTTAAATAATACTTTATTTCATTAACTTCAAATATGCTATATTCTTCAATATTTTTAACTACGTCTTTAGTGTATTCATTTGCTCTCTCATCATTAGTCATTGTATAGATAGTTTCATTATTGTTGTTGAATATCTCAACATTATTATAAAAAGGAGAATCTATTCCATGAAGAATATCTTCCATACTATCAATACTAATATCTAAAACAAGATATCCTATCGGTGTATTGGTTTTTACTTCCTTAATTAGCCTAATAAAGGAAAATACAACAGAATCTGACTGTCTTACATAAGTTTGATCATGAGTTGCTATTGTCTGACTTTCTAATTCTCCCATATTCTCTATGTAGGGAATAAAAAAATCAGTATCTGAATTTCTTCCAGAAGTATTTCTCTGAGCAATTAAATCATTATCCATATCAAAAATATAAATTGAGCGAATATATTTATCTTGCAAACTCATTTGAAAAAGAAAATCATTTAATTTATATTTTATATCTAAATCATTATTTAAATTTTCACCATTACTTAAAAAAGAATTGTTTAAGATTTCTTGAATTTCTCCATCATAATATGGCATAAACGAAATTTGATTAATTTTTTGAAAATAAGTATCTATATTATTAGTAATTTGACCTGCTAATCTCGTTGTTATTGCATTCATAGCATTTTTATATTGTTTATTATATTGATCTGATGTGACAATATTTAAAATAAGCAACGGAGGTATAACAAAGAATACTGCGAAAAAAATTATTTTATTTTGTAAGCTATAGAATATTTTATTTTTCATTTTTCTAATCCCTTAGTTTTACTATTTATTCAAAGTAATGAAAGCAAGAAATATATTATAATCAACTAGTTATTAATTATACTAATTTAATAGTTATAAAAATCTTTGAAGAAAACCATAATCAAAGATAATTCAATTGAGTATCTAATTGCTCCCTTATTCTCTAATTTTAAAAATTTTATTTTACATAATAAAAATTTAGTCATCATATAATAAACACTCTAAATAAAATAACTATCATCATAATTCAAATATTGTGTAAATGCAAACAACGTATATATATCTATATTCTCAAAGTAAATATTTAAAATCTATAAGTCTTATTTTACATTACTGTATTATATGTCTTTTAGTGTAATAAAAAGATTAATAAATCCTCTTTATTACATAATATATCTTTTCTATAAAACTTCAAAATCTATAACTTTTAAATCCTTCTCACTAGAAGAACTTCCTACAAAAACTCTATATTTACAAGATTCGATTTCCCATTGTGAAATCTCTGTGGAATAATAGGCTAAAGAAGAGGCTTCTATTGGGAGTGATATTATTTTACTTTCACTAGGTTTTAAGTTAACACGTTTATAAGCTTTTAAATCTTTTTTATGACGTTCAACTCTAGAATTAAGAGCTCCTATGTATAGTTGAAGTACTGTAGCTCCTTCTACATCTCCAATATTTTTAATTTCAACAGAAACAAATATTGAACTATCTTTAGTTATTGAAGAAGAAGATAGTTTAGGTTCACCAAAATAAAAAGTAGTATAGCTCAAACCAAAACCAAAAGGATAACTAATTTGTTGTTTATATTGATCAACTGCAAAATATCCATGATAATACTCATACTCAATTGAATCTATATCTAAGCCAAAATATGGAAGTTGTTGAGCATTTTTATAAAAAGTTATAGGCAATTTACCACTAGGATTAATATCGCCATATATAATTTCTCCTAGAGCCGTTCCTCCTTCCATACCAGAATACCATTGCATTATAATAGCCTTAACTTTATTACACCACGGCTCAACTTCTATTGCACTTCCTCCTTGAAGAACTACAATTGTATTTTCATTACCTTCATAGGCTGCTTGAATTAATTCTAAATCATTAGGTTTTAAACTAAGAGATATTCTATCTCCACCAATACTATCTTCTGAAGATAAAGGGAAATACTCCCCTTCATCCATTTCATTTAAACCAACATAAACAATAACAGCATCATAATTACTACCTTTTTTTCTAACAATATCAAAAACTGTTGCACTAGTATAATCAACTTCAACATCTTCTCTAGATGCTTTCATAATTCCATCTAAAGCAGAAATTACATATGGGGGAAAGACTGCAGAACTTCCTTTAACATCTCCTAAGCAACCTTCTTTAGCAAACTTACCAGCTACCATAATTCTCTTTGTTTTGTTTCTATCTAATGGAAGTAAATTATCATTTTTTAATAAAACAGCTGATTTTCTTGCAACTTCTAAGGCCAGATTACGGTGTTTTTTACAAGCTACTTTATTTTTAGAATATATTGAACTATCACTAATTTGTGCAAATCTTATTTTTTGAGTTAATATTCTTTTTACACTTTCATTTATTTTTTCTTCTGCTACATCACCATCTTTTACTGCCTCAACTAATAAATCACCATAATACTGAGTTATATTCATTTCCACATCTAATCCTGCATTAGCTGCTTCTATAGTATTTCTAATTCCAAAAGAAAAATCAGACATCACAAAACCAGAAAAGCCCCATTCTTTTTTAAGAATATCAGTTAGTAAATAAGAATTATGACCACACCATTTACCAAGTACTTGATTGTATGCACTCATTACTGCTGCAACACCATTGTCTATACACATTTTAAAATGAGGTAAATATACTTCTCGTAAAGTTCTCTCATCCATCTTTACATTTACTTTAAATCGAGAATTTTCAATACTATTTGCTGCAAAATGTTTTACACAAGCCATCATATGGTTTTGAACACCTTTTATTAGTGAAGATCCCATAGTTCCTAACAAATATGGATCTTCCCCATAAGTTTCTTGAGCTCTTCCCCATCCAGGATGTCTTAGAAGATTAATACATACTCCTCCAAAGAAATTAGCACCAAGAGATCTCGCTTCAATTCCAATAGCATTACCAACTTTCTCTTCTAGTTCTGTATCAAAAGTTGCTGCTCTAGCCATAGATACAGGAAAGGCCGTTGAACTATATCCTAATACTACACCACTAGGACCATCACTAAACTTAATAGCTGGTATATTTAAAGAAATATCTTCTCCTGCAAAATATGGCTCATAATTATATCTATCAAAAACAAATTGACCAATTGCAGGCAAATAATCCCCTGACATTTGATTTATTTTTTGCTCTAAAGTCATTTCACTTAAAAGATTATCTATAAAAGATTCAACATTATTTAAATCTACATCAGCTAAAATTCCCCATTCAGTAGAAAGATGCAAACTAGGATTTTCAAGCAAATGTTTTTTCACCTTTAATCGTAATTCCATTTGCATTTTTTTATCCATTGCTAAAATTTCATCAATATGATTGATATGCATAAATTCTTTCATATGAAATAATCTCCTTTTTTTTAGTTTTAATCCAAAATTTAATACTTATTATTCTATTTCACTTTGAAATAAATAATTTTTATATTAAATATAAAAAAGTAAAAATATATTTTAACTTTATAGCTGTCTAATAGAAATTAAGCTCCAAGGCTCAACTTCTTTATTAATTTCTAATATTCCATCTTCTCTAACTTCATAATATTCTTTTTTAGTTGCTAAAGCTGATTCTTTTATAACTTCAATTTGTGCTCTAGTTAAAGAAGCTTTCATACCCATTTCTTTCCATTTTTTAAAAGCAAAGCCATGATTTGCATCAAGTGTTTCAACTATAAATTTTGTTGAAGGAGAAAGATCTCTTAACTTGAAATTTAATTTCTTATTTGCTCCTGTAGCTAAAGTTTTTTCTGCTACATTCCAATTTGGATATGGAGAAATTGGTACAGCTTGACTAACCTCATTTGGATAGTTATAAATTAAGGCACTAATTCTATTATCTTCTTTAAATCTTGTAATTATATATCCATCTGATCGACTTACTTCATTATCGCCTAAATAATTTAAGAAACGATATGCATGAAAGGTAGGTTTAACAATTGATTGAAAGTTTATCATTCCAAAGCCACCATGAAAAATTGTATCTCCAGCTCCTCCTTCTTCAAAAACATCTGTAAATGTCCAATAGGAAAGAGAGTCTACTAAATTTAAAGATTCAATATTACTTTTAACAACAAATGTTGCAGCTGGTAAATAATCATGAGCAAAATCGCGAGGAGAAGGGCTCGAACTCCATTCTGTTAAATGAATCTCTGCATTAGGGTATTCACTTTTATCTATAAAATTTCTAAGCCATTTTAAATCTTGTTGTGTTGAATTTACTTCTCTGCTAAGCCCTCTTGTTTTACCATGTCCATCAAGAGCAAAATCTGTAGGATAAGGATGCGTTGATATAAAATCTACAGGAAGATTTTCACTACAGCAATAGTCTATAAAATCTTTTAACCAAACAGCTTCCCATTTTTGTTTATCAATATCATTAACTTTAAAAGTCATTTGCTTTGAAGTATCTTCCATATCTTTTACAAATCTATCGTCAGGAACAAAATTACTAGTAGCAGGACCACCTACTCTTAGAAGAGAATCCACTTCTTTTATTGAAAGGGCACTAACTTTATATAATTCAAAATATAATTTTTTAGTTGATGCCCAAAAGGCAAATAAATTTGGTTCATTCCATACTTCAAAATACCACTGACGAACTTCATCAAGGCCATACCTCTCAATCCAATGGATTAAACATTTTTTGATTAAACATCCCCATTTATCATAATCTTTTGGAGGGGAAACATAACCATTCCACCAAAATTGAGTATTACTTGAGGAAGCCATATCTTCTGGACAAAATCCAAATTCAACAAAAGGTCTTATACCAATATCTAATAAACTATCAAATAATTCATCAACGTATTGCCAGTTATAAATAGCTTTATTTTCTTCTTCTCTATATATAAACATGTCTTTATTAAATAAACCATGAAAGCGAATATATTTAAAACCACAATTTTTTACAACTGTACTTAATTGTTTTTGCCAATTTGCACGAAGCCCTTCATTTGCCCTACCTGCACCAACACAAGTACTCCAAAAATGTACTATTTCTTTATTATTTTCTTTTGCTGATACATCTATATTTTCTACCATCTTATAATTCCTCTAACATATAAATTCAATAAAATGTAATATCCTTATTTTTGAAATAAAATACTAAATTTACTAGAACTGTTATTTATTATGATTTAACTGCTCCTGCTGCTAGTCCATTTATAATATCCTTTTGCATCGTAAGATAAAAAATCACCATTGGAATACTTATAATTACAATACCAGAAGTTATATATTCCCATTTTGTTTGATATTGACCTGAAAAATACATAAGACCTGCAGGTAGTGTTTTTGCAGAATTTTTAGTCATTACAATAATTGGTAAAAGTAAATCATTCCAGACAGTTATACCATTTATAATCATAACTGTAGCTAAAGCAGGTTTACACAATGGAACAATAATCTTCACTAAAAGTTTTATTCCACTACAACCATCAATAACAGCAGCTTCTTCTAATTCTTTAGGCAAAGCTTTTATATATGTTGAAAGAATATATATACCCATGGGCATTGAAAATGCTGTATATACAAAAGCTAAACTTAAGGGATTATTAACTAAATGTAATTTAGTAATAATTTTAAATAATGGAATAATTGCCATTTGCATAGGAAACATCATCCCACTTAGAAATACTATAAATAGAACATTTTTACCTTTAAAGTTCATTCTAGCAAAAGGATAAGCTGTTACAATATTTATTATATAAATTAAAATTAAAGTAACTGAAGTTACTACTACACTATTTATAAATAATCTACCAAATCCTCCCATCTGCCATGACTCTATATAGTTACCAATATAAAAAGAATCTGGTAGTCCAAGTGGAGCCTTCCTTATTTCAGCTGGAGTTTTTAAAGAATTTAAAACCATCATTATGATAGGAGATATATAAAGTAGAGCCACTATAGTTAATACACTATATCCAAAAATTAATTTAATATTATATTTTTTACTCTTATTCATTGTTTAATTATTCTCCTTTCTTGAAAATTTTAATTGAACTAAAGAAACTAAAAGAGTAATTAAAAACAGTACTGTAGCTTCAGCTGATGCATAACCATAATAATGTGTTCCACCACTACCAAAAGCATCTTTAAATACTCTCATTGCAATTAACTCTGTAGAATGCATAGGACCGCCATTAGTCATAACAAAAACTAAATCAAAGGCTTTAATACATCCAACAGTTGTTAATAAAATAACCATTGCTATCATTGGTTTTAACAAAGGCAGTGTGATATATCTAAGTTGTTTAAGTTTATTTGCTCCATCTATTTTAGAAGCTTCATATAACTCTGAAGGAATAGTTTGTAGACCAGCTAAAAACAATATCATGTTATTACCTTGTCCTCTCCAAATATCAACAGTAACAATTGAATAAAAAGCTATTCTAAAATTGCCTAACCAACTAACAGGATCTAAGCCTACTGTTTTAAACAAAGTATTTAAAATCCCTGTATTTGAGTCATACATATAGGTCCACATATATCCAACGGCAACTGTACTTATAATTACAGGTAAGAAAAATAACATTCTATAAAAATTTTTAAATCTTGCATGATTTAGTAATATTGCTAAGGCTAAGGATATTAATAAGCCTACTGTATTGTATAATAAAATTAATTTTCCATTATTTAGTAATGATTGAAAAAAAATCTCATCTTTAAATATATTTACATAATTTTTCCAACCTACAAAATTTAATGACTTTTGAAATCCATCATAATTTGTAAACCCATATATAAATGTAATAATTACAGGTATTATAAAAAAAATGGTAAATATCACAGTTCCTGGTATGAGATATATATAAGGTTGTATTGTTTTACTAACTTTTTCTCTTTTAATATACATTTTTACTCCGTATTTAGGTTTTATTTGAAATAATAATTATGAACAATTAAGGAACATCTAAGTTATGTTTACTTTTCTTTTATAAAGTTATAATTATTTTCTTTGTAATTCGTTAACTTTAAATCCCCAATCAAATAATAGTTAGATGAATTATATTCAACTACTTTAAATAAAATATATTATTAAAAAGTACTAAATCTAGTTTTATATAATCTACAATCTAGGATAGAAAATACTAATTTTAATAACACATATATTTTATGTACTAAAAAATTTACTAAAATGATCTAAAGCTTGATTAATAACAAATATTAGTTAAAGATTGATTAGCTTCTCTATAAAGTATAAAGCAATTGATTTAGAGATAACGAATTTATATAAGGTACACTGTTATCCTTTATTTTAATAATTAATGCTCTTTATAAACAAAAATAAATATTAAAAATATATTAAAAACTGTCTAAAAGTTGAAGAACAGATTTTTCATAATTATAATTAAAGTATTTGATCTATATTTATAATAATTATTAATTAAATACACTCATATTACTTTTAAGATTGATCTTCAAATTTGAAAAATATAATTAGTTTTAAAATAATTGATTACATTTTTTTTCAGCTTTAATATTACACATCAAAAGGTGATTATTATTATAATAAACACCTTTTGATAATTAATTACAGCTTATTTATCCAATGATTTTTCAATAGCTTTATCCATATCTAGTACAACTTCAGCAGGTGTTTTTTGATTAGCAATAACTGCTTGAACGCCTGAATGAAGAGTATCTTGAGCTGAACCTGGATGAAGGTTTACACCTTTAGCTGAGATACAGTCTGCAATATCTTGAGCTGCAGCTCCACCTTCTACTTCGATATCTTTTAATACAACTCCAGTAACTCCAGCTTTTTTACAATATACTGAGTAATTCTCAGGTTGGTAGAAGAAATTGATAAAATCTTTTGCTATGTCAATGTTTTTTGAGTCCTTATAAACAGATAGCATAGAACTATAACCACCTTGTGCATAAATATCATCTTGAATCTCTTCATTGTAAGGTTGTTTTGCAAAACCAAATTCAAAATCTAAATTAGCAGCATTTAGCTCAGATAAAAACCAACTTCCTGATGGGCAGAATAAAGCTTCTCCATTAAAGAACATTTGTTGTGCACTTTCTTGTGATGTACCTAATAAATCTTCAATATAATAGCCTGCATCATAATAATCTTTCATTTGTTGGATACCCCATTCAACATTAGGATTATCTGAGAATTTAACTTCACCTAATTGTGCTTTATTAAAGAAATTAGGATCATCTTCAGCAACTTTACCCCATAAAGTCCAAACGCTCATCCAAACTGTCCAACCATCTTTTAAACCGTTTGCAATTGGTAAAATATTAGCGTCTTTAGCAACTTCACAACATTGCATAAATTCACCTATAGTTTTAGGAAATTCTAGATTTAATTCTGCTAACAGATCTTCATTATACCAAACACCCCAAACATCTGCTTGAATAGGAAAACTTTGTATTATACCTTCATAACTTCCAGCTTCATCCATACCTTCTTTGAAATTCACTCTACATTCTAAATTTGAAAGATCTGCTACATAATCACCTGCTGCATAATTTTTCTTATCTGCAGATTCATTACGTGTTGCCATAATATCAGCACCTTCACCAGATGCCATACGTGCCATATATACTTGATCATACTGTGATGTTTCTAAAAGTTCAATTTCTACTGTTACATTAGGATTTGCTTTAGTATACAAATCAGCTACTGCTTGTAAACCGTCTTGGTTACATTCTAACCATCCCATAATTGATAGAGTTACAGTCTCATCCTTTTCTTTTACACTAGATGATACACTATCTTCGCTACTCTTGTTTTTTGAACAAGATGATAAACCTACAATTATTGCTAAAACTAATGCTAGTAAAACAACCTTTTTTTTCATAAAAATACCTCCGATAAAAAGAATCCAAAACTAATATATTTGTTAATTAATTGTTGAATAATCATTAAACTTATCTTAATTATACGGTTACAAAAGAGAGCCAACAATTACAATTTTTCCAGATTTGGTGTCTAAATTCCTTAAATTTAAGGTAAAAAATTAAATAGGTTTTTATTAGTTTCTTTATTTAAACTTGAATAAAATCAAGGATTAAACAAGTTTTATACATAATTAAACAATTTAATACATATTTTAGGCCATTTTTTATGTATAAAGAAAGGTAAAAATTAAAAAGTATATTTATTATCTATACTGAGACGAGTTACTAGACAGCAGAAAAATAATTTCACGAATCCTTGTTAGTTTATTCCTAAAGGAATAATATATTAATTATGGGTAGAAAAAGAAGGACAATTAGCAAAGACACTAAACTAAAGGTTGCATTAG
>NZ_JBNAIC010000017.1:0-4689 GCF_050031695.1 Pleomorphochaeta sp. | reverse complement strand
TCCTAACAAATAAGGTGATAATACATATAATAAAGTGGAGTTTGTTTTGAATAAAAAGAATGCCCCGTAGACGATTCGAACGTCCGACCCCTTCCTTAGGAGGGAAGTGCTCTATCCAGCTGAGCTAACAGGGCGGTTAATGACTTACACGTTATTCTTCTAAATTGATTTAAATATGTATTTCAGTTGAAAATTATCACAATGTTACGCTAGTGTCAATTAAGTAAAAAGCATGTTTTGGTACCAGAGTGTCACCAAGAAAATTTAAAAGTGTCACCAAATTTTAATTGATTATATTTTTCTACATTTGAATAAAAATATGTTTCTAACATAATAGTAAATATTATTGTTTTTAAACTATAAATTCTGAATTTCTCAAAATAACGTTTGATTAAGTCTAGCTATTAGACTATATTATAAATAGCCGGTGACATTAATAATGTAACTTATTACGTTTTAAATGTAATAAAGAGTTTATTTTTTAGGAGCGATTTAATGAGTGTTAAGATTGACGGTGATAATAATGTAAAAGATGTAGCTAGGTACATTATTAATTATTGTCATAAGAATGAAATCTATATAACAAATTTAAAATTGCAAAAATTGTTATATTTTTGTGAAGCTTTGTATTTATTAGGTACTGATGGGAAAAGAGCATGTTTTTCTGAAGATATTTATGCTTGGAAATATGGTCCAGTAGTACCCTCTGTCTATTCAGAATATAAAATTTTTGGTAGTTCTGAAATTCCTGAAATGGATGAAGTTGGAATTAAGATTAAAAATAGAAATTATATTGATGATGCTTTAGATAGTTTAGCAAAAAAAAGTTCTTTTTATTTAGTCGATTTAACTCACTCTCAAGATCCTTGGATTGATGCTCAAAATAAATCAAAACCTATAATATCAAAAAACTCAATATTTAAATATTTTTCCTAAGATTGTGACTAATTATGGCTGATAAAACTGATTATACTGAAAAACTAAATAAATTTTTTAAAATAAATGAAAAAATTTCAATAAATAATAATTTAAATAAATATTATGGATCATCATATTATATAGATTATATAAATGATATTTATGATAATGATTTAGAACAAGGTACAGAATTCTTTAATCGTAAGCTTAAAGACTTATTAACTTTATTATCTGTTTTTAATAAGAATTCTGATTCTGAAATAAAAGAATTACATCAAATAATATATCATTTTATACCATATAGTTTACCCCAAAGAACAAGAAAAATAAAAATTCAACGCAATGAAAATAAACGTACAAGGGAACATTCTAGATATTTAATTCATGCAAAGAAATTAAAAAATAATAGAAATAAAAAGGTTGACACATCTTTAACGAATAAAGGTAAAAAAAGTTTACGTATACAATATAGTTATATTTCAAATTTTGTTTATAATAATCGAGAAAATGATTATTTAATTGATTCTATTAGAGATACTTTAGATTATTTAACAATAAATACAATTTTATTTTCTGATAATGAATTAAGATTTTTAAATAAAATAAAAGATCATATAAATTTGTGCGTTATCCAATATGAAATGGTAAATGAAAAATTGGAGGATGTTAGAGAAGCAACTGAAGTATTAAATCAAGCAATTATCAATAATCAGAAAATAGATAAAAAAGTTAAAAAAACAAAAAAAGATGTTGAAAAAACAAAAAAAGATGTTGAAAACTTAGATAATAAAATAATAAGCCAAGTTTTATCAATTGTTTCGGTTTTTACAGGTTTAGCATTTATTGTTTTTGGTGGTTTATCTTTATTCAGTGATTTAACAGTATTTTTTAAAGGTACCGAAACAAATTTTGGTTTAGGCTTAGTTTATTTGAGTGTTATTGGATTTATTTTATTAGGATTAATTTATTTGTTTTTTAATTTTATTGTATATCTTATTAAAAGTACTGATGCTTATTTATTAGGGAAATCTTATTCTGATTCTGAAAAAGAAAAGAAGCAAAAAGACATTAAAGAAGATAAAAAGCCAAAAATCCTAAAAAAGATAAGTAATTCCTTTAAAAGGAAAAAGCGAACTGGTGTATTCACTGTGGGCAATGTGCTATCTTTAAAAATATTTAGATTTTTAATATTTACATTTTTGTTAGGTCTTTTTATAGATTCTTATTTTGGAAGTACTGCATTAACAAGATGGCAATTACAATTTATGCACTGGTTACATTGGATTTAATTTTTTATTAATGTTTATAAAACATAGTATCATATAATTTTAAATCAAACATATAATATTCTTCTACCTGGTAAACTGCAAAAACTGATGATAAATTATAGAACTTAACAAAGTCTGTTAATATATGAATATTATCATATTTAGGCATATCTGGTATTCTTTGTTCAAAATAAGCAATAAATTGATATTTAGAATTAGCATAGTTTTTTATTACTATTTCCAAATCAAATGCATCTGGTTCATATAATCCAATTAATTCATCTTGGTATTTTTTATTTTTATAGTATTGATCTAAGTCTTTAACAAATATTTCTTTTTTTCTTTTTAGTTTCATTAAGTTTCCTATATATTAGCTAATTTGTATTGTATACTATTTAAGTATTTTTTCAATTATTAAGTACTGCAATCTACATTAGTAGTATTAATAATGAAAGGGAGTTAAAGGTGAAAGTTCCTAGTAATCATATTCAAGGCAGAAAAGGTGTTATAGCAGTTAATAAAATTTTTAATGATGAATTTAATTGGATTTTTAATGAACTTTTCAATGATTATGGTATAGATGCGATTGTAGAAACTGTTTCAGAGGGTCAAATTGATTCTGGTCTATTGGCTTTACAAATTAAGTCTGGAAATTCTTATTTTAAAGTTATAAAAGATTCTAAAATTATCTTTAATCCTGATTTTGAAAATGTTAAAGACTGGTTAAATTTACCTATACCTGTATTAATAATTTTATGTAATCCTGATGGAAAAATTTATTGGCAAATTGTAAATAAAACAACAGTTCTAAAATTAGGAAAAACTTGCAAGATAGAAATTCCTTTATCTAATACTCTTACAATTAACAATAAAAATATTATAAATGATTTTTGTAAACTAAAGCTTAGTACTCCTTCTTATGATGAATTGTCTATTGGTGATATAAGTCATAATCTAGCAAAAAGATATTCAGCAAATATTATATTAAATAAAGATTTATCTAAGTCTGAAATTCATCAACTGATTTTGTTGATAACAGATTCTTATAAAAAAAGAAAATATTATAGATCAAATCTTGTAAAAGATAGGTGGTCAGATTCAGAAGCATCTGTAGTTTCTCTTTTTATTTATAAAAGTGTTTTGGATAGCAAACATTCTCTTTGGTTATGCCGGTCACAGTGGATTTCTGAGAAGTTAAACCAAGATTCCGCACCAACAAAGATTAAAGGGGATCATTTAAGTAATGACTTAATTGTTGATTGGAATGATAATTATAATCAAATAGCTCAATTATATGCGAAGCCTCTATTAAAAGAAGATTATTTGCCAAAGTGTTTAAATATTCTTGAATTGGGAGAAAATTATTTAACAAATATTACTAAGCTTTTTTATAAGTATAAAAATGATGAAATTACAGAAAATAAATTTTCAAAACAAATTTCAAAATTTAATATTAAAATAGAAGAATTATATAAATTGACCCGAGAAATAGAAAATCCAACTTTAGAATGTATAGATACTAATAATTGTTTAAACTATTTTGTTATATCAATAGATAATATTAGAATTGAAGTTGAGCGAACACAAAAGGAATCCCTTCCCATTTCAAATAGGAATTGGTTGATTGATTCTCATATAAAAAGAGCAAAAAAATATCATGGTGAATTAAAATATGAACTTGAGAAAATAACAAATTAGATTATATTATTATTTTATATAATAATTAATTTTATTTGTTTAATTCTTTAAGTAGTCCTGTAGTAATAATGGAAGCTGGCATAGCAACTAAAGCTATTCCAAATAATGAGGAAATCATTGTTATAATTTTTCCAATTGTTGTAGTAGCATAAATATCTCCATACCCTACAGTCGTTAATGATACAGTTGCCCAATAAATAGCATCAAAAAAATTGTTAAAAGTATCAGGTTCCACATTAAAAATAATTAATGCCGTTATAAAAATATAACCTAAAGCCAAAATTGCAAATGATAATAAAGCTTTTTTTTCTTTTTGGAAGATTGATATGAGCATTTTTACTTCTTTTGATATTCTAAAGATTTTTAATAATCTTAATCCTCTAAATAATTTAGCTATTCTAAGTGTTCTAAATATTTTAAAACTATTTGAGATTAAATTAAAAGTTGGTAATATAGACAATAAATCAATTATTGCCCATATAGAAAAAGGATAATAAATAAAAGATCTAATACCTTTTTTTGTCTTATAATTATATGTTACCCATCTTATAATATAATCAATAATAAATATTGAAACTGTAAAATAATCAATATAAGTAAAAATAATATAATTTTTTTTAAACATTAAGCTTACTAAGCTTAAAATAATTATAATTAACATAAATCCATTGTATTTAGAATTATATTTCGAATTTGAATTCTCTAGTTGATTATAAATTTTTAAGAGATTTTTATTGTTCATAAATTATTCCCTATTGAGTTTTAATATTTTTTATTACTTATTCAAACAAAATATCAGTTCTTA
>NZ_JBNAIC010000016.1:0-149261 GCF_050031695.1 Pleomorphochaeta sp. | reverse complement strand
ATAGTATGTTTTAAACAAGAAGCAGCAACTGCAAAATTTATTGCATCTTGCTCCTCATAATTATTAAACAAACTATAAACAAGCCCACCACTAAATGAATCTCCACCACCAACTCTATCAACAATTTGAATAGTATAACTTGGTGAAAAATAAGCTTTATTATCTTTGTATAACATTGCAGCCCATGTATTTACACTAGCACTTAAACTACCACGAAGTGTAAAAGCTACTGTATTAATATTGAATTTTTCACTTAATTGTTTTGCAACATCAATATATCCATCTTTACTTAATTCACCTTTTTCAATATCTGAATCACCTGCTTGAAGATTAAATACATCTTTTGCATCTGCTTCATTTCCGATACAAACATCAACATATGGCATTAAAGTATACATTACAGTATTAGCTTCTTCTCTACTCCATAATTTTGATCTATAATTTATGTCGCAAGAAATTTTAATACCTTTTTCTTTTGCATTTTTACATGCTTCTAAACATATAGACGGCATATCACCACCAAGTGCTGGTGTAATTCCAGTAAAATGAAACCAAGAAGCACCTTTAAATATTTTATCCCAGTCGAAATCATTAGTTTTTGCCAAAGAAATAGCTGAATACTTTCTATCATAAATTACTTTTGATGCTCTTTGAGAAGCTCCTTTTTCAACAAAATATGTTCCAAGTCTATCTCCACCTCTAGTAATATCACTGACATCAACACCAAAATTTCTTAGTACATTAATTGAAGCTTGTCCAATTTCATGGTTAGGCACTTTTGTAACAAATGATACATTTTCACCAAAGTTTGCTAGAGATACAGCAACATTTGCTTCCCCACCTGCAAAACTCACATCATAATTAGTTGCTTGGAGAAATCTCAAAAACCCTTGTGGATTTAATCTCATCATAATCTCTCCAAAAGTAACTATCTTATTTTCCATCATTTTCTCCTAGTTTAACTTTTTTACATATTTCTAAAGCTTCTTTAGCTCTTCTTGTAATCTCTTCATAATTTCTATCTTTTATTAAATCACCCTTAGCAATCCAACTACCACCAATCGGAGCTATATCTTTTTCACTTGCCCAAAGTGGTAAATTTTCTTCACTTACTCCACCTAATGGAAAATATTTCAATCCTAAATATTTATAAGGACCAGTCATTGCTTTAAAATACTTAATTCCACCTAAAGCTTCTGCAGGAAATAATTTAACAATTTTACATCCTAATTCAACAGCTTTTTCTAATTCACTAGCTGTTGAAATCCCAGGAGCAAAAGGAAGATCACACAACTTTGCCTCTTCCATAATTTTTGGATTTAATCCTGGAGCTACGGCAAAAGAAGCTCCTAATTCTTTAACTTTTTTTGCTTGACCACTTTTTATAACAGTACCAACACCTATCATCATTTCAGGTACATTTTCATGAATTAATTCAATTGCCTTATAAGATACTGGAGTCCTAAGAGCTAATTCTATAGCAGTTATTCCACCTGCAACTAAAGCCTTAGCACAATCAACAGCAGTTTCTATATCATCAATAACTAATACAGCAACTATTAATTTATCCTCAAGTTCTTTTATTATTTTTTCATTCATCATTTTATTACATTCCTTACCGTTTCATTTTTAATTGACTGTTTCATTTTTATGGTATATATTATTCATATAATGGTTTTTTAAATCTGTCAAGAGAAAAATGAAACAACTTGATAAAAATGAAACAAGGTAAATACATAATGGAAGATACAAAAGTAACAGCAGTAGAAAGAACTATGTTAATATTAGAAACTATTGCAAATAACAATAAAATAATTCTATCAGATATTGCAAAGAAGACAAAGATACATAAAAGCACAGTATTTAGGTTTTTAAATACTTTAGAAGATTTAGGATACATTGCAAAAGATCCCAAAGATGAACAGTATTTCATTACTACAAAAATGAATAATTTTCATAGTAACTCAAGTTTAGAAGGTATTTTACTTTCTGAAGGAGTTAATCTTGTTGAGACAATTGCTAAACACACCCAAGAAACTGTACACTTAGCAAAACTTGACAATAACAAATTAACTTATTTACATAAGATAGAATCTACACAAACACTAAGAGTAAGTACTGCAAGTCATGTTTCAGGAGAGGCACCACTGTATTGTACAGGTCTAGGAAAGGCTATGTTAGCTTATTTAGAAGAAGACGAAGTTAATAAAATTATTAAAAATATAGTATATGAAAAGTTTACTGAAACCACAATTACTGATAATGAAACTCTTTTAAAAGAACTAAAGCAAATAAGAGAACAAGGTTATTCTATAGATAACGAAGAACATGAATTAGGAATTATGTGTGTTTCAGCCCCTATTCTTGTTAGAAATAAACCGATAGCAGCTATTAGTATTTCAGGGCCATTAATTAGAATGAAAGATAATATTCAAAAGTATTCTATTTTGATTGAATCATTAATTGATACTTTCCAAGATAGAATACAAGCACTCCCTATATAAAATATGAGCTGTTGCAAATTTATTACAACAGCTACTATTTTAGTTTCCTTCTACATTTTCATATAATTTTTCAAGTTCTTTTTTAGGAACTATTTTTGCTATCGCATTAGAAATTACTATAATCCCAACTAAATCAATAGTAAGTCTTGTAAATGTAAACTTAGGTCCTAAAGAAGCAACCTCAAATAATATGATAGAAATTTTAGCACATGACCAAGTTCCTAAAAATATTAAAATGTTAGAGAATTTTACACCTTTTTTCATAAATACACCTACAATAGGGAAAGCACCATACAAGGGACCTGCTGCACATGTTCCACAAAATATAGATAATAGAATCCCTTTAATTCCAGATCCTTCTCCCATTAAATTAGCCATAGCTTTTTTAGGAACCCATACATCTAATAGCCCCATTAATATAAAAATAACAGGTATATATTGAGCCATATAAATAACTGAATTTTTAGTTTTATTAAAAGCTTTAATTCCAATATCTTCATTTATAAAATATACGATTACAAGAATTAGTAATGTAAATAAAAACAACTTATATTTTTTTATTAATTTCATAGCTACCCCATCACCAAATAAAGAATATAGGCTATAAAAAATGCAAAAAAGAAATATATTACATTTCTAATTATAGTTACTTTTTTACCAAAATATTTCATTTCAATAGGAACAGAAGCAAGTTGAACTAAGAACAATGTGGATAAAAAAGCTCCTATCTGTAAATACCCCGCTCCACTATCAATTAACATCTTCGCCATTGGCAAAGATATTACAGATGGAATCATAACAAAGGTACCTAAGAAAGCAGCAAATATTGTACCAAGCCATCCAGAATTTTCTCCAATCAATTTAGCAATTAAATTAGCGTTGAAAGTTGCAACTATCAATCCTACAATAACGAGAATAGCTAAAAATAAGGGGAGTACATTTAATAATGACTTCCCACCTTTTAATAATGCTTTTTTAGTTTTTTCTTTATCTTTAAAGAAAGATATTAGTAACAATATAGATGTCACTACATATAGAACTTTATTCATTAAATATCCTTAAAATCATTTAGGACTCTCAGGCCCTATTCGAATCTCTTTGAGCATAAACTCTTGTCCACTAAGCATTTCCCAGTCATCAGCTTGACAAATCGGGCATTTACCTTTCGATTTCACAACATTAAATACCTTATTACAATGATGACATAAACCATTACCTGGTATCATCTCAATTTTAAGTGATGATCCCTCAAGCATAGAACCATCAGTTGCATTTGGATAATATTCATACATGAATCGTGGAACAATTGATGACAGTTGCCCCACTTGGATGACAACTGTATCAATTTTGTTTATATTATTTTCTCTCATGGCAGATTCTACCATATCTACTAATTCTACTAGAATAGTTAATTCATGCATCTATTTAACCATACTATCACGATTTGGATTCATAGCAATTTTAACTTTTCTACCTAATGCTCTTTTAATAGCATGTGGTTTAATATTTTCATAACCAAAACTATGAGCATCAAATACTCTCTCTAGAGTAATTGCACCAAATTTACATCTAACAGTACATTCTCCACAACCAATACATTGATTAGGATCAACGTGAGCTGCACCACATTCTAGACAACGAGAAGTTTCTTTCTTAACTTGTTCTTCAGTTAATGTTGCACGTGGATCACTAAATGTTAAATCTTTAGATTTATCATGAGCTACTTTTTCTCTTTTCATTGTATCGTAACTAGAATAATCAACATTATCTTTATCTAAGATTAAGAATTCACGTCTGTTTCTTCCAATATCTAAAGTTTGACCTGGGTGAACATATCTATGAAGAGAATCAGCACCTTCTTTACCAGCTGCAATAGCATCAATAGCAAATTTAGGGCCTGTATATACATCTCCACCTACAAATATATCACTTTCACCTGTTTGAAGAGTTAAATCATCTGCAACAGCAGCATTTCCACGTCTAAGCTCAACTTTACTACCATCTAACATATTACCCCATTCAATTGATTGACCAATTGATAATAGAACAATATCAGCTTTCATAATCTTAGTATCTTTTTCATCATATTTAGGATTAAATCTGTTATCTTTATCAAATACACTGAGACAACGCTTAAATTCAACACCAGTCACTTTTCCATTTTCTTCAATGATACGTGTTGGACCCCATCCATTGTTGATACCAATATTTTCACCCTTAGCTTCTTCTATTTCTTCATCTTGAGCTGGCATTTCTTTTGCACTTTCTAAGCAAACCATTTCAACTTTATCAGCACCTGTTCTTACAGCAGTTCTAGCAACATCAATTGCTACATTACCACCACCAATAACTACAACATTACCTGGGGTTTTGATATCTTTGCCTAAATTTACATCACGTAAATATTCAACACCTGCGATAACATCTTTATTATCTTCACCTTCGATTCCAAGTTTTCTACCACCTTGTGCACCAATTGCTACATAGAATGCTTTATAACCTTGTTTTCTAAGTTCATCTAGTGTTACATCTTTTCCAACTTCAACACCACATTTAATTTCGACACCAAGTTTTCTAATTACATCAATTTCAGCATCAATAACATTTCTTTCTAATCTAAAGGAAGGAATCCCATGTTTTAACATACCACCAGGTTGAGCTAGTTTTTCAAATACAGTTATTGAATAACCCTTTTGAGCTAAAAAGAAAGCACAAGAGAGACCTGCAGGACCAGAGCCAACAATTGCAATTTTAATATGACTATAATCAAATAGTTTTTCAGGAACAAATTGTTTTCCTTCTTCTAACTCTCTATCTGCAATAAACTTTTTAATATCATCGATTGCGACAGGATCATCAATAGCGTTTCTAGTACATTCGCTTTCACAAGGATGAGGACAAATACGACCACAAACAGCTGGGAATGGATTTTCTTTCTTAATCAATTCTAAAGCTTCATCATATTTTCCTTGAGCTGCTAATTTAATATATCCTTGAACTGAAATATGAGCTGGACAAGTTGCTTTACAAGGAGCTGCTCCACTATCATAAGTGTTTTTGAAATTGTTTCTAAATTCAGGATTATATCTATCTTCTTTCCAATTATGGTTATCAGGTAAAACATTTTCAGGGAATTCTATTTCAGTTTTAGAGCAAAGATTAGGTCCGAGTTTTACAGCATTAGCTGGACAAGTTTCAACACATTGGCCACAACCACTACATTCTTTTGGATCAACTTTTGCTACATAGTTACTTCGAGACATGTTTGGAGTATTAAAATATTGACTAGTTCGTAAAGCTAAGCAAACATTTCTTTCACAGTTACAAATAGCCCATATTTTATTAGTACCATCCATATTAGATACTTGGTGCATATATCCACGTTTTTCAGCTAACAATAATACTTCATCAGCTTCTTTACGAGTTATTCTTCTTGCCTTTCCAGTTGCAATACAGCTTTCAGCTGTTGCCCCTAAAATCAAACACATTTCTTCAGGTAAATTACCTGTGCCTTCTCCCATTTGTTGTCTAACAAGTCTACACTGGCAAGGAGCTAAAGCAATATGATTTTGGTATTTTGTAAGCCAATATGATATTTCTTCATAAGGAGCTTTTCTTGTATCAGCTTTTATAGCAGATTCAACAGGAATAACTCTCATAGCACCATTACCCATTGGCATATTATCAACTACTTGAGCAACCGTTGTTCTAGTATATTCTTCAAATGCTCTAGCAATTTCAGGATGAGCATTAGCATTATCTCTGTTTAGCATCATAAGTTCAAAGATACCTGGAACAAAGATTGGTAATTCAAATGTATCTGTACCATCTGCTTGAGGTTTTAGTTCAACAACCCCATAATCTACAAGTTTCATACACATTTCAAAAGTCTCAGCATAACTTTTATCAATTCTTTTTGCTAAGTCTTCGACTTTTTCATCAACTCTTCTTTCCATAGCAATCATTAAATCTGCTTCATCATCAGTGATTAAATCTGCAAATACATAATATTCAGGATCTTTTTCAGTATATTCTACTTTTCTTCCTGCAACATGTTGTGCTAATTCAACTATTTTTTGTCTAATAGCCATTCTCTTCCCGTCCTTTTTTAACCTATATAAATTTTTATTATTTTAATGTAGATTTTGCTTGATCTAATAACCAATTAACCCAAGCTTCAACACCTTCTCCTGTTTTTGCAGAAATAGGGAATACTTTCATATTAGGATTAAGTTTTGTAACTCTCTCTTTTAATAATTCCATATCAAAATCGAAAACACTCATTGTATCAATTTTATTTACAATTAAGGCATCACATATTTTAAACATTTTTGGATATTTCAAAGGCTTATCATCACCTTCTGGTACTGATAAAATCATAGCATTCTTACTAGCACCTGTATCAAATGATGCAGGACAAACTAAATTACCTACATTTTCTAATACAGCAATATCCACATCTTCAACTCCAATTTCATCAAGACCTTGCTTTGTTAACTTAGCATCTAAATGGCACATACCACCGGTATGAAGTTGAATAGTTTTTACCCCTGTTTTTGCAATCTTGATTGCATCAACATCAGAATCAATATCTGCTTCTAATACACCTAAGCGATATTGATTATCTACACATTTTATAGTTTGAAGTAACGTCGTTGTTTTTCCAGATCCTGGAGAACTCATTAGATTAAGTAAAAAAGTATTACTCTTTTTCATATCTTCTCTAACCTTCTTTGCAGCTTCATCATTATTTGAATATATACTTTTTTGTATCTTTATAACTTTAACTTGATCCATTAAAGTCCTCCCAATTTTTTTTGTAAATTTGTATTATTTTTGTATTTTTTTGTAACACTTGTGTAAAATTTTATATGCAAAAATGACATAAGTCAATAAAAATTTATCTAAATTTTACTAAACATTACTTACTATAATTTATTTACAAATGCTATAAAAATTGTTAACTATCATGAATTGGTTATATTATTTTCAACTTTTTTTATCCAAAATATAATAAAATGGTATTAATAAAATTTATCTTACAAAAGATAGATTTATTCTTTAATCATTTTTCTAAAAATTCATTATTTTTACTACATTTATTAAAAAAATGGGTAATATGTTTTAAATATGACTACTAAACTCTCCTAATTATTGACAAATTAGGAAAGTTTATTATAATTCAAAGACAAAGGAGATTTATTTTATGATAAAAGAACACCCTCCTAAATTTAATAAAACAGATGTTTTAGCTTTATTAATAAAACATATAGACAATAACAAAATTAAAAATGCTGCAATTAATTGTAATTCACCATATTTATATTGGGATAAAGTTAAGTACAAAACTCCTAATGAAAATATAGAAAAAGAAGATTTTTGGAGAATAGTAAAATTTATTAGATCTTTAAATTATAATAAAATCAAATTTAACGAATTTACTTTTTATTTCTCTCAAACAAATGAAATAAACAAATATCTAAATGAGTTAGATTTATCTATTAAGCATCCTTGTGAAAAAATAGATTTAATATCTGAGTCAAATAAAAAATATTTTTATTTAAATTCATTATATGAAGAAGCAATAGCATCAAGTATCATGGAAGGTGCAACTACAACTAGAAAAATTGCTAAAGAATATTTGAGGAAAAATAAGAAGACAAGTGATAAAAATATTAAAATGATTATCAATAACTATTTAACAATGGAGTACATAGTTAAAAACAAAGATTTAACAATGGATAGAGATAAGTTATTGAATATTCATAAAAAAATAACTCACAACACCTTACTTGATTCTAAAGATGAAGGCTCCTTTAGAAAATCTAATGATGTACATGTAGCAGATATAGCTAAAAATGAACTAATTTACCAACCTCCTAATTATCTTGATATTGATAATTTAATTAATCAGTTATGTCAGTTTTGTAACAATGATAATTATACTTCATATTTTATCCACCCTATTATTAAAGCAATTATTATTCATTTCACATTAGCTTTTATTCATCCTTTTGTTGATGGAAATGGGCGATGTGCAAGAGCAATTGTTTATTGGTATTTATTAAAAGAAGGTTATAATCTAACACAATACCTTGCAATTTCTAGAATTATACAAAAGAGTAAAATTCAATATGAAGATAGTTATTTAAAATGTGAATATGATAATAATGATTTAACTTATTTTATTATTTACAACTTAAAAGCAATAATAAAAGCAAAAGAAGAATTTTTTAATTATGTTGAAAAAACTTTAAATAAAAGAGGGGAAATAACACACTTAATTAGTGAAAATAAAATAAGTGAAAACCAAGCAATTATTTTAAATGAATTAAATAATAAAAAAGATTATTTTTTAACTGTAATTGAAGTACAACATCTTTTATCAGTATCTAATCAAACAGCAAGATCTACTTTAGAAAGTTTAGTAAGTAAAAATTATTTAAAAAAAATTAACTTAAACAAAAACAAATTTGGATATATGTTAAATCCTCTAAATATAAATGACCCGTCAAACTAGACGGGTCAACTATGTATTTATATAAAACAAGGAGTTATTATTTATTCAAAAATTTCCCAACCCTTAAGTTTAGCTACAATTCTCAAAGGTTTTAAGAAAGAACCATAAACTACACTACTGTGGTGTGCAATACCATTATCAACAATAATATCTAATACCTCTTTTACAGGTCTATCAAATTTAGCTTTTAGATATGTACCTTTTAATAGTTTTTCCATAGGAATTGCTGTTGCATCTTGGATAAACATTCTATACTTTCCTCTAGCAGAATCTAATCTTAATACAGAAACATCACCACTTCTTAATACAAAGTCAGCAGTAACACCTCTACCACCTGCAAAATATGTATCTAAAGATCTATTACATACACCATCCCAAAGATTACAAGGAGCTACCCCGCAATGCCAAAATAGTGCAAAATCTTCTTCAAAATCAACTTGTGAGAAGTCAAACAAGAATGGTGTTTCAGCTCCTAATGCTCTGTGAGCAATTTGAGATAGAGATCCATCAATATCACCTTCACATGTAAATATCTTATCTTCACTTTGTAATATACTCATTGCAGCACAAGGAGATATACCAAAGTCTCTTGCAAATTCAGGCCAACAACGAATTGCTAAAGCATTTAATTTATTATCTAGATAGAACTTATTTAATTTAGCGCTTAATAAAGCTACTTTATTTACTTGATCTTCTGTAATAGAAGAACAATCAAATAAACTTTTCACTTGTTCTTTTCTACTTTCAATATCTTCTTTTGGTACTTCAAGATTAATTACATCAGATAATTCAAAATGGTCTACAATGGCACCAGTATTATCAAATACATTGTTATCTTGAACACCTACATTGAAAAATCCATCTGCTCTAAAGCCAAGAATACCAATATGAGAATTATTTAAAGCTCTTATTACTCTAAGTGCATCAATCCAATCTTCATCGATATTATTATCAATACAAACTTGATAATCATTGAATCCACTCTTATATAAATTTGAAGCATTTAAATTAACACCACAAACACTGTTTAATCTAATTTTACCACCATTATATGGAAGTTCAGGTAGTCCCCATAATAACATTGGTACATCACAATGTCTTTTTAGTAATAAAGGTAAGTGACCTAAATGAAAAGTACCACTAATACATACAATACCATCTAAATTGCTAGCTGCAAATTTTAATCCTGCATCTTCACCTTCATCTTTTTCAATTACTAAATCTTCAATAATTGTCCATTCAACATTTTCAATTTTTTTTACATTAATTAATATGTTTTTGTATAATTCTTCTGCAGCACGATAATCATAAGTTTTTCTAGCTAAACATACTATTCCTAAAGATACTTTTTGCTTCATACAACCCTTCTTGTTAATTTATTTCTTACTGAAAGTAAACAATAAAAAGATTAATAAGTCAACATTTTTTTTCAAATTTAATAAATGAAAGAATTTGTTGACTTAAAATTATTATAAATTAATTACTAAAGTAATGTTTCATTAATATTTCAACAGCACCTTTTTGAGTTGTGATTGCATCATACTCTTTACCAAAGATTCTAACATCAGAGATTACACCCTCTTTTACTAACTTCTCAATTCTCTCTCTAACTAAATCAGATAGAGCTTTAGCAATTATTCCACTAGAACATTCAAAAAGAATTGAGGATGGGGTTAAGAGTATTTTTAGATTTCTAATTCCAACTGATAAATAATCTGCTGCTTTTTCTAAAACAGCTAAAGCGTTTGGATCATTATTTTTTACTTTATCTTCTAAGGACGAGAATATTGGAGTATTTGGATTACTATCTAATTCTAATACATAAGCTTGTAAACAACCTTTTCCCTTACAAGTACAAACTGGTCCATCAAGAGATATTGGAATATGGCCTGTTTCTAAAGTTACGTTATCAGGAGTTATATAAATACCATTTTCACTAACTAAAGCACCATTTACACCTCTTCTTAATAAGAATGTAAATAATCCTTTTTCATCCTTATAATCACCATATAGGTATTCCCCATAAGCTAAGGCAGAACAGTTATTATGGACAATAACAAACAAATCTAGCTCTTTTTCTAAAACTTCTGATAAAGGATAATGATTTAAACCTTGAATACGGGGATAATCAATTACAATACCTTTTTCTATGTTTACACAACCTGGGGCTGCAACAGATACTCCAGCTATTTTTTCTTTTATAATTTCATGTTCTACAATTAAAGAATTAATATTTTTTACAATTAATTTAATTACACCTTTTATATCTAAAGATTCATCTATAGATAAAGTAATAGATGCAACTCTCTTAAGTTTAAAATTAAACAAACCAATTAAAATAACACCGGCCCAAAATTCAACTGCTATAGAATATAAGCTATTTTCATTAACTGTATATAATAATGGTTTTCTACCTTTTTTACCATCTTCTTTCAATTCTTTCTTAATAGGTTGAATTAACTCCCTACTTTCTAAATCACTAAATATCCTATATAAGGTTGGAGCCTTTAATCCAGTTAAATTAACTAATGATGATTGTGATACTCCCTCTTCCCTACATCTATAAATCTCAGATAACACTAAGTTCATATTGTGGTTTCTTATATCACTTGCTCTCATTACATTATTAACCATAAATCATTTCTCCTCATTTATATCAATTACTTTATTTGTAACATAGAAAACCAAGTTTAGAAAGCTTTTTTACTTACTTTCACAAATAAAGTTATTAATTTAGTAAAATTTCTCTTTACAAATCACCATTTTGTCTTTATTATTTTCATTAAGAAAGTAATAGTAATAAAGGTAGGATAACATGATTACTAAAGAAGAGCTTCAACAACTAAATAAAGAAGCTAACAATGTAAGAATTAAGACATTAGAAACCATTGCTAATTTAGGTGTTGGTCACGTCGGTGGTTCTTTATCTGTAGTAGAAATATTAACTCTATTATATTTTAAAGAAATGAATGTCGATCCAAAAAATCCAAAAATGGTAGGTAGAGACTTATTAGTTCTTTCAAAAGGACATTCTGGCCCTGCATTATATGCAACTCTTGCATTAAAGGGTTTCTTCCCTCTAGAGTGGTTAGATACACTAAATCAAGGTGGAACTAATCTTCCTTCTCACTGTGATAGAACAAAAACTCCTGGTATTGATATGACAACAGGTAGTTTAGGACAAGGATTATCAGCTGCATGTGGTATGGCACTTTCTTGTAGATTAGATAATTTAGACAATTACACTTATGCTATTATTGGTGACGGTGAAACCGATGAAGGTCAAAACTGGGAAGCTGCAATGTTTGCATCTCAATACAAACTTAATAAATTAATAGCATTTACTGATTATAATAAACTTCAACTTGATGGAACAACTGAATCTATTATGGATCTTGGAGATATTGAGGGCAAATGGAGAACCTTTGGCTGGAATGTATATAGATGTGATGGCCACAACATTAGTGAAATTGAAAGCAAGATTGAACTTGCTAAACTTTCAAATTCTAAACCTAACATGATTATATTAGATACTGTTAAAGGTAAAGGTGCCGCTTTTGCTGAAAACAAATTAACAAATCATAACATGGTAGTCTCATCAGATGTTGCTAAAGAAGCAATAGATGAATTAAAGAAGGAGCTTTAGTCTTATGGATATGCGTCAAGTTTACTGCGAAACTTTAATAGAAGCAGCAAAAACAAACAATCAAATTATGGTAGTAGAAGCTGATTTGATGAATGCTACTGGTACAGGTCCTTTCAAAAAAGCTTATCCAGATCGCCTCGTTGATGTAGGGGTAGCAGAAGCTAATTTAATTGGTGTAAGTGCAGGTCTTTCTAACATGGGTAAAATTCCTTTTGCAGCAACATTTGGTTGTTTTGCTAGTAGAAGAACTTTTGACCAATTCTTCTTATCTGCTAACTATGCAAAGTTAAATGTTAAATTAGTTGGAACAGACCCAGGTGTAACAGCAGCTTTTAATGGTGGCACACACATGCCATTTGAAGATTTAGGAATTATGCAAACTGTTCCAAATTTAGTAATTTGTGAACCTTGTGATTCAGTTAGTCTTGAAAAAACAGTTTATAATTTAATTGACCACTATGGATCTTCCTATATGAGATTACATAGAAAAGGTGAATTAACTATATATGAAAAAGATGAAAAATTCGAATTAGGAAAAGGTAAAGTTTTAAGAGATGGTAGTGATGTTACTATTGTTGCTTTAGGCTTTGTAATGGTTCCGGAAGCTCTAGAAGCTGCTAAAATGTTAGAAAAAGAAGGTATTAGTGCTGCAGTTATTGATCCTGTTTGTGTTAAACCTTTAGATAGCGAATTATTATTACATTATGCAGCTAAAACTAACCATATTGTTAGTGCAGAAAATCATCAAGTTGGTAGTGGTCTTGGTAGTGCAATAGCTAACCTATTAGCAAATCAAAGACCAACTAAAATGAGAATGGTTGGAGTTAAAGAAGAATTCGGACAAGTTGGAACTTTAGATTATCTAAAGGGATATTACAAATTAAATGCAAAAGAAATTGTTGCACAAGCAAAAGCTGTTTTAGGCAAATAGGAGATTTATATTATGAAAATTGCAATAGCTAGTGATTTAAGTGGTTTTGATTTAAAAACTGCAATTAAAGATTTTTTAGTAGAAAAAGGTTATGATGTTTTAGATTTTGGTATTGAGGATAAAGATCATCCAAAACCATATTTCGAACAAGCTCCAAAAGTTGCAAAAGCAATCCAAAGTGGTGAAGCTGATAGAGGTATATTAATTTGTGGTACTGGTCAAGGTATGGCAATTGTCGCTAACAAACACAAAGGCATCTATGCTTGTGTAGTTGATTCAGTATTCAGTGGAGAAAGAGCAAAAATTATTAACCAAGCTAATGTTATTACAATGGGTGGTTGGGTAACAGCTCCTTTTGTTGCAACTGAAATTGTAGAAGGTTGGTTAAACAGAGAATTCTGTGAAAAAATGGAATTCAAAAGAGATTTCTTAACTAATGCATTTAACAATGTTGTAGAAATTGAAAAGGAGAATTTCAAATAATGAAAGATATTACAAACAGGAACTTATTAAATAATCCTGTCAAAATAGTTCAAAAAGACACCTTAAGTGCATCTGAACTATTAAAGGAATGTTTAGATTTAGATCCAAAGTTAAAACATATTACTTTCATTGTCGATAATGCTCCAATTGTTGCTAAAGATAAACTTCTTAATGACATTAAAGATATAGCTAATGTTACTATTTTAGATAAAGTTCAACCTAACCCTAGAACTAGTGACATTAAAGCTATGGCTGAAAAAATTGAGTTCACATCTATTATTGTTGGAATCGGTGGTGGTTCTGTAATGGATAGTGCTAAAGCTTTAGCAATGTTAATGAGTAATGGCGGTGAATTAGAAGATTATTTATCAAATAATCCTAAGAGAAAAATAGAAAAAGAGAGTCTTCCATTAGTATTAATTCCAACTACTGCAGGAACAGGTTCTGAAATGACTAAAGTTGGTGTATATACTTCTAACTCAGGAAGAAAATATACACTAGGTTCACCTTTGATGCATGCAAAAAAGGCTATTTTAAATACTGAATATATTATAAATATGCCACCAGCATTAATTGCATCAACAGGAGCAGATGCCTTAGACCATGCTTTAGAAACAATTTGGAATAAAAATGCTAGTGATGAAACTAGAAGCCTAGCTGTTGAAGTTTCAATAGACATTATTTCTAATCTACTCAACATGTATAATGGTGCTCAAAATAAAAACCAAAATGTTGAATATTGCAGAAATATGCTATTAGCTTCAGCTATGGCTGGTGCTACATTTAGTACAACAGGAACTGCAGCAGGTCATGCACTTTCCTTTATATTAAGTGAAGATTTCCATGTTCCTCATGGTAGTGCTTGCGCTTTTACTCTTCTTGATGTTTATAAAATGTCACTAAGTATTGAAAGTGTAAGAAAACCTTTAAAAGAAATTGCAAAAGCTTTCTTTGATGAAGAGGATGAAGATATTCTAATTACTAAACTTTATGACAAATTAGAAGAAATGTTTAGACTTATGAAACTTCCAACTAATTTTAAAGAATTGGGAGTTGAAATAAGTGAAGATGAGATAGACAGTCATTTCTCTAGATCTTTTGATGATCCTAAAATGTGGAATCAAATACCAAAAGCAACTAAAGAAAATATTTATCCATTCTTGGTGGCAAAATGTTAAATCTAATTCTAAGTGGATTTGTAGTTTTAATAACACATGCACTCGAAGCTATAACAGGCTTTGGGTGCACTGTTATAGCAGTCCCATTTGTTACAGCTCTCCTTGGTATGAAACAAGGAATAATGATTGTCACAATATTAGCTTGGCTTTTAGCCCTTTATATTGTTGTAACGAATATTAAACATGTGCAATTTAAGAAAACACTCCTTATTTTAGCTCTTATGATACCTACCCTTCCTGTTGGTATGTACATATTTAGATATGTAGATCCTGTTTTATTTAAAAAAGGATTAGCTATTTTTATTGTTTTTGTATCTATTTTAAATTTATATAAACTATTTAAAAACAAAGATAATGATGAAGATACTAATACAGAGTTGAGTAAAAGAGATAAAATAACAAGTGTTATAGCATTATTAGTAGGTGGAGTTGTCCATGGTGCTATTTCTTCCGGTGGGCCTCTTGTTGTGATTTATGCAACTAAAGCTTTAAAAGATAAAAAAGAATTTAGAGCAACTTTATGTTCTGTCTGGTTAACACTAAATACAATTATTATTGCTTCATATTTCTTTAACAATCCAGGTTTTACATTTACAACATTTACTAACACATTAACTCAATTACCATTTTTAATATGTGGTATAATAGTAGGGGAAATAGTTCATAACAAAGTAAATGCTAGAACTTTTTCGATAATTGTCTTTTCATTGTTACTACTTACTGGAATATTTATGTTTGCACTATAAAAGGAGATTGCTATGGAATCAACAAAATCTAAAATAGAAAAAATTCAAAAATTAAATCCTAATATTGAAATTTTAAATGTTAGTGATTCAATATTTGAAAAATATGGTAAAATCTTAGATCTTAAATGTAAAAATAAATTAATTGATAAATTAATTAATGAAACAGCTATTCCAAATGAAGGTAATGTTTATAAAGCATTTGTTAGATCTTGGGAAGAAAAAGATGTAGTTGAAGAATTAAGTACTTTTTACGACGAAAAAATTGAAATTGGATATTGCAATGGTCAAAACACAAAATTAAATGCTCTTGAATGGCATGATTGTGATGAAATCAATATATTCTCAACAGACGCTCTTTTATTTTTAGCTAAGATTGAAGATTTAGAAAATTATAAACTTAATAGTAAAAAAGTAAAAGCTTTTTATGTTGAAAAAAATACTGCACTCTTAATGTATAAAGATACTCTACATTTTGCTCCTTGCAAGATTGAAGATTCCGGTTTTAAAGCAATAGTTGTTTTAAGCGACTTAACTAATACTGAATTAGATATTCAAACTATTAATAAATCTAAAGAAGATCAAAACTCTTTAAATTCTTTATTATTTAAGAATAATAAATTCATTATTTGTCATGAAGAAGCAACTAATTTAACTAACCAAGGTGTACAAGCTAATATAAACGGTGAGAATTACAACTTAAAAATTTAATAAATAATTAGGTAAAAAATTAGCAAAATGGGAATTAACCATTTTGCTTTTTTTATTGTAATATTGCATCTAATAAATAGTCATCTAACACCCTTGTATTATTAACTACTTTAGCAGTATTTTGTATCGTATTTAATATATCTTTTTTAACAATACCTTCCCCACTTTTTAATCCTTTATTATCTAAGGCCATATCTCTTGATATAAAAGCAAGTTTTGTTGCAATTCCTACTTTAAGTGCACAAGAGACTTTCGCCCCATCACAGTACATTCCAGCTAAAGTTGCAAAAGTATTATTCATTGCTATAACAATTTGATTTGGATTCCCATTTTTTAACCACGTTAGTGCACCACTCAAAGCAGATGCAGCATTAACAACACCACAAAAAGCTGATAGAGGTGAAAAATATTGTTTTTGCCAAATCGCTAATAAATTTGAAAGCATTAAAGCTTTATATGTTTTTTCTTTTGAAAGATTATTTTGTTTAGAATAATTAATAATTGATATAGATAAAACTAATCCTTGATTACCTGAACCACTATTAATAATAACAGGTAAAGGACACCCCAACATTCTTGATTCACTTGCAAAAGCAGTTAATGCAACGCTTTTAGAATATTCTTCAAAATAATTTCCGATATTTAATTCTAAATCATTATCATTTCCCCACAATCCAATATCATAATTATACCTTATCTGATCATAGATACATGTTGGGATTTCATTTATTAATATATTATCAACAAAATCAAGAATTTCAAAGAAATCCATATTATATTGCTTTTTTTTATTAATTATTTTTGATTTAGAATCAAAAATTATCTGATTGTTTTTTTCAATTTTTATTATATTAGTATGCTCATCAGCTAATTCTACTTCAACTTTCTCTTCTTTACTAAACATTTCTAATTTAATGTATATTTCTTTATCCAAATTTGATTTATTAATTACAATATCTACATTTTCAACTAAATTAGTAATCTTATTTATATCTGAATCATCAAGACTGTCTAAAATATTTAACTTATTATCTGCATTATTAGAAATAATCCCTGCAGCAATAGCATACTTTATTCCTTTTTTTCCACCTGTTTTAGGAATAGAAACGCCATGTACATTTTTAATATAGTTCACACTGCAGGTTATAATAATCTTTTTAATATCACCTTGTATGTTATTACTAGCAACAGATGCAACATATGCAATGGATGAGGGCTCAGTACATCCTAAAGCTAATAATAATTCTTTGTTTAAAATATCCAAATATTTTTCTTTATTGTTTTTCATTTATTAATCTCTACAAATTGATAAAATTTTTAGAATAATCAATTTTTTGCTTTATTTCAGAATAATAAAATCTATAGTCTTCTTCTGTAGGATAAGAAGTTAAACAACCTAATTTTTTAACACAAAATCCCCCTGAGATATTACCATAAATTACACAATCAATTATATTTTTTTCATGGTATAACCCATAAATAAAACCACTTAGAAAAGCATCCCCTGCACCAGTTGAATCAATTTTATTTATATTACCTAGTGCAGGAACTACTATATCCTCTTTCTCATCACTAATGAAACATCCTTTATTATCTAATTTTATTATCACTTTTTTAAAATATTTATGTAAAACTTTTGATGCATCCTCTATATTATTAGTATTTGTTATTTTCAAAGCTTCACTTATACTAGGTGTAAAATAATCAGCAATTTCTAAATATTTTTTATAACTTTCAATACTTAAATGCTCAGTCCAACCGGTATCATAAACAAATATTGTTTCAGGATTTTCTTTTTTTAGTTGAACATAAACATCTTCATAACCTTCTTGCATTTGGACTATTTTAGCATCTTTACAAGTTTCATAAACTCTATCCTTCATTTTTTGAGTTATCTCAATATCATTTCTATAAGAAATAAAAGTCCGATCTTTTTCAGTTATTAATACAGATGTTACTGTTAAAGGCATTTCACTACCTTTATATATATTTTCATATTTCAAATTATATAATTGCAATTTTTCTTCAACTAATTTAGACAAAGTATCTTTACCTAACAATGTAATTAATTTTGTAGGAACTTTTAATCTAGATAGATTGATCATTGTGGCTGCAGCGCCACCTCCTAACTGAATATCAAAAGCTTTAGAAAAAATTTCAGTCCCTTCAATAGGAATATTTTTTACATCTCCATATAAAATGTCAACATTTATTATACCAGTACTTACGACATGTTTCATTACTATTTCCAACCTTCAATAAAGTCTTTATTAGATTCAATATAACTATCAACTAACTGTGTAGCTAAAGATATAGAATTAACTAATGGATGAGAAAATAAGCATTCTATTGCAATATCTCTATCCTTATTACGAATAGCTTTTGATGCTAGTCTTTCATAGGTTTTTACTTTTTTAATTAGCGCTAATATTGATTCATTAATATCACTAAATTTATGATTGATAACTTTATTATCTTTTATTGTACATGTAACTTCAATTATATCTGAATCAGCTAATTCTTCTATTGAGCCGTTATTTAAAACACACATTATCATTTCAACTTCTTTATTTTTTTCTATAGCTTCAATGTAATTTAGTGCAACTCCAGCATAACCACCTAAATCTGGTGAATAGATATCAAATTCGAAAGCTTTTTTTAGTTGAGTTGAACCTGTTTCATTTTTCATATACATAGATTCTCTTTTATTATAGCCTTCAATAAATATTTTTAAACATTTATCAAAATCTTTAGTGACATCATATTTTTTTAATTCTTCTATTAATTCAATATTTACTTTTTCTATTAATTGTCCACGTGTAAGTGAAGCACTTTTAATATTTTCTAATGCTTTTTCTCTATAAAAGAAATAATATAAGTATTCATTAATAATATAATTATAATGTTTTGCAATTTGTTTTGGAAAAAATCGCATTTCACTATCCTTATAAATTTGATCATTATTTATTATATCGTTAATCATTTCTTCATTATTTATTTTTATACTATTAAAAAATGATAAATGGTTTAAACCAAAACATTCGCCTTTTATATTAGATGATGGAATATCATAAATTTCAGCAATATCATGTAATAAACCACTAGGTGCATCACAGATTCCATAAGTAAAATCATATCCCATATCTCTAAGTGTTTGAGAAACAACCCCTGCAGGATTTGTAAAGTTAAACACTTTTACATTTTTATCAGAATACTGTTTTATTAATTCACAATAATAAGAAAGAACAGGAACAGATCGCATTGCAAATGAAAACCCTGCTGCACCTGTAGTTTCTTGACCTATTAAATCTAAATTTAAAGCAATTGTTTCATCATCAACTCTTTTTTTATCCTCACCAACTCTTATGGTAGTAATAATATATTTTGCATCCTTTACAGCTTCGATAGGATCTAAAGTTATTGAAAACTTAATATTAGAATCAATTCTATGAGCAACTTCTTTTGCCATCTTTCCAAATATGTTTAATTTCTCTTTATTATTATCCATAAAGACTATTTCATCTATATTTAAGCTATTAGCACGTTGTGAAATACTTTTTGCTAAGAACATTGAACGTACTCCACCTCCACCTAAAACTGCTATTTTCATCATTTTCTCCTAATTATAATTAAATGAGATTGCTAATAATGCATTTAGAGCATTTTCTAACAACTTTTCATCAAAAAGAACTTTTGAATTATGTAGCGGGAATTTAAAACCTTCAGTTTTTTTCCCAGCTGCTACTAATAATATTGCTGAAGGAATTATTGTCGAAATGTATGAAAAATCTTCTCCAAATAATATTTTTCCTTTTTCAAAATAATTATCAACATAATCAAATAATATTTTTTCTTCATTTAAAGAGTTATTTATTTGTTCAAGTAATTGTTTATCTGAATATACACTTCTACATCCTGATACAATATTCACTTCAGAACTAGCTCTAAACATACTTGCTGTTAATTTGGTTATTTCATTTATTCTCTTATAAACAAAATCTTTATTTTTATCATCAAAACTTCTAATCGAACCTTCAATTATAGCTTCATCAGCTATTATATTATTTTTGGTTCCAGAGGTCATTTTACCCACAGATATTGAAGTAGGATTCAACATTGAAACTTCTTTTGATCCTATATTCATTAAATTTAATATTAAATGAGAAGCTACAATTATAGGATCAACAGTATTTTCTAACATAGCACTATGTCCACCTTTTCCAATAATTTTTATTTTAAAAAAATCAGTAGATAAAGTGTTATAGCCTTCTCTTGGAATTAACAGAGTCCCGCTAGGTACTTCTATATTAGGAAAAACATGTAGCATAATGGCATTATTTATATTATTTACATAACCTTTCTCAACTATCTTCTTTGCACCTTCAATTGTTTCTTCTGCAGGTTGAAATATAAGTCTAACTTTATTTTTCAATAACTTTTCATTTTTTTTCAAAATTATTGCTAGCGAAATTAGAAGAGAAGTATGAAAATCATGACCACAAGCATGCATATTATTATTAGTTGAACAATATTCTAAATTGGTTTCTTCAATTATTGGTAGAGCATCCATATCAGCTCTAAGCATTAATGTCTTTGATCCTTTTCCAATATCGACTATTATTATATTAAATTCATCTACATTATATTCAATTTTATGTGTATCAAATTCATTTAAGATATAAGATACCGTTTTTTCTAAATTAAACCCTAATTCAGGAATCTTATGTAAATCTCTCCTAGTCTTAGTAAGATATTCGAGTTGATTTTGATTTATTTTTATACTATTCATATTTATCTACATCGTGTTTTTTCATGTATTAATGAACCTAATTCATTAATCAATAGAGGTTGTTTATAATATAATCCTTCAGCATATTCACATCCTGATAAATTACCTAAATATTTTGCATGTAAAACAAGACTATATTCTATCTCTTGTGATTCATAACATTTTAATGCTTCTATTTTTTGCTCAATCTCATTTTCAATATTAATTAATAAATCTGGAGTTTTTTTATTTGTACGTGGATCAAGTGATACATAAAATATCTGACTTGGATGCCAAGTATGGTTTTTTATATTCTTTTTTAATCCTGCTACAAAAGTTGTTCTATCAACTATTTTAGAAACTGCTTTATGATCTGGATGATAATCATCTGGATGTAGAGTAATAATAATCTTTGGTTGAGTTTCAACAAATATAGGAATTAATTTATTTACAGAATCTGTTGAAAATTCTACATTACTATCTTCAAAATCTAAGTTTTTAAAATAATCAATCTTCATTATTTTTTTTGCATTATTTAATTCTTGTACTCGAGTTTCTTTAGTAGCAAAACCACCAGCTTCACCTTTAGTTAAAATAACAATACCTGTTTTTAAGCCTTCTTTTTTAGCTTTTATTAATAGTCCAGAAACTGATTGTTCATCATCCGGATGAGCTCCAATAAATAAAATATCTATCATAATTAAACCTCTTTTAATTTTTAATTCCTGTATTTGCTATACCCTCAACAATGTTTTTTTGGAATATTACAAATATAATTAACATTGGGAAAACAGAAATAACTCCACCAGCCATTACTTGCTCATAATAAGTAGTGTGCTCCCCAATTAATAACCCCAATCCTGCAGAAAGAGTCATTTTCTCAATAGATCTATTAACAATTAATGGCCACATTAAAGCTTTCCATGTATTTAAAGCAGTTATAATTGATAGTGATACTAATCCTGGTTTTAATAATGGCAATAGTATTTGACTATAAATACGGAAATAAGAACAACCATCTATTGTTGCAGCTTCATCTAACGATTTTGGAATACTCATATAAAATTGTCTTAACATAAAAACACCAAATGCATTAAATAAAGAAGGCATTATTAAAGCTCTTAAAGTATCTGTGCTCTTTAACCAAATCATAATTTTATAATGTGGAATTAAAAATATTTGACTTGGAATCATTAATAAAGCTAATATCATTAAGAATAAAAAATCTTTAGCTGGAAAATTTAATCTTGCAAAAGCATAAGCTGCTAAAGAACTTATTATTAATTGTCCAATAATTACACAAACTATTACAACAATAGTATTAATATATAATGTAATAAAAGGAAATTTTTCCATTATTATCAAATAATTAATCCAATGAGCTTTTTCAGGTAAAATAATTGGAGGAACTGCAATAGCTTGTTCATAAGTTTTTATAGAAGTTAAAAACATCCAAATAAAAGGAACTACAGTTACAAGGACTCCAAGACCCAAAAATATATATATAATTATAAGTGATCTATTTTTATCTAATTTATTACTCATAATGTACCCACTTTTTTTGAAATTTTAGTTGTAAAACTGTGACAAGCATTATTATCACAAATAAAACCATTGAAATTGCAGCTGCAAAGCCTTTATCAAAAGCAATGAATGCACGATCATAAAAGTAATATACTAAAGACATACTATATCTAATACTTAGTGCTGTTGGTTGTATCATTAAAAATATAAAATCAAATATTTGAAAAATACCTATTGTAATCATCACTGTTGAAAAGAATAAAGTTGGTGTTAATAAAGGAATAGTAATTCTAAAAAAGATACTTATTGAGCTAGCACCATCAATTTTTGCAGCTTCATAATAGGTCTTTGAAATATTTTGTAAGCCTGCCATAATTATTATTGTATATATAGCAACCATACTCCAAACTAGAACTATTATTATAGAAAATTGAACTATTTTAGTATTTGATAACCAAGCTACTTTATTCAATCCAACTTTTACAAGCAAATAATTTATTATTCCAAATTCATAATTATATAACCATCTCCATAATAAGCCAATCGCAGCAGGCATAGTAACAGCAGGTAAAAATAATGCTGTTCTAAAAAAAGTTTTAAAACTATTAATTGAATTTATAAAAACTGCAGTTAAAGTAGAAAAAATAACTACTAAAGGTACTCCTACAATTACATATATTAGTGTATTTTTTAATGCTATTAAAAATTTTTCATCAGTTACTAATTTTTTATAATTATCTAAACCTATAAAATTTGGAATTCCAAAGGAAGATAAATCCGTAAAACTATAAGCAAAGTTTTGCAAAAAAGCAAAAAAATAAAAAAGTGACAAACCTATTAATAACGGTAGAATAAAAAGATATGCACTTTTTGCCTCTTTTTTCTCTTTACTTGTCATAAAACCACCTCAATTTCTAATAATTATTCCGGTAAAATCTACCGGAATAAATTATTATTAAATATTATTTATCAAGAATTTCTTGCATTTGATTATAAATAATATCACAACCTTCTTGTGCACTTAATTCTTGTGCATAGATTCTAGCTACATTATCATTAATAATTCCAAACCATGCATTAATATCTGGTCCTGCTGGGAATGGTACAGAATCGTTAGCTGCATCAAAAAATGCTTGTGCATCAATATTTACAAAATGGTCTTTATAATACTTTTGTGCTGTTTTATAAGCTGGAATATCTATTCCATCTTCACCTTGAATTTTATTGCCTTGTTCACTAGTAATGAAAGAAATTAAATCAAAACAACCTTCTGGATATTTTGTATTCTTAAATATAGCATAACCTAAACCACCTAATACTGATGTATTACCAGAATCTTGTTTTGGCATAGTTATTAAACCCAAATTTCCTTCTTTAGCAAGGGATGAATTTTCTAAAACTGAAGCTTTCCAAGAACCTATAAATACAATAGCTCCTCTTTTTGATAAGAATAAATCTGTGCCTTTTGTTTCTGATAATACTGTATAAGGTGCTAATAATTCATCATTAAATAGATCTACAACATTTTGATAAGATTCAACTGTATCTTTTGAAGCATAACCACTTTTTGTCCATGTTTCATTAATAATTGATCCACCAGTTTGATAAGCAAAATTAAAATGAGAAGGTTGTGCATCTAATTCCATTAAAATAGGATATTCACTTCCACCATTTTTAGCTATGTTATTTTTCAATTCTGTAGCTATATCTCTCATATCATCCCAACTCCAGCCTTCAGTTGGATAAGAAACACCATATTTATCAAAAATACCTTTATTGTATGCTACAACTACAGTATCCATACCCTTAGGTAATGCCCATAAATTATCTTTATAATTAAACATATTAAGTGTGGTTTCAACATAATTAGTTAAATCTACATCATTTTCTTTAACAAAATCATCCAATGGTAATAAAACATCGCCATCTACATACTTAGGTAAATAAACGTTCATCCAGAAAACATCAGCTGCTTGATTTGCCCCTGCTGCTGCATCTAATTTTGTCCAATATTGATTCCAAGGTGTTAACTCTAACACTGCTTCATATTCATCGCTTTGCATATTATAAGCATCTATAATTTTTTGAATTGTAGGTTTTTGATTTTCATCCCATATGCTTAATGTTAAAACTTTTTTTCCACTTTCTTCTTTTTGTCCATTCGCAATAACTGAACTCAATGACAAAACTGCTACTAGAAAAATAATTACTAATTTTTTGATTTTATTCATCAAAACACTCCTTTTTATTATTAATATTGTTTCTATGAAAAGGCTTTCATAAAACTCAATATTTATTTACAACCTTTGAAAACGCTTTCATGTTATTATTTCATTACAATTATATATTTGTCAAGCAATTTTTTTTATTTTATATATCTTCATTAATAAGACAAATTCAAACTTTTATGATATGATATTATTTAACTAAGACAAACAAGAGGATTAAATGGGAGCAAAAATAACAGATGTTGCAAAAAAAGCAGGAGTATCTATTTCAACTGTTTCTAGAGTTCTTAATGGACAAGCAAAAGTTAGTTATGATTTACAAAAAAAAGTATTATTAGCTGTAAAAGAATTAGACTATAGACCAAGCCAAGCAGCTAAGAGCTTAGCTAGTAGAAAATCTAATTTAATTGGTGTCATTGTTCCAGATTTAAGTTACGATTATTATTCTACAATGATTTCTGCTATAGAAGAAGAAGCTAGTAAAAAAGGTTATAATATAGTTGTATGTAGTATTCAAGAAGAATTATCAAAAGAAATAAAATATCTTCAACTTTTTAACAATATGTATATTTGTGGATTAATATTAATGCACGAAAAAACTAATGCTAAAATTCTATCTCAATTAAATCAATGTAACTATCCAATAATTCAAGCAAGCATTTTAATCCAAGGGTTTTCTTCCATAAATATTAATATAGATGATTATAAAGCATCATATGAAGCAATTAAATTCTTAATAAACAAAGGTCATAAAAAAATTGCAATGATTGGCAGTGTAAACAAAGATACTACAAGTGGATATTTTAGACACAAAGGTTATTGCGATGCATTAATAGATAATAATATTGAATGCTTAGATAGTTTTTTTAAAATTGGGGATTTTACATACGAATCAGGATATAATAAAACAAAAGAATTATTTTCTCTAAAAGATCGACCAACTGCTATTTTTGTAGCTAGCGACACAATGGCTGTAGGTGCTCTTAATGCCGCATTAGACAATGGCTTTTCAGTTCCTGAGGATATTTCCATAATTGGATTCGATAATATTTTTCTCTCTTCTATTGTAAGACCATCTCTAACAACAATATCTCAGCCTGCAAAACTGATTGGTAAATTATCTGTATTATCAATTATTGATAAAAAAGAGAACTATACTATTAATAAAAGAACTTACAAACTTGAAGATGGAAAAATTATAGTTCCTCATAAGATAATTGAAAGAAAATCTGTAAAAACAATAAATTAAAATAATAATCAATTTACTTTTATAAAAAAGCCTAATTTATAAACAGAAGATATCAATATAGTTAGGCTTAAATTTATTGTATGTTTTAAAGCTCTATGACCTGATATTTAATTTCTTAGCAACTTTTATAACAGTTGTTGGATCATCACTCATTATGGAATCAACGCCCATCTTAAATAATCTCTCCATCTCTTTCTCATCATTAATAGTCCATACCATTATTATAGCACCCCTATCATGCATCATTTTTATAAACCTTCTAGTAATTACTTTAATTATCCCTTGAGAAACTGGAACTTGGAATATTATTTTTCTATTCGCTAGTTTTTTAGGTAAAATACCTAGCTTTTGTTTAAATAACATTGGAACAACTTCTTTAGTTGTAACACTTGTTAATATATCAGGAGATTTTTCTCTAACAGCTTGTAAATTGCTTAAATGAAAAGAAGCACAACATACTCTATGTTCAGCTTTTAATCTCTTTACAAGTTTAATAAATTCATCAACTATTTTTAAATTATTAGTTTTTAAATCGATATTAAATCTTTGATTTGGGCATTTTACTAAAGCTTCTTCTAAAGTACATAGCTTTACGCCTTTTGCTCTAAATGGATAAGTTTTCCCACCATCTTTCGTGAAAGTGTAGCCAGCATCAAATTCTAATAACTCTTCTAAACTATGGTCTTCTATTCGACCAGTTCCATCAGTATTTCTATCTAAAGTCTCATCATGCCATATTACTACTACATTATCTTTAGATAAATGAACATCAGTTTCTATAACATCTATATTCATTTCAACTGCTGAAAGAAAAGCTTCAATTGTGTTCTCAGGAAAATGCTTACTATCTCCTCTATGAGCAACAACACGAGGTAATGGATTTAGAAAACCTTCATTTATCATAAAATTTTACTCCAATTATTTATTGTCTTATCTAATAATATAACAATCAATTATGAATTATTAAAGAGCAATAAACTTATCTAAATTATCATTCTCTAATCTTAATAATCTTCTATCACCTAATTTTTCAGCACCTAAAGAATTATAAAAGATTAAACCTTTATCATTATTATCTAAGCAAGTCCATTCTATTCTATTTAAATCTCTTTCTTTCGCAATTTTGGCTAATTGTTTAAATATTAATTTACCATAACCATTATTTCTATGTTCTTTATCAATATATAAGTCTTCTAGATATAAAGTAGGTCTACAATTAAAGGTTGAAAAAAGATATAAATACAAAGCTATTCCAATTTCTTTGCCATCTTTTAATAAAAAAAGAACGTGTGCACTCTTTTCATCAAACATCCATTTACTAAAAACTTCTTCTTCAATTTTTACTTCATCTACCATATCTACATGGATTGCCAACTTTTTTACAAAACTTATTACTAATTTAAGATCATCTTTAGTTGCAAATCTAAAGCTTATAATATCTTTTTCTATACTCATATTCCCTCATTTATTTATTTTTATATTTAACTATTTTATCAATTTTAAAATAAAACTTTTCTAATCTTTGTAATTCACTTTCATTTAAGAGAGCTCTTTCATATACATCCTTTAATAAGTCACTGATTGATTCTCTATCTACATTCCTTTTAAAGAAATTTATATCATCTAAGTAAGATATAGATTTATCAACACCTATTTTTATTCTATCTTTAGTTACAGGAGTGTTTTCAACTGGATAAGGTTTTAAATTGTTATATAAAGAATAGGTAATTATCTGTACTGCTTGTGATAAATTTAGTGATGGAAACTCATCACTAGTTGGTATAGTTACTATTTGAGAGCAAGCTCTAATTTCATTATCTACTAAGCCTCTATCTTCTCTTCCAAATACAATTGATACAATACCCTCACCTATTTTAGAAATCTTCTCACTTAATTGCTCTGGATTTAAACAATCAGCCTTTCTATTCTTCCCTCGTCTTCTTGTAGCACCAACACTGTAAACACTAGTAGAAAGAGCTTCTTCTAAAGAATTATAAAATCTTGCATTTTCAAAAATATCATAAGCATGAATTGATAGTTTTTTAACTTTATTTTTATCATATTCTCTAGTAGAAACAATTGCTAGTTTATTAATATTCATTGTCTTCATAGCTCTACAAACACTTCCTATGTTATAAGCATCTTGAGTATCAACTAATACTATTTGAATTCTATTAAGATTTTGTTTTTCTTTCATAATAAATTAATAACAGATATTGCACGATTTTCCTAGCTAGTTTATATTTGTTAATATGAAAGAAAAAACTAAGATAAAAGAATATATAAATATAGTAGATAATAATAAGTATCTAAAAACAATGAGTTTTGTAGTTATCTTTTTTATTACTGCCATTGTCCTAAAAGCTGCTAGCAGTGTATTAATTCCAATTGCTTTTGCATGCTTTGTAATGTTAATACTATATCCTCTATTAGAAAAAATGGATAAATTACATGTTCCACATTGGATAAGTAATACACTTGGACTATTAATATTCTTAGCTTTCTTAGTAGCTGTTGGAGTATTAGTCTTTATGGTAATTCAAAGACTAATTATTGGAATCCCTGCATATGGAAACAGATTAAATGAATTAGATTTATTATTAACAGAAAACGTTGGAGGTTTAATCAATTTAGCTCCAGGAGAGACTTTTTTATCTAATATAAATATAAATTGGATTAATGTTGCTTTAACTAGCCTTTCAAACATATCTTCTCAGTTTGCTGTAATAATGAAAAACATTTTACTTATATTTATCTTCTTATTCTTCCTTATCTTAGAAAGACACACTTTCACTCCAAAAATAATCGAAGCTTTTGATGATAAAAGATCTAAAATAATAGTTTCTATTTCTCAAAGAACAACTAGTCAAATTTCTAGTTATCTTTTCATTAAATTTACAATTAGTTTGATAACAGGTGTACTTTTTTATGCTACAGCAAAAGTAACTGGACTCGACTTTGCTATATTATGGGGTTTATTAGCTTTTGTTTTAAATTTTATACCAAGTATCGGTTCTTTAATTGCAACTATATTAACAATCATTATGGCATTAATACAGTTCACTCCTGATTGGATTAGTATAGTATATGTTGCAGTATTAACCATTTCAATTCAAACAATTTTGGGAAATATTATTGATCCTAGACTTCAAGGTATCCAATTAGGTTTATCTCCTTTTGTTTTATTAGTATCTTTATCTATTTGGGGTTATATTTGGGGAATCCCTGGAATGTTCTTAGCTGTACCATTAACTAGTATTCTTCAAGTTTTATGTGTAAACATTGAATCTCTTAGACCAATTGCAGTAATGCTTGGAAGTGGTAAAAGAATACAAAGGCAATATCAAAATAAACAAAATTTAGAAAAGAAAACTCGAAAAAAGACTAATAAAGGGAAAAACCTAAGTACTGATGATTTTGAAAGTATTCAAGCAAAGAATTCAAAAAACAGTACAGATTTCAATGATTTTATATTACCAGATTCTTTTGATTTAGATGATTAATATGAATAATAATGAAGATATAGAAATAATAGAAAACACTTTACTATCAATTAAGCAAATTACATCATTATTGATAGAAATGGAGCAGTTTTATAATAATGATGAGACTTCTAAAGAAGGCTTGTCAAAAAGACAAGCCCAAGTATTAATATATCTTTCTCAACTTCCAAATCCTCCAAGTATAAGAGAATTATCTAGACTTTTATCAACATCCCATCAAAATGTTAAACAAATTTGTTTAAACTTAGAAAAAGAAAATCTAATTAAGTTTTGTGAAGATATAAAGGATAAGAGAAAAAAACGAATTAAGTTAACTCTAAAAGGTGAAAATAAAGCTAATAAAGTTAATAAATCCATTAAGCTAATTGCTAAAAAAATATCATCAAATTTTGAAAGTAGTGAAATTGATGAACTTGCAAGAATAATTATGAAAGTTCAATTTACAATTGATAATGAAAATTTTGAAATTCGAAAAAAATTTAACAACTAATTTTTTCTTTATTATGGCTCAATTACAAACTTTATATGATTTTATTTGAGGGAGGATTCCTCACATAAGCTTTTCTACTTGTGTATCAAAGAGCTTCAATAAGAAATAATCATTATCTAGATACCCAAACCCCTCTCTTCTTATAGTCTTCCTTTTTATTATTAATTCATTTTATCTAATGCTTTTTTTAGAAACTCATGGAAGTAATTTTGCTGATGGAAATAGTATTAATAAAGGTTTTAAAGAATAAATAGTGATTTATTTAAAATAAATTATGATACTGAAAACTTACAAAGTTTTTTACATACTCTAAGCTTCATAGAGTTTATCCATAGTAGTAATAAAATCTCCCCAATTGGGATTAATCACTTTTTCTCTTTTAGTTAAGTAATATTGGTATTTATACAATAATCTTAAAGCTTTTACTTTAACTCTATTATTTTTATATAAATAATAAATAATCTCATACATTTTTATAGCACGTATATCATCAAGACCTGTATTTTAAGCTTTAGCATTCTCTATCAAATTAATAGCATTATAATCATTTGAAGCAAAATATATATAATTTTTAACAGCAATATGTGCCAAAGATTTGACTTCACCTCTATCATCTTTATTATCTTCTTCAATAATATATTTAGTATTAATAGCAATTCGTACTTCAATTGTATTTCTTAGAATTTGTTCAACTTCATTTAATAAGCTATCATAATGTATTCTTATTTTATCTCTATTATTATCTACAAAAGTTTTAGAATTAGAATCTACTAACTCATCATAAACTGCCTCATGAATTGCAATGTTAGGAAAAGACTCTATAATTGGATTAAGCCAAATACTTTTAAAAGTATCAAATTCAAAATTTATATTTTTCCTATGTGGGCAAATTAAAAAATTTGCATCTAAAGTAATTATCTGATTTGGATTTTCAAATATACTAACTAATGAAGAATTATATTGTAAGTTAACCTTCATCCTTTAAATCTCCATTAAAAAAAGATTCTAATTCATCTATATCATCTTGAGCTATTTCAGATTCATATCCAAAATCACTTGGCGATAAATTAAACAATTGAAGAATTTGTTCAAATTCGTCTTCACTTATTAAATTATCTTCAAAATTTTTTATTATTACTTCAATAATTTCAAAAGATGTCGTATTTTTATTCGTTATACTATTTAATAAATAAAAACTATCACTATTAATAGCTTTACATATTTTGGAAAAATTAGAATTAGTACTTCTTACATCAACTTCTAATAATTCACTTCTTTGATTCTTCGTTATTGCTTTTATTTCAAATAATTCTTCAATTATATAAACATAGGGCAACCACCATTTACAATAAAGTTTTGCTATAAAGCGAATTATTATATTCAACTTAATATTCTTTAGAGTTTTTATTTTAAATTCTTTTATTACAATGTTTAATAATTCATCTTTTGGTAAAATAAATTCTGCAGCAAAAAAATTAGCTTCTAATTCTAGTTGATTATTTTTTTCATCATTTATTCTGCTTAAATGATAACCAGATTTTGTAAAATAATGATATAGTTCATGAGACAAAGAAAAAAGTTGATTATCATAATAATCAGCTGAATTTAATCCAATAAATGCTAATCCTTGATTTTCACTATATAACATAGCTGCTGAGAATGCAGGGTTATTATTATCTGAAGCTATTGGAGTTTCTATTAATATTATATTTAATTGATCTAATAAATTGACTAAATCATTTGCTATTGGTGCGGAACCAATATACCCTAATTTTCTTTTTTCTTCTTGTGCCAATCTTGCTATATTATTTTTTACATAATCATCAAATTTATTGTTTACCATTTTCAAATGTTTTCCTAATCTGTATTTGCTGTTTAAGTGTTAACATCATTGAAAAAAGTTTTTCAACTCCTTTCTTTTCATATTCATTTAAAACTTCACTTTTTAGTGCAATGAATGAGTTATTAGTATCCCTTTCAATAAATAAATCTTTAATATTAAATTCTAAAATATCTGATAAAGCTTCTAATTGCTTAAGAGATGGAACATATTCATCATTCTCTAATCTGCTTATCAAAGCCCTATTAATATCTGTTTTTTCAGATAATAATTTTTGACTCATCTTTTTTTCTTTTCTTTTTTTGAATACTAAGTCTGCCAACATATTTGTTGAAATAATTTCCATTTTTTCCATTATATTTTCTTCCTTCTCCACAATCATATGCTAATTATAATAACATTATTTGTCAAGAAAATTACACTTTGTTATTTAAAATAACATTTATATTACTAAAAATGACTTAGATTTAGGGGAATATGGCTCAATCACAAACATTGTGTGATTTTATTTAATGGTGAATTCCTCACATAAGCTTTTCTACTTGCATCAAAGAGCTTTAAAAAGAAATAATCATCATCTAGATACCCATAGCCCTGTCTTCTTATAGTTTTAATAATATTATTAATTACTTCAATTTTACCTAATGATATATTTGTTGTAGCATGAGCTATAATACCTTTAAAGTGATTATCTAGAAGTCTTTTAAACCAAAGAATAAAACCTGTTTCCATATCAATTATAACTACAGCATATTTATGCCCATTATGGAGTTTAAATTCATCAATTTCTAGAAACTTAGCTTGTTTTTCTAGTTTAATTAATTCAGTTCCATTAATTGTATATTTTTCTTTAAGTCTTACTAAATCTATATCTTTAACAGCATTTTTTCTATGACCTGTAATTTCTAATATTTCTTTATTAGTAAAGCCATAAGCTAAAATATCTCTAGTATATTAATATAATTTAAAAGTAATTCTATGTCATGAAGCTTTAAAAGGAATCTTCTCCATTTTTTTATATCCACAACTAGAACATCTATATCTTTCTTTAACCAAAATAATAGTACTGAGTTTGCTCTAAATACTGAAGGTAATTTGATATATTCCATTAAAGGCATCCTTTTTTATACAGTGTGGTAACTACAACATTGAAGGAATTGCCCCTTTTTTACAATTTATTAAAAAAATCTAATTTTATTATTTAAGATACTAATTCCAAATCACACAAGAAAAGTGATTGCCACTTTATTATCAAAGCATTTTGTTTATTTCTTAATCTATAATCTGCTAAAAATAAAGTAATTAAATTCTTATAGAAATATGTAAATTTACATGTTACTATTTGTTTATAGGAGATAATGGTAATGCCTACAATTGAAATAAAGAACATGCATCTCTACAACAATCAAGTAAAATTGAAATCTAAAACACTGTACTCTAGTGCTAGCGATGCTAAAATTGAAACTAAAAGAAAAGCTAAAATTTCTTTACTTTTAGGTGGATGCAAAAGTGGTAAAAGCAATTATGCATATGATTATGCATTAAGTTTTGGTTATGATAATTCTCAAAGAATTTTAATAGCGACATCTAAAGAAAGAGTTAAAGAAGTATCTGAAAAAAGTAAGAATTTAAATGTAGAAAAAGAAGATAATTTTACAATTATTGAAGATGAATTAAACATTGATTATACTCTTGAAAATCTTCCATCAACTTCTCAAATTGTTATAATTGATAATATCTCTGTCTGGTTAACAAATCTTTTAGACAGTGATGAAAATGTTAAGGAAAAAGAAGAAGCCTTACTTGAAAAACTAAATAATGCTAATGTTGATATTATATTAATATCTAATGTAATGGGACTTGGAATAGATCCAAATGATAATATGGAAAACATTATTCGAGAAGTATCTGGATTATTTAACCAAAAGCTAGCTGCATTATGTGACAATGTAATTTTGATGGTAGCAGGACTTCCATTAAAGATTAAAGGCGAATTACTATAATTAATATATAATAGGAGCAGCTTTCACTGCTCCATCTTTTTAATTAAAATAACAAATATATTCTATCTCTTCTATTTCTATATTTATATAAGTTATTTCATCTTCAACCCAGCATTTATCAAAATCTAAAGTTGCAACAAAACTATATTCATCATTAGAAATTTCACAACTATTTTCATCAATTTCGAAATAATAAAAGCCATTATTAACATTATTTTCAAATCCTGACAAATTTACCCATCCAAACATTCTCTCTTCACTAAATTCAAAAATTTCTAAACCATTTGGGACATTCGCTTCATCATTATTATTGATAACTAAAGTAAATAAGTCTTCACTTAATTTTTCAACAACGTCTATACTAAAATACTCTACACTATCAACTATCTCATCTTCACTATTATCTTCTATTGCTACAATATTTTCTTCTTGGTTAGTATTTAAATCATTCTCTTGATCTGCATCATCATATTTATTTAGCTCATTTAAATATTGCTCAATACTTTCTTCCTCATTTTCACTAATAATAGTTGGATCGCAACTTTGGAATAAATAAGAACTACTTAATATAACAAATAGCATAAACACAATACTGAAAACAGACTTCTTAACATTTATTTTTACTTCTTTTTTTTCTTTATTTTTCATAATATCCTCTTTTTTATTATTTAATTAAATCCCTTATGAAATAAGTTCTTTCATTTTCTTTTGATATAAAAGCTATACTCTCTAACTTATTATCAAGTGATTTTGAATAGGCAAAATCATATATCTCTGAATTAGGTAATTTTGCTTTTAAAACAGTATCTTTATCATCATAGTAGAGAATTGCAACTTGCCTTCCTAAAACTTCTTCTTCATTTTCTAAGTACAAATAAAAAGGGATTCTAAGATTTTCTCTATCAAAATCTTTAGTTATTTCAACTTTCTTGAAAATTTGACCTCTAGTTGAAAGATAATATATCTCCCCATTATCATCTAAATTCCAAGTTGATCCATATATTTCTTTAAGTACACTTAATGCTTCACTACTATCTAAATGTTCTACAGGTCTATTGTTCATTCCTAAAAAAGCTATATAAACAATTAATAGAGATGAAACAAAAACAATAATAAAGACAATCAATTGCTTTTTAGTAAGCTTCTTGCTCTTACTATTCTTTTTAACATTTTCATTTTTTTTTACTTTTGATTTATCCATTCAACCTCCTATTTGTTAATTTTGTTAACAATATTTTTTTTAGCGCCTATATTCATTTTTTAGTCATTTGCTTGATTTTTTCAGTTATTAAGAATTGCAAAGAGTTATTTACTGTTGCAATTCAACTATTTTTTACTTATCTTCTTTTAAGTAAAATTAAGTATTTGAATTTAATTTATAATTTCTATAAAGTGTAATCATGATTGAAAGAAGAATATTACCACAAGCTAAAGCAAAAAAACATTTAGAAAAATTGTTTAATTCATTTGATACTACCAACAAGATATCTGATGAAATATCTTGTGATATTCTTTTCAAAGACAAAGGTTCAATGTTTGGAATTCTTGTATGTTTAGATGAAAGTGATAATGAAGTAATTTTAAAAGCTTTCTCTGCTTCAATTAATTCAACATATATAATAGATGGATATGTCCCACCTTTATTTGATATAGCAGAATTTAATAAAATAGTTGAAAAATATGATTCTAAAATAAAAGAACTTACTAAAAAGATAAAAGAAGGTGATAATGATTTATCTTTACTAAAACAAAGAAAAGAATTAAGTAATAAGTCATTATTAGAAATTCAAGATTTATATAAGTTTTATAATATTGATAAAAAAGAAATTAATTTATCACAAATAAAAAAAGAGAAATATGTACCAACTGGAACTGGAGACTGTTGTGCTCCTAAACTACTTAATTACGCATTTAGAAACAACTTACACCCTATTAGCTTAATAGAAGGCTTTTATGGAAAGTCTACACAAAATAAACAGCATTTAAAAATTTATCCACCTTGTGAAGAAAAATGTTCAATTATTTTACCATATATGCTTAATTTAGATATATTATATGCTGATGATTATATTTGTGTAGTAAATAAACAAGCAAACATTACAACAATTCCTGGAAAGAAAATTGAATTAAAAGATTGTATAACATCAAGAGTTAAATCATTATTTAAAAACTCAATTGACCAAAGTAGTACCCATAGGCTAGATATGGACACATCAGGTCTTCTTGTTTTAGCCTTTGATAAAGCATCTCATAGATCTTTATCAATTCAGTTTCAAAATAGAGAAGTAGAAAAACAATATATTGCATTATTAAGGGGTATAGTCAAACAAGAAGAAGGCGAGATAAATCTACCCTTAAGATTAGATGTAGATAATAGACCTTATCAAATTGTTGATCATCTTCAAGGCAAAAATGCCAAAACTTTTTACAAAAGATTAAACATTGAAAAGAATAAACAAACACAAGAAATTGTTACAAGGATATTATTCATTCCAAAAACAGGTAGAACCCATCAATTAAGAGTTCACTCTAAAGAAATGCTATTTCCAATAGTAGGTGATCGATTATATGGAAAAAGACTAAAAGATGAAAAAAGGATGGCATTACATGCATCCTTTATAAAATTTAAACATCCCTTTACAGATAAAATTATGGAATTTAATTCATCACCTGATTTTTAAATTAGAGATCCTGGAATTATACTTTCTGCATTTAACCTAGCATCGATTACAGCTCTTTTTAGAGAATTCTTCATATCATAATTTTCTATTAAATTAGCAATTAAGGAAGCACTAATTGTGTCCCCACATCCAATTGTATTAACGCATTTTTTAGTTTGTTCAATAGGAATTTGATAAAAACCAGTGTTATCATAAACCCAAATTGGATTAACACCTCTTGAAATAATACTTATAACATTAAACTCATCATATAATTCTTTTACTTTATTTTTAACTTTGTCTAAACAAGCACTACTATCTTCATTCTCTAAAACTTCTTCATTAAAGAAAGTTTTCATGAATTCACTTAGATTAGGTTTTATTATATTTGGTCTATATTTTATGCATTTTATTAATTCATCTTTAGCAATATCTAAGATAACAAATTTATTTAATTCTCTAGCCCTTTTAACAAATGACATATAAATATCTTCTCTATAATTAGGACTTCTAGTTCCAGTAATTAAAAGATAATCATAATTTACAATTTCACTTTCAAATAATGCTCTAATCTTTGAATCTGTTAAAGAATTTACACTAGTACTCTCTTCAACAATTTCAGTGGTACTTTTATCTTTGATTAAGATTGTGCTGCATGTTCTAACCCTAGAATCATCATCTAAAACATACTTTAAACTAATATTATCACGTTTTGTTAAGTCTAACATTCTTTCTTCATCTTGAGTTGCTAGATGAGTTATTATTGCATTATCTATATTTTTTTGTGTTAATACCCTACTAACATTAATGCCTTTTCCACTAGCATCTTCTCTATGAAAAGACTCCCTATTCACTTCACCTATATAAAACTTATCAAACATATAAGTTTTTTGAAAAGTTGGATTTAAACAAACAACTAATGCTTTCTTCATATTTTCACCTATTTTATACAAAATCTATTTTTTTGTTTTTATCAATATTTTCAATATTGGCTTTTTTATAATCTATATTTAACTCTTTAGCAAAATCATTACATAATTTATATGATTTTTCTAAATTATAAGGGGAATGAGCATCTGCATTAGTTACTATTTTAAGTTTATCATAAGTACTAGCTAGTTGCCAAAACTCTTTAACAGGGTAAGGAGCTCTCATATCATTATAAAAACCTTTTACTTTATTTTTAATTATTCCATTTCCATTTACTTCTAATGGTATATCATAATAAATTGCAGCCTCAATTATCTCTTTACTAATTGCTTTTGCTTGATTATCCCATTTAAAATATTGTAAGAAAAATAAATCAGGATGTGCTGCAAAAGAAAATAATCCACTCTCTATCGATTTAATATATTGATTTGTATACGCATTGAGGGCTTTATTATTTAATGTATGATGATGGATTGGAAAATCTCTATCAATTGGTAATTCTAAATAGTGAACACCAAAAATTAAATAATCACATTTTTCAAGTAAATCCTCTAAATAATTATGGTAAGAAGGGAAATAGTCACATTCAAAACCACTTAGTATTTTAATACTTTTATTTTGTTTAGCTTCTCTTTTTTGGCCTAAAGAAAACAAGTTGTCAATATCAACTTGTTTTTTAGTTTCTCCATTATCATTAATTATTTCATTTTCTATTTTTTTTATATTATTTACATCTTCTATATAAGTTTCGAGAGTTTCATAGGCCATTCTACTACGACGCCATCTATTCTCTTTTACAGGACAATGCTCACTAAAACCTAATAATTCTATATTATTAGATTTTGCCTCTCTTACATATTCACTCAATTCGCCTTTTCCATGTCCACAATAAAAGGAGTGGGTGTGCAAATTATATTTAGAATAATTCATTTAACTATTATCTCTCTCTTCAATATTATTAAGATGTTCTTCATATGTTAATGCAGGGATTAATTGTCCTGCTTGATTATGTATATAATACAAATAATTGGTATCTTTAGGAAAGATAGCACTGATAAGAGCTTCTTTAGAACTTAAGCAAATTCCACTAGGAGGAAGTCCTTTTACTCTTCTAGTATTATAAGGTGTTAATTCTTCAAAATCTTCACTTGTTAACTTAGAAGTCCAGTTTCCCATCTCATACCTTGTTGTAGCATCTATTCCAAGTGGCATATCTTTTTCTAATCTATTATGAATAACACTTGATATAATCGGCATCTGCTCTACATTCTGAGTTTCTGCTTGAATTAAAGATGCTATTATAACAATATCATTAATACTATAGCCCATTCGTGCGATATCATTTACATAAGGAGATAGTGTTGAAAGAGTATTGTCAACCATGGTTAGTGCTAATAAATTCACATCAAAATCATTTGTTATCTTATAAGTTGCAGGAGTAAACCACCCTTCTACAAAATCAAAACCTTTTTGAGCACAAACATTAACACAGGCATCATAAAAATCGCCACTATCAATTAAATTTCTACTTGTAAGCATTTGATCTATTTGATCTATTGTTGAAGCTGGATAAAACGTAAGAATAGTTTGATCTATTTCAATTATTGAATTTACAATATCTTCAATACTACTGTTTTTATCTATTATATAAACACCACTTCTAAGTTTTGTATCATAACCATTTTCAACTACATAATTTAAAAACTCTTCTTTATCACAAACACCATTTTCTTCAAGTAATGATGCAATTTGTGTTGCACTTAAACCGTTATCAATGATTATTTTAATATAATTATCATTTAACTCTTCATTTTCAATATTAATTATATGGTTTACTTCATTTATATTATTATTTTTATTTTCACTTATTTGAAGAGCACTTATATCTTCTAAATTTTCACCAACAAAAATAAACTCTGGCTCAATATAATCCTCATGGATCGGTTGAACTATTTCTCTCTTAAGCTCATTTGATAAAGTTATTTTAGCATTATCTACAAATAGGTTAAAATCAAAAAAGAAGAAATTAACTGCTATAAACAAAGCTAAAACAATTATTAATAAAATTAAGTAAATAAATCTAAAATTAAACCTTGCATTAATTCTATAATTCAAGATTTTGTACATCAAAGATTTTTTCTCTTTATTGATTTGAGCCCTTTCATTTAACTGAGCATTAGTTAATCTTCTCTGCCTTTTCTTTTTTATTGACATACTTGCTTCTAAAGCTTTATCAGTACTAGATTGTTTAGAATTCATTAATTCTATAATCTTATTTAATGAATCACTATTTTTAGATTTATTACCTTTTTTCTTTGCTTGAGAACTTTTTGATATAGAGCCCTTTGTCTTTTTATTATTAGTAGTAGTAGAGAGTGTTTTTTTTTTATCAGTATTACTTTTCTTTGTCTCTTTATCTTTATTATTAATATAAGCAGTTGATTTAGTGCTTTTTACTTTACTAATTGTTTTTGAAGAATTTTGTTTTGCATTTTGATTGACAGGACGTTTTGTAGGCCTTGTTTTTTCTCTATATAAAGGTCTTTTCTCATCTTTTTTATTTACTTTTCTAGAGGATACAGAATCAATAGATTTCTTATCTTTTGAAGTAGAAGCTTTTTTTGTAATTGAAGATGTAGTACCTTTTAAATTTAAATCTGTTTTCTTTGATGTTGATAAACTACTTTTTTTATTAGAAGTATTTTTATTTGAAATAGAAGTTTTATCACTTTTTTTACTTGTAATAGAATCTTTTGCCTTTTTTTCTGTAGAAGTTGTTTTAACATCTTTTTTTACAGCTTTCTTTTCAGTAGAAGTAGAACTTTTTGTTTTATTTGAGGGGGTAGATTTTGTTGTATCTTTAGTAGATGTGTTAAAAACATCAAGTTTTGCACTAGGGATACCTCTAACAGATTTCCTAGATGGTACATCTATATATGAATTATCTTCACTTTTTTTTATATTTTTTTTAGCTTTGGTATCAACTTTAGTTATTGGCTTTTTAGCTCTTTTTTTAACAGAGCCTTCTATTCTTTCTCTAGCTCTTTCATTTACTAATGATTCTTTTGATGAAGATTCCATCTTTTTTACATTATTATTATTTTCAGTTTCTTTCATTATCTTCACCTTTAAGTATTAAATCTATAGTTGATTTTTCAAAAGTTCCAGCTTCTTTCAATTCTATTATTTTATCTCTCTTTTTCTTTATTATATCCTCAATTTTACAAATTTGCGAATTACAATTATTTATTTCTTGATTTAATTGCTTTATTTTTTTTCTCTCATGGGCAATTTGTGCTGATAATTCGGAAATAAAGATTTCATTGTTTAGTTTTTCTATATCTTCTTCAAGGCTATCTATTAAAGCAAACTTGATGGTAATATCATCAATTAAAGAGATTGCTTTTTTCCCAATCTCTTTAGAAGTTATTTCATCAGGAAGAACTTTATATAATTCTTTTCCTAAGAGTATTGCCGAATTAGTTTGAGCTTCGAATAATGTGTTAATTTCACTCTTCATCTCTTCTAATTTTCTATTTGGTGATTCTATATCTTCTGTTTGGATTTCTTCTATTTGTTTTTCATAAGTTTTTATATTTTCTTCAATAGCCTTTCTTTGAATTGTTACAACTTTTAAATTATTTAAATATTTATCTTTATTTTTAAGTACTAGCTTATCTTCTAAATTTTCTTTTAATATAAAATTAGCACTCTCTATAAATAAATTTAATAAAGATTTTTGCATACTATCTAATTGCTTTTCATAAAGAGCAGTTAATAAAATAATAGTAGTAGAATCTCTCTTCTTTGCAATATTACTCATCTTTCTATGAATCTGATTAAATATTGTATCTAATTTCTCAACAAGCTCTTGATCTAGCTGTTTATTAACATAGGCTTCATAAATTGCTGCACCAAAACGAGATAATTCTTTACTCTCTTCTTCTTTTTTTACTAACAACTCATCACGTAATGAAAAAATCTCACTTCTATTTTCATTAATAACTTCAACTTTACTTTTTAGAGAATTTTTCTTTAGTAATATTTTAGAATATTTATTTTTAGAAATTTCATAATTTGCAAGTTCAGTTACACAAAAAGAAAAAGCTTGATCTTTAACATAAAAAGCTACATTTTCACCTAGATTTTTATATAATTGGTTTAAAAGCTTTGTTTCTGATGCTATTTCTTTCTTTATTATTTCTATCTTTTCACTACAACTATATGCCATAACAATAATATAACAAATAATTGTTTCCTTGACAAAGATATTAATTCTTTTATATGCTCAAAAGCAATTGATATTGCAGGACTTTTATTAGTTTATCAATTTTTACCCGAGTGTGACCGCAAGGTATCCTTGGCGCTAAGGTAGTTTCCTTTTACTAGCCTTAGTTTAATTATGTAGTTATATTATAAATATAACAACCAAAAAGGAGCTACACTAAAACTCATTGAGTGTAGTTTATAGCTTTAAGGAGATTTGCTCATGGATGATAGAAACAAGAGCACCCCTAACGAACAGGATGTACTTATCGGGAAAATTAAATTACTTGCAGGCAAAACTGAAACAGATCCAAAACCTGAAGAATTAGAATCCCTAAGAAAACTAATCAAAAAGAATGTTCCATGGCGCTTACGTGGTTATTTTATGGCTTATTTATTAAGAGAACTTACTAAAAATGACAAACCACAAAATAGAGGTCAAAGAAACAGAAAAGCTAAAAAAACAATTACAGATTTTAATGATAAAAAACCTATGAAATCTGCTAATGTAGAGCAAAAAAAAGAAAAACCTGTAAAAACTTTCCCAAAAGGTGCAAAAACACTTTACCTTAACGTTGGAAAAATGAAAAAGTTATATACAAAAGAACTTTCTCAACTGCTTCAAGACAAATTAGAAATTACTAGAAGCGATATTTACAGTATTAAAGTACATGATAAGTACTCATTTATCACAATGGATGAAAAGAATTGCGAAAAAGCAATTGAAGTTCTAAACGGCCTTGATATTAAAGGTAGAACTGCAACAATTACTTATTCCAAAAAAAAATAATCTTAGGAAAATGTCAGATGTTTATTGATAATTTAGTAGTAGGACCTTACCAAACTAATTGTTACATTTATGGAAATGAAGAAACAAAAAGTGCTTGGATTATTGATCCAGGTGCAGATGCTGATAAAATTATTGAACTTTTAGAAAAAAGAAATGTTCAACCAGTTTCAGTATTATTAACTCATGGACATTGGGATCATATCATGGGCTTACCTAAATTAGTTGAAAAATATCCTTCACTTGAGATTTTTGTTGGCGAAAATGATTTAAATTACCTTGGTAAAAAAGGTAAAGATTTTATTAATGAGCATTGCTTCGACTTAACTTTCCTGCAGAGTTTTGAAAAAGAAATTAATTCTTTGCCAGAAGCAGACTATTTATTAAAAGATGGTGAATTTTTATGCGATTGCAAATTTAAAGTTATTTCTACCCCAGGTCACACTCCAGGAGGTGTTTGCTATTATAGCAGTGAAAATAATATACTTTTCTCTGGTGATACACTTTTTGCAAACAGTATTGGCAGATGGGATTTATATGGTGGTGATTATAATCAACTTATTACATCATTAAATAAGCTAATGGAGCTTGATGATGAAACAATCGTTCTACCTGGCCATGGTCCTCAAACTTCAATTAAACAAGAAAGACATAATCCATTTCTTTAACAATAAAAAGGTTCACATTTAATGTGAACCTTTTGCTTTTATTTTAGTGTCTTATACGTGTCTTTTTTTCTTCTGCATTTTTACAATCTACACATACTACAGCATACGGGATTGCTCTAAGTCTGTTTTCAGGAATTTCTTTCCCACATACAATACAATACCCATATTGTTTATTATGTATTCTAGATAAAGCATTATTAATTGCTTCCAATTTTGTAAAATCATGAGTTGCATTTAATTGTAATTTTCTAAACGCAAGTTCTTCAGTTACTGAATCAATACTATCATTTATAGTTTTTGACCCAACGAGATCCTTAAAATCAGAATCCTTTTTAACAAGTTTTTCCAACAATTCAACTTTTTCAGCTTTTAGTGCATCTTTCATCTCATCAATAAATTCACGAGTCATAATGCCTCCTATATCGCTCTGTCACAACGTTTTATTTTGTTAATGCAAACATGCTAAAAAAACAAATTCTAGTCAATAAGATTTTTAAAAAAAATAAGCTAATTCATAAAAAGACAAGAAATTACACTATACTTATGTATAGTGTAATATAACAAAAAAATAAATTTTACACAAAAATTACCAATACTTTGTTTTTATACTAATAATTTTTAAAATTTTTATAAAAGTTTTTAATTATCACTAAAAGCACAATTAGAACAAAAATAACAACTAAAGCTACAATAGCTTCATATAATACATTTCCATTATACACAATAGAAAGTAGTGCAAATCCAATAATTATTGAAATTACTAATACGATTAATGATATTATAATTTTTCTCTCATGCTTCTTCATATCTAATTAATTATTATTCAAAAACTTTTTGATTTCAACTAAGAAATCAGCGTAATTTGTAGTTAATACTAAATCTTTTTCTTCTTCTAAAATAGATTTTGGTGCTTTAAACAAACAACCTGCATCAGCTTTACGTATCATAGATAAATCATTGTATGAATCTCCAGCTGCAAAGGTTTTGTAATTAATATTTTTAAAAGCTTCTATTGCTTTTCTTTTTCCATCAGGCATTCTTAATTTATAATCTAAGATTTCACCATCAGCAGAAACTTCTAAACTATTACAGAAAATAGTTGGATAACCTAATTGCTTCATAAGAGGAGCTGCAAATTCACTAAAAGTATCACTTAAAATAACAACTTGAGTTAAACTTCTAAGTTCATCTAAGAACTCTTTTGCTCCATCAAGTACTTTAACAGAGGAAATAGTTTTTTGAATATCTTGTAGTTTAAGATTATGTTCTTTTAAAATATCTAATCTATATTTCATCAATTTATCATAATCTGGTTCATCACGAGTTGTTAACTTTAACTTCTCAATTCCTGTTTCCTTACTAAAAGCAATCCAAATTTCTGGTACTAATACCCCTTCTAAATCAAGACATACAATGTTCATATATATTTCCTTTTTTTTACTATTTCTATAATTAATAGCAATAAAAAAAATATAATTCAAGTACATAATTTTACGTAAATTCTATTATCAAATAAAATAAGGTTTTTTTTAATTATTTCATCTCTCTTATAAAAGAGTATTAGAATCTAAATTATCTTTTTCTATTTCTTTAAAATATTTATAAGTATCTACTTTTAATTGACCACATGAATTTTCATCTACAACAAAAATAGCATTTTTATGCATTTGAAGAGCACTTGCTGTACATGTATGTGAAACAGCGCCTTCAACACTTAATTTTAAAGCTTCAGCTTTAGAATGGCCACTAACTAATATAATTACTGTTTTTGCACTTGTAATTGTTTCTACGCCCACTGTTAATGCTGTAGTTGGAACTTTAGAAATATCATTATCAAAGAATCTACTATTTACTACAATTGTATCATGAGTTAAAGATTTAACTCTTGTTCTAGAAGAAAGAGAAGAGAATGGTTCATTAAAAGCGATATGTCCATCACAACCAATACCACCTAAAAATAAATCAATTCCACCATAACTTGCAATCTTTTCTTCGTATCTTAAACATTCTTTATCTAGGTCTTTTGCCATACCGTTTAAAATATTAACATTTTCTTTTTTAATATCGACATAAGAAAAGAAATTAGACCACATAAAATAATGATAACTTTGTGGATGATTTTCATCTAGATTCACATATTCATCCATATTAAAAGTAACAACATTCTTAAAAGAAACATATCCTTGATTATATAATCTAATTAATTCTTTATATGTAGCTAATGGTGTTGAACCTGTTGGAAGTCCTAAAACAAAAGGATTATTTTCACTTGGATTATATTGATTAATACTTTTTGCAATATATCTTGCAGCCCATAATGATATATCATTATAATTTTCTTCAATTATAACTCTCATCTATTTTTCTCCTAATATCAGTGTAAAAATATTTAAACACAAAGAAAAAAAAGAAACAACAATAAATAACACATAATATTAATTTATTGTATTATTGTATAAACTTTACACTTTTAAAGATAGAAATACCTCTAAAGTTAAAATCATATAAATAATTTTACTTAAGAGGTACTTTTTATAAATATATACGTTTTATTTATTACTTAGATCGTATTAGAAATAATACCACCTGCAACAATTTCATCGCCATCATATATTACTAAAGATTGACCAAGTGTTGCTGCTTGAATCTTCTCTTCAAATTCACATCTCAATACCATTTCCCCATTTTCATTCAAATAAGAAGAGGCAATTACAGAGGATGGATAGCCGGTACTTCTAATCTTTGCTTGAAGTTTTTCTTTATTAAGTTCAGTTCTAGAACCCCAAACTATATCTTTTGCTTCAACTACATTATTATATGTTGCTTCTTGAAATCCTACAACGACTTCATTTCTAACAGTATCTAATTCAAGAACATATAATGGCCTCTCAGCTGCAATACCTAAGCCTTTTCTCTGACCAATAGTATAATTAAATAAACCTTTATGTTTACCTAAGATATTTCCATCTTTATCAACAATATTTCCAACTTTTGATTCAACATTTAATAACTCAGTATAATCACCATCATAGAAATCTTGACTTTCAGTTTGTTCTTCTTTGTGGAAACCTAATTCAACATCAATAGCTCTAACTTCATCTTTATTTAATTCCCCAAGAGGAAAAATAATTTGAGATAGTTGTTCCTGTGTTAATCTATATAAAAAATAGGACTGATCTTTTTTCAAATCTTTTCCACGATACAAACAGAATCTACCATTTTTCTCTATAATTCTAGCATAGTGACCTGTTGCAAATTTATCAAATTCAATTCCACTATTTCTAGCTTCATCTAACATAGCCTTAAATTTAATTTTAGAATTACACCAAACACATGGATTTGGAGTTCGTCCACTTAAATATTCATCTTTAAAGTTTTGTAAAACTGTATCACTAAAATCTTTTGATAAATCTAAGATAATAGATTCTATTTCTAATTTTTCACAGATTTCTTTTACTTTTTTTATTTCTTCATCTTTATTTGGAGCAAAACAATAATTTGTTTTTTTTGCATCTTTTAATTCAGAATTTCCTTGTCCTAATAACATTGTAATAGCTTTAACATCATATCCAGCATTTTTTAATAAATATGCTGTTACAGAAGAATCAATTCCTCCACTCATACCAACTAATACTTTCATATCATATCCTTTCTATATTCTTTTCAAACTTAAACTATTTATCATCCTATCGATTTTCTCTAACTTTAAAAGTTTTCTCCCTTCTGTTATTTCAAAATCTTTTTGCAAAGCTAAAGGAGTTACTTCAACAAATAATTTATTAGCACCATGTGCCATCGCATCTATATTACCTTTTTCATCGCCGAACCCAATCTTAGAATCCTGAGTTGGTTGCCCTGCTGTAATTTGACTATTAGGTAATAACAATCTAATTAGTGAAATACTTCTAAGAAGTATATCAACATTACCAAAAGGAGTATCATCTCCCATTATTGAATTTGGAGCTGGAATAAATGGAACAATTGGTGCCCAATCTGCTTCTAGCTCTTTAGTTAATAAAATATCATTAACCATATCATCAAGACTCTGATTCTTAAGTCCAACTATGCTTCCAGTTCCAAGTTTTAATCCAACTTCTTTAACTTCTCTAATAGCCTTCATCCTATCTTCAAATAAAATATCAGGATTGCATTCATTAAAAACTTTAGGATTAGATACTTCAAACTTTATAGTATAGTAATCAAGACCAGCATCTTTTAGTATCTTATATTCTCTTTTAGAAAAAACACCCATTGCTAAGTTAATTTCTAAATCATTCTTTTTTGCAGCTTCAATATATTTAAGATACTGATCAATCTTAATTTTAGGATTTTCTCCACCAATTAATAATAATCTCTTCAGTCCCAAATCTTTAACTGCTTTAATAGATGATAATACTTGATCATCATCTAAAGTAAATCTATTAATATTTCCATTATTCCTATTTAATCCACAATAATGGCAATTATTAACACAAACATTTGTTAATGCTAACAAGCCTCCAGTATAAACACTTGAATCATTCATCTTTAGTGTTTCAAAGGCTTTAGTTTTTATCTCTTTATCAAAATCTTTTCTATCCATTGTTAGATAATTTTTTATTGTATCAAAATCAGCTTTCATACAGATAGTCTATAATAGTTTTAATAATTTTAGTAGATTGATAGAGAGAAAAAATATAAAAAGCTCTCTACAAAAGTAAAGAGCTTAATTCGAGAGCGACGGGGATCGAACCCGCGATCTTCGGCGTGACAGGCCGACGCGATAACCATCTTCGCTACGCCCCCAAATAACAAGACTTAAACTATAGAATTTATTAGTTAATGTCAATAGGAATTTTTAATTTTTCTTAATAATATGCGTTTTATTTACTTAAATATATCATATATCATAGTTATTTTACTTATTATTCATTTTAATCGCAATTCTCATTTCTTGATTAGCTCTATATTCATTTAACAGTTCAGGTTTTGTATTTACTTTTAATCTAAATTGCTTTGGAGAACATTTCATTATTTGTTTAAAAGCTCTACTGTATGAATATATAGTTTCATACCCACACAATTCTGCAATTTCAGAGATTAAATATTCTTTTTTAAATAGGTAAAATAATGATTTAGAAATTCTTAACTCTATAATATATGATCCTAAAGTAATACCCATCTTCTTTTTAAAAAACCGTCTAATATAATTTTCTGAATAACCTAAATTCTCAGCAATTTCTATAACATTAATATGTAAATTAGAATGTATCATTGTTATTATTTTTTGAAGTAAATTGTTTTTCATAATTTCAATAGACAATTCTTTTTGAACTAATGTTGATTTCTTATAAATATAGAATAATAGCAAACTTAATTGTAAAGGTATTTCTCCTGTCTTTTTACATACATAACAATCATTAAATTCAAAAAGATAATCAACAATTTTAGAATCAATTTTAAAATTATTTAATCTAAAATTTTCAAAGAAAGAATTTTCTTCCATTTCGAACGTTATAAAAACACCAAAGATATCTTTTTCATTTTCTGGTATAGGAAATTTATGATATTGATAAGGTAGTAAAATTAATCCTTCTCCCTTATCAACTATTTGAAGTTTTCCATCAACAATTATTTCAATAGGCTTTCTAAAGTTAAATATACAAACATATCTATAATGTGATTGTATACTTTCAGAAAGTCCTGTTATCCCATAATTAACTCTTATAAAACATAAAACATTATTAGGTATTGGCATTGATAATACACCTATACCCTTATAATAATCAAAAGGGTTTCTTATATCTTTATACTTTTCATAAAGTTCAATTATTCTATCCATACTCTATTTTATGCACGGATTTGTTAAAAAACAAGTCATTTTTGATATTCTTTTATTTAAAAATCCATTTCTATAATATAAACATATTAAAAATATTGAGGTTAAACAAAGTGAAAACCATAAAAGCTATAATAATCGGTGGTGGCGGTAGAGGCCAATATACATATGGAGAATATGCTAAGAATAATCCACATAAGATGTGTGTAATTGGAATTGCAGAACCTGATAATGGAAGAAGAGAACAATTTAAAAACAATCATAAAATAAGTGATGAGAATGTTTACTCTTCATGGAAGGAAATATTAAAAAAAGATAAATTTGCTGACTTAGCATGTATCTGTACACAAGATAGAATGCACCTTGAACCAGCCTTAGCAGCTATTGAAAAAGGGTATGATATTTTATTAGAAAAACCTATTGCTCCAACCTTTGAAGAATGTGAAATTATAGCTAAAAAAGCTAAAGAAAAAGGTGTTAGTGTTGCAGTTGCACATGTATTAAGATATACACCATTTTTTGTATCAATAAAGAACATTATTGATTCTAAAGAATTAGGAAATATTGTTGGAATTCAACACAATGAAAATGTTGGAAACATTCACTTTTCACATAGTTTTGTAAGAGGAAATTGGAGAAATGAAAAGCTCTCAACTCCTATGATTCTTGCTAAAAGTTGTCATGATATGGATATTTTATTATACCTAATTGGGGCAAATTGTACTGATATCTTCTCTTACGGATCAAAAGGGTATTTTTCTGCTAATAACAAACCAGAAGATGCACCAAAGAGATGTTTAGATGGTTGTCCACATAGTAATACTTGCCCATATTATGCACCAAAAGTTTATTTAACTGGTGAGAAGGGTTGGCCTACTAATATTATTACAACAGATTTAAGTGATGAAGGAATTATAGAAGCATTAAATAAAGGACCTTATGGAAGATGTGTTTTTGCATGTGACAATGATATGACCGAACATCAAGTTGTATCACTAAAATTTGAAAACAATGTTAGTGTTGCCTTTACTATGAGTGCTTTTACTCCTGATACATCAAGAACAATCAAAATTATGTTGGACAATGGTCAAATCAGAGGAAATATGTTAAATGACGAAATTGAAACATTCAATTTTTCAACTGGTGATGTAAAAACTATAAAACATACATCTTATAAAAACGCTGGCCACGGTGGTGGAGATATTGGATTCATGGACGAATTAATTGCTCATTTACAAGATAAAGATAACTTTGAATTAAAAACTTCAATAGATCAATCACTACAATCTCATAAAATGGCATTCGCTGCTCACGAATCTATGAATAAGGGATATAACATTAAACTATAATATTTATTTATTAATTTCATTTTATCTAGGAGGATTATATGAAGAAGACAATTGCTGTGCTAGTTTTATTAGGGGCTATGATACTACCTCTTTTCGCACAAGGAAATTCAGAAGACGAACAAATCACATTACAATTAATGTATTGGGATAATGTACAAAAGCCTGTTATTGATAGCGCTTTAGAAAAATTTGAGGCTGAAAACCCTAACATAACTGTTGAAACAAGTATTGTTCCTTGGGGTCAATATTGGCAAAAACTTCAAACTACTACTGTTGCAGGGACTGCACCAGATGTTTTTTGGATGAACGTTCCTAATTTCCCAAAATATACAGACAATAATTTACTACTAAATTTAACTGATTATATCAGTGAAAGTAATGTAGATATTAGTAAATACCCTAAAGATTTAATAGCTAAATATTCAAAAGATGGTGATAATTATGTAATTCCTGAACAATTTGACACAATTGCTCTTGCATATAATAAAACTATGTTTGATGAAGCTAATTTAGAATATCCTAATGAAGATTGGACTTGGGATGATATGCTAACAGCTGCAAAAATATTAACCAAAGAAACAGCTGATGGTAAACAATATGGTTACTTATCTCACTATGAAAACCAAGCAGCATATTATAACTACATGGTAATGAATGGTGGAGACATTATTAGTGAAGATAGAAAATCATCTGGTTTTGACAATCCTAATAGTATTGATGCAATTCAATTCTTAATTGACTTGATTTACAAATATGAAGTATCTCCTACTGGTCAACAAATGGTTGAATTAAACAGCCCATACGATGTATTTACTAGTGGAAACGCTGCAATGACAAGTATTGGTTCTTGGTATGTACCTGTAATTAATGATTCTTTAGGCGACCAAGTTGATTTCGCACCACTTCCAAAAAGTCCTAATACTAATGAAAGAAAAACTATTATTCATGGGTTAGGTTGGGCAGGATATGCAAATACTAAATACCCTGAAGCTACTTGGAAATTAATTAACTATTTAATTTCTCCTGAATTTAATGATTCATTAGCACAATCAGCTATTACTATCCCAGCTTACGAAGGTAAAGCACAAGCTTGGGTTGATGCAGTACCTTACTATAACTTATCAGTATACATTGATGCTCAAAGTTATTCACATCCTTATCCAGTTTCACAAAAAACTTCAGAATGGATGAGTATTGAAGCAAGCGAAATTAAAGATTGTTTCTTAGGCAATACTGATGTAACTACTGCTATGAATTCAATAGCAGATCAAATGAATGCTATATTAGCCACTGAAGATTAATTCACTTTTCTACCGAGAGAAATCTCGGTAGAATTCTTATAAAACCGTTTGGAGAAAATATGGCAGACAATAAAATAAAAAAATTCTTTGAAAAAGAAAGTACTCAAGGTTGGGCAATGATTTTCCCGAATACAATTGGGTTAGTTGTTTTTTACCTAATTCCAATTTGTTGGTCAATTCTTCTAGCCTTTTTTGAATGGAACGGATTATCAAAAATGAAATTTATTAATATAGAAAACTTTCTTAATTTATTTCATGATTCATTATTCATTCATTCAATTAGAAATACCTTTATTTACAGCTTAGTAGTTGTTCCAGCTATTTTATTAATTGTAATTATTTTTGGTGCATTTTTATCAAAAGAAGATATTTTTGATGTTAAAAACTTAAGAACACTTTTTTTCTTACCTCTTATGACTATGCCAGTTGCGGCAACTCTAGTTTGGAAATGGTTATTAAACTTAGACTACGGTTTAATAAATAAGATATTAACTATTATGAATTTAGATCCTATTCCATGGTTATCAGATTCTAGATATGTTTTAATTTCAATAATATTTATTGGAATTTGGCTAGGTGTTGCTTATGATTTAATAATCATTATTTCTGGTATAAAGGGAATTCCAAAAATCTATTATGAAGCTGCAAGAATTGATGGAGCCTCCCCTTTTAGACAATTTACTTCAATCACATTACCACTTTTATCACCCTCAATTTTCTTTATATTAATAACACAATTAATTTCTTGTTTCCAAGTATTCGATAGTGCGTTTATTATATTAGGTGCCGATCCTGCTATGGGAATAAAAAATGCAGCAAGTACAATTGTTATGAGCATATATGAAAATGGATTTGTTTATTTTAAAATGGGATATTCATCAGCTCAATCATTTATATTATTCTTAATTATTTTAACAATTACAGTAATACAATTTAGAGTTCAAAAAAGGTGGGTCCATTATGCTTAATGTAAGAAAAAATAAAACAAATATTATATTATTTATAGTTCTATTAGTTTTTGGAATTATTAACGCAGTACCTTTTATTTGGATGATATTATCCTCATTAAAGTCTACAACGGAATTAACAAGAGTTCCACCTACTTTCTTTCCTGAAAAATTATTATTTAGTAGCTATAGTGAAGTTGTAAAAGTTATTCCTTTCTTAAGATTTTACACTAACACTATATTTTTAACTGTAATTAGAACAATTTCTCAATTAGTTTTTTGTTCAATGGCAGCTTTCGCTTTTGCTAAATTAAGATTTAAAGGTAAAAATTTAGTATTTATGGTACTTTTATCTGTATTAATGGTTCCACCTCAAATGATTTTAGTACCTAACTATATAATTATGAGAAATCTAGGATTAGTTGATACTCTACTTGGAGTAGCTCTCCCAGGTATGTTCAGTGCATTTGGAATGTTCTTATTAAGACAATATTACATGTCTTTACCTGATGAGTTTTTAGAAGCTGGGAGAATTGATGGATATTCATTCTTTGGTTGTTTTAGATCATTATATTTGCCACTTACTAAATCTGCTTTAATTTCATTATTAATATTTACAGTAATGTATTCATGGAATGATTATCTATGGCCACTTATAATTAGTTCATCAGAAAGTTCAAGAGTATTATCTGTTGGTATTGCATTACTTCAAGGACAAAATAGGATTTTCTATAATCAAATAATGGCAGGAGCTACTATGGCAACTGTTCCAATTATTATCCTATTCGTATTTTTACAAAAATACTTTGTTCAAGGAATAGCTTTATCCGGTGTAAAAGGATAAAAAAGATATTTAATTATTGAAGATATAAATATATATCTTCAATAATATTTTTTTTATAATTTTAAATCCTCAAATTTTTTTCCACTTACCAATTCACAAACTTTAATAGTATTCTCACTTGCTATTTCATCTTTATGATTTTTTCTTCTATCAATCTCTTCAATTATAATTGCATGATTCTCTTTTGTAAGATTATATTTATAAGAAAAAAATAATGCTATAGATAATAAGATAATTGGAATTATAGAGAACATTAATCTAATACCAAATATTGCTAGAGGTGTTTGCTCAACATTAGGAACATAATTTACTAAATCTAATATAACACCTACTAAAAAGATTGCAGCAGCTTGTGCTATTTTTCTAAGTAGTGTAGCCATTCCTGAATATAGGCCTTCTCTTCTTTTGGCAGAAATCAATTCATCTACATCAGTGATATCTGGTAAAATCGACCACGGAACAAATAATGCACTTGCACTTCCAACCCCACTAAATACTGCAACAGTATAAATAAGAAAACTAGGTTGCCCCTCTCTTAAAAATAAAGCAATAAATAATACAATTATCCAAACAACCAAACCAATGTGCATAGGTGTTGTTTTATTATATTTATTAGCAATTTTGGTATAGCTCGGTACCATAAATATTGGAACAATTAACATCGCACCCATTACTAATGAAAATTCATTTTCCCTCTTTAATACATAAGTTAAATAATAAATAAACAATGTAGTTAAAAAATCAACAGCACTTTGACTTGAAATAAATAAGCCAGCATGATGCCTAAAACTTCTATTTGTGAAGATAGTTGGAAGATTTTTAAAAACTTGTTTAATAGTTTCATTTTCAACATTTTCATAATGCTCTTTATTTTCATAAGTACCTAGAAATACACAGATCCATGGAATCGCATAAAAAATGCCAAAACATAATCCCATAAATGTATATCCTTTTAAATTAATTAATAACATAGGAATAGTTCCTGCAATTACTGCAGAAATAGCAGAAAAGGTTAACCTAATACCACTCATTATCGATCTTTCTTTATAGGAATTAGTCATATCTGCTAAAACTGCATTATATGGTACTTGAACCATAGTGAAGCCTGTATTAAATAAAATATAGCTAAAAGAATAATATAAAAACATGGATATTTGAGAGCTATTAGAAATTCTCATCCAAAGCATAGAAAAGGTAACAAATACTGGTATTATCCCACATAAAAAGTATATTCTTCTTCTACCAAATTTAGATTTAGTATGATCGGATATTACACCCATCATTGGATCTGATACAGCATCCCAAATTTTTCCTATTAAAAAAACGGTTCCAGCTAGAGAAGGGGCTAGTCCTACAACATCAGTTAGAAACTTTAAATATAATAAACCAACTATTAAAAATGCACCACCTGCATACATATCACCTATACCAAACAAGACTTTGTTCTTCAAAGGTACTTTTTGCATAATAATTAACCTCTTTTGTTTTGTAATAAGTCAGTATATCATAGATTTATTTAGAAAATAACTATTATATTTTCTATTACACAATTACTTATCTTTTTATATCATAACAACTTATTTCTAATACTAATCTATTTAAAAAGTACAAAAGGCAACTTAAATAAATAAGTTGCCTTTACTAAAGATATAAAAAATAAAAGAAGTTGTATTTTATTTAATTAACATTTTTCTTCTCTTTCTTTTTGTTTTTCCATCATGATTTTTAAAATAGTTTTATCTGTTTGTTCCATACCTTCATGACTAATTCTAGATAAATAATCGATACTGTGAACACTATCCATTCCAACAATACCACTTTCTTCGCTAGGAGAGCTTCCTTTCATAGCTAATCTTAGAGCTAAATCAGCACTTTGAACACATGAATAAATTTTAAGAGCACAAGTATTTTTTGCACCATCACAAATAATACCAGTTAAATTTGCTATCATAATATTAATAGCTCTGTTCATTTCACTCGTTGTACCATCTAATAAATAGACCATACCACATGCAGTACCAATAGCTGCAGTAAAAGCTCCACATAGAGCTGATAATCTATCTTTTTTTGCTGTTAATCCAAGTCCAACTAACTCTCCTATACATAGAGCTGAGGCTAATTGATCATCGGTTTTATTTAAATATTTTGCTAATGTATAAATTGGTAAAGTAATAGTAATACCTTGATTTCCACTACCACTATTAATTACTACAGGAAAAGGACACCCCGCCATTCTAGCATCTGAAGCACTAGCTGCTAAAGTTGCACCTAAAGATAAAGCTTCATCTAAAGAAGTTGGAGGATCATTTAAAGTTTCATATGTATGTTTACCTACTGCTAAACCATATTCTTTTGTAAGAGCATGATGAGAAATAGCTAAATTTGTTGTAGCAGCCCCAATTAAAAGATCTGAAGATTCTTTAGGTAAATTAGTTGCGAAATCAACAATTTCATCTAATGAGACATCTGCCATAAAGTTAGAATCTTTTCCTTTTTCACTAACTTTTGATAATGGCTCATCAACTAATACTTTTCCATCTTTTTTTAAATATGAGAAATATGAATGGTTCCCACTTACAATAGCTACACTCTCATGATTATCATTTTTTAAAGTAACTTTTATATATAGGGGTGGAACATCTTCTACCATGGTAAGTTCAACTTTATATTTTGAAGCTCTATCCCTTTGATCTTGTGAAACGTCCGATAATATACCTAAACCATTTTCGATACTTCTACCTGCAACCCCTAATGAAACAGCAGCCTGAATCCCTTTATTTTTGCAATTTGGAATTCCAACGCCCATAGCATTTTTTACCATATCACGGCTAGTTTCTACATATATTTTATCAACATCACCTTCTAATAATTCTGCAGCTCTAGCACCTGCAAGTGCACTTGCAGCCGGCTCAGTACATCCCATTGCAATAACTAATTCTTTATTTAATAAATCAACAAATCTTATATTTTCCATAGCTAGAAATATAACATAGTTATCATTGATTAACAAGTAGAAAAATTTAGCTTTTCAACTTTTTTAAGAATTATTTTTAGTAAATCATAAATATATATATCATATATTTGGTTATATAGAAATCTCTGTTTTATTTATTTATTACCTATAAAAGAATTAAGTCAGAAATAAAAAAAACTAGTATAAAAAATACTAGTTAATACCAAGAGATAAAATTGATATAATAGTTTTATATTATTCAATTAATAATCTCTCAGTATCTTTAAATTCAACATCTGTTATTAAATTTTTTTCTGTTAAATAAAATATTATTTCTTAAAAAATAGTATAGTTTTTTATCTCTAAAATAAATGATTAGTCATAATACTTTTACCATTTAAAATTATCTGCTATAAAATACTCACGAGAACAATACTTCTTATTTTTTTTAGCTTCAACTCCACCTAAATTATAAAATCTAAAAAATATTTCAGCAGTATTAATAAATATCGAAGATATAACTTACCACTATTAATAATATATACTAATTAAATTAATTAACAAGTTGCTACAAAAACTTGACCTTTATTTTTTAGGGAATAAATAGTATTTGCACAAATTACATATACATCCCCTTTCTTTATTTCAACGTCTTTCTTATCAATAGTTAAAACACTATCATCTAAGAATAATAACATTTCAAGGTTTTTAGTTTTAACTTGATAATCCCCTTTATCAAAATATAATAAAGTAAACTCTTCAGTTGGAGTTTCTACAATTTCTCTATTATATTTATCTCTTCGAGTGTTACATAATTCTATTTTGTCTTGGCTGATACGCATAACTTTCATTAATTCATCAACATCCATTTTCTTATTAGTTAAACCACCTCTAAGAACATTGTCTGATGCACTCATTAATTCAATTCCATTACCATAAACATAGGCATGTAATAAACGAGGTTCTAAGTAAAGAGCTTCATTCTTTTTAAGATGAACAACATTTAAAAATAAAGGAGCAAATAAGCCACTATCTAGTGGATATTCATCTTTGACTCTATTAATAATTCCCTCTTTAGTGAAAAAAGAACCTTTTTTATTCTCACAGTTTTTAACGTTTTCTAATAACTCAGTGATTAATTCTTTTAATATTTCTTTATCAACTTTATAAAGATAATCAAAAACAACTTCTGCCTTACTTTTATTATCAATAAATTTACTACTAATATATTTATCAAAACCTTTTGGAATGTAGGTTTTTAAATTAGTTAATATCTCTTCATCGCTTAAAAAACTACACATAGCGGTGATATCAGTTAATGCAAAAATAACCTCTGCTTTTCTATTATCATCTTTATAATTCCAAAGTGATCTAGGGTTATTTTCTCTATATTCTTTTTCATTGTCATAACCAATCTTTGCTTCTTTATAATTTGGATGACATTGTATAGATAAAGGCTTTTCAATAGCTAATATTTTAAATAAGAAAGGTAAATTATCATTAAACTTTTGAACGTGTTCTGAACTAAAAAAACAAACATGTTCTTTTAGATAATCTTCTAAAGTTTTATCACTACCTTCAATGAGTGAAGGTGCTCCACTATGTGTTCCCATCCATAATTCAGCTTTAGGATTTCCATCAATTTCTTTATTAATTAAAGTAGGTATAAAATCTTTATTTCCCCAAGCATATTCCATTACTTTAGGTTCAATCTTAATATATTTATTCATAACATATCCCTATTTATTTTATTTATCCTAATAATATTATAAAACAACTAGATAAACAATAAAAAAACCTACTCTCTTTAGAAAGTAGGCTATGCTTTTATAAAAACTTTTATTTATTTAATATTTTTGGTAAAAAGGTCATACAAAGAGCAAAACTAATTAATGAAGCAATCCATGTAACTACTATACTCATATTAAATAAACCACCAATAAAGTAACCAACAAATACACAAGAAGCTACTGTAATCGCATAAGGTAGCTGTGTTCTAACATGTTCTAAGTGAGGACAACTTGCACCTGTAGATGATAAAATTGTTGTATCACTTATAGGAGATGCATGGTCTCCAAATACAGCTCCACCTAATACTGAACTTACACCAAATAAGCAAGCATTAATCAATGATGCTTGATCTAATCCTCTAGCTTGACCTAGCCCAACGATAATTGGCATTATAATTGGAATCATTATTGCAAAAGTACCCCAAGAAGTACCTGTAGCAAAAGAAATTAAAGCAGATAAAGCAAAAACTATCATAGGTACTAACATTAATGGGAATCCTCCCCCCACTACTACATCAGAGAGATATGAGGCTAAACCTAATCCTCCATCAGCTGGTGAATACTTTATAATTCCACCAATTGTCCAAGCCATAGTTAAAATAATTAATGCAGGTACCATACTCTTAACACCTTCAATTAAGGAATCACTAGCAGTTTTAATAGTGAATAAACCTCTAATTAAATAATATAAATAAGTAAGTGATAAAGTTATTATTACCGCATAAAATAGTGCCATTGAAGCATCTGTATTATTAAAAGCTTCACCAACAGATATCATAGCAATAGATTGAGATAAACTTGTAATTGTATCTCCATCTATAGATGCTAACCAAGTTGTTAAAGGGAATAAAATAACAGCTGATACAATTAATAATATAATAGGGAATAACATATCAAATGGTTTAGCTTTTTTAGCATTATCATCACCCTCAAGTTTTATATCTCCTGGAGCTGGGCCAAATTCTTCATTATATAATTTTCCTGTTTCTTTTGCATATTCAACACTTTTTTTCATAGCGCCAAAATCTCTAGATGTTATAATTATTGTAACAACCATTATTAATGTTAAAATTGCATAAACATTAAATGGTACACTCTTCATAAAAAATGAGAATTCACTAATATTTAATTGATCAAAACCTTCAGATCCTTTAATCAAACTCATAACAGTAATAACCCAAGAAGAAATTGGAACTAAAATACAAACTGGAGCTGCAGTTGAATCTAATATATATGCTAATTTTGCTCTAGGTATTTTGTTTTTATCTGTTATAGGTCTCATAACTGTACCAACGGCTAATGAATTAAAATAGTCATCAATAAAGATAATAATACCACAAATCCAAGTCATGAATAAACTTGATTTTTTACTATGTAGTCTAGTTGCTGCCCAATTTCCAAAAGCTCTTGCACTTCCTGTTCTACTTAGCATACCAACAAGTCCGCCTAATAATGCACAGAATAAAAATATCCTTATATTCCAACCATCATTTAAACTTGAAGCCAACATATCAGTTAAACTTAATATTGCTAAAAATATATTTCCACCAGCTACAATTAATGAACCAGATAATATACCTAAAAATAAAGCTATTATTACATCTTTTGTAATAAAGGCTAATGTAATTGTTAATATGGGAGGAATTAATCCCCATGCACCAAAATTTTCCATTTGTCACCTCTTTTTTCAATGGATAACAAATTAGCATATTTTTGTGATATTGTATATAGTTTTTAACACATTTGTTGTTTTATTATAGTGTATGTTACTATAATAACACAAATTAGACTATAGCTAAGCTCTATAGTAATAAATAATGCATAAAAAAGCCCCCTAACCGTAGCTAAGGGGCTAATATATAATACTTTGTTATCTACTAATTAATGAGAATTTAACACTTAGTGCATCCGATGGACTTTGTCCTAAAACCTCTCCATATTCTTTCCAATAATATGAAGCATCAAGATGTAATACTAATAAATCTAGACCTAAACCAATGCTCTTATAACCTTGGCTAAATCCACCTCTAACATCAAGTAAATTCAACAATCTAACTTGAGCTCCTATATTTATAGATTCTAAGGCATCACTTTTTAGTTGTGTTGCAGTTTTAGTTTCTTTAATTGCATCTTCGATTAATGAATAACAATCAATAAAGTCTAAAGCTAATTGAGCTTTTAATACTCCGTCTAAAGGAGTTGATGGAGCAAAAGCAACACCTAAATCTAATGTCCAAGGTACTTCTACACTAAATTCATCAGAAATTGTTACTTCACTTTCTTCATCATCAAAAGTATCTTCACCTATAAACGCTACTATAGTCTCATCATTGTTTATTAAACTCTTTAAGTTACTATAAGCAACCATATTATAATTACCATTAAAGTTTCTTCCAACTCCACTAATAGTAAAACCTAGAGGAAGATTAAGATTTGCACCAACAGTTACAGGAACTGCATAACCACTTGCAAATGGTATATTTTCTAATATTAGATCTGCACCTTCATCCATATGATTAAATAAGTTAAGAATTTCATTTGCATCAATTGCTAATGAATACATTTTATAATTAAAAGCAGCAGAAGCACCAAGATCAAGGGTAATATAATCACTAACTAATGGAACATTAAAACCAATTGCAGCTGTTAAAGCAACGCTTGTTTCACTTATTGCAGATGCGGTTGTATAATCACTACCACCATTATAACTTCTTAGTTTTTCTTGAACTGCTAAATCAAGTCCAAAATTTCTTGTTTTAAAACCAGTATTAGCATCAAGAGTTAAAATTTCACCATAACCAAAAGGTATTGATTTCAAGAATAAAGTAGCTAAATCTATAGCAGCTTCATCACTATCCCCAACTTGTTGAGCTAGTTCAACAACATTTTCACCAGAATCTGGTTCCATCAAATTATAGACATTATTTACAGTTAATGTGATAGATGGTAAAACAAATTTAAATCCATCTTTACTTATATTTGCAGGATTGTATAAATAACTATCATAAAATCCAGCTAAACCTAAACCAGCACTACCCATTGCCATTCTATGACTACTCGTAGGCATAAATGCTGAAACTCTTGCTTCTTGAGTTGCTGAATCTAATAAACCAGGATCTGGATCTGCAAATACTGATGTTGAAGAAATAAGGCCTATTAGAATTAAACTAATTAATATTTTTTTTATATTTTTCATAAATCTATTCTCCTTCTCCAGAATCTCCAGATTCTCCACCATTAAGAGCATCATCAATAGAAGTCTCTATTTCATCAACTAATTGTATCAATACACTATTTTCTAGATCATTTTTTGGAACACCTAATTCTGCAAGTCTTCGAACATTAGTAATATATAATTCAACACTAGTTGTTATGTCTAATTCAGTTTGTAAGGCTTCTATATCTATGTCTGATATACCATCAGGAATCGTATATTCTAATGGGGCTGTATACTCAGATGGATCTATAAAATCTGTATTAGCTTGTAATACTAAATTAACTATTTCTTCTATTGTATAAGGAGTTGAACCTCCTTCTAGAGCTTCTTCAATCTTATCTAATGCAGGTTTAACATTATCAAATACTGTAGCTAATGTATAATTTACTACACCAGTAATACCACAATATTTACTTCTTTGATCTCCATCTATTGTTTCATAAGTTAACCCTTCAGAACTAGAAACAAATAAATCAAATGCCGTTCTTTGTAAGCTATAAGATGATACAGCTGCTTTAAAAGTTTCATAATCCATCTCAGGAGTACTAGATGTTATATCAACGCCTAAAACTTTAGTTAAAACTAAATTAATAGAAGTTTTAAAAGCATTTAAATAAGGTAAGAAATTTTCATCAACTGTGTCAGTAATAGCAGCTCTTGCAAGTCTTGCTTCTTCTCCATCTCCTTCAAATAAAGATAGGATATTTGTAAGATCAATACTATTAATAAGGTCTGAAGTAGCTCCTTGAGCTCTTGCTACATTAATTAAGAAAGCGGCATCACTTCTAACATTATCGAGTGCTTCTTGAACCTCAGGATCATCAGTATCAATATCATCAATATCTGATAAATCACCATCACCAGCCATTACAGTCAAAGCATTTACCATACTGTTTGCTAAATTTGCAACAAGTTGTGCATTTAAAATATCTGCTTGAGTTGGATTTTCAGGTAATTTATTACCTAATTCATCAGCTAATGCTGAGATTGCATCGCTTACACCTTCAGGAACACCTGAAGTTTCAAGTTCACCGTTTACTTTATTTAAAACTTTATTTGCTATCACTTTAGTATTGTGAGCAGCAATAATTTGTTCTTCTTCAGCATCTTCTTCTAAGCTTTCAATAAATGAATCTTCGCCTTCACCTGATAATGCTTGATTAACTGTAGCTTTTATTTCATCTTTTTCATCTTCATCTTGTACAGGAAGAGTTGGAACTCCTTCATTAAAAACAGCAACAGTATTAGGAGTAAGATCATCTACATCATCTACATCAGCTGTAGGTATTTCAACATCCTCAGCAATATCATCAGGTACTACAATTGTATCAACTGCATCTTCACCAACATTAACATTACCTGAACTATCAACTGCCTCATCTTCACTAACCGATTCTGGCTCACTTGCTTCAACAACACTATTTACAGCATCTTGAGCTTGTTCACCCACTAAGTCCATATCGAACACATCCTCATAAACATTACCTTTAAATGAATCTAACAAAGTTGAAATATCACATGAGGATAGCAAAAATACTATAGAAAGGACTATTAATAAACTAATTTTTCTTTTCTTCATATTTCCTCCAAAAAAATCTCTAAAAAATATTTTATTAACTAATAAAATATACAATCAAAACACAACGACACTAAAAAACAATTCATTTAGCAAATACATTCTACAATATCAAAGTATAAATAACACTAAAAAGTTACGAAATATTAAGATTTTTATATACTTTTTTGTTTTTTTCCCACATTTATAAGTACATATGTATAGTAAATAAGCTATTTTATATAATGAATTTGTTATATCATTATTAAGTAAAATTTTATTGATTTTTTAAAATATTTTTAAAATATAAGTATTTTATTGAAAAAAAAAGAACCCCTTAGGGCTCTTTTTACACTAAATTTTTATAACTTAAAAAAATAATTTTTTAATTATTTCTAAATTCAATTCTCTATTCTTTTCAGGATTTTCATATAAAAGCTCAAGACGATCACTATAGAACTCTTTAGTTTTATATCTAACTAACTTCATAGTTGAATTTACTAATCCGTCTGCTTCACTAAAAGGTTTTTCAATTATAGCGAATCTAGCTGGATGCCACATATTAGGAATCATATTAGCTTTATCTTCATAAGATTTAAGCTCTTTGATAATTAATTCATAGGCTTTTTTTGGATCTTCTATATTATTCTCTTTTAATAAAGCTTTAACATTTTCTTCTTGTAAAGTTACTAATGAAGTAGTTGCAGGTCTATGATCATTATAAACTAATAATTGATTAATAATATCAACATTATTATACATAACTTCTTCAACTTCTTCAGGAGAATATTTTTCACCTTCTTTATTAATTAGTAAAGCTTTAGCTCTACCTGTAACTACTAAGAATCCATCTTCATCATAGTAACCTAAATCTCCAGTAAATAACCAACCATCTCTTAGTACTTCTTTAGAAGCTTTTTCGTTTTTAAAGTAACCTTTCATTACGTTGTCACCTTTAATAACGATTTCTCCTCTTTGATTAACTTTAGCTTCAGTAACTCCATCATCTAACATTATTTTACATTCAACAGACGGAGCAACTTTACCACTTGTACCAAATTTATAACTTATTGGTGAATTACTACTAATTATTGGAGCAGCTTCTGTTAATCCATAACCTTGGAAAACAGGAACTCCTATTGCAGCAAAGAAATGTTGTTGTTTAGCTTCTAAAAGAGCTCCACCACCAACACAATATTTAATTCTACTACCAAAAACAGCTCTTAACTTTTTAAAAATTAATACATTAGCTATAAAATATGGGAAGAATGTTTTAACTCTTACAAAGCCTTTTGCTTTATTATAGCCATCGCCATTTCTAATAATTCCAGCTTCTAACCCATTATTAAAAATCTTTTGAATAAAAGGCCCTTTTTTATTAATTCCTTGCTTCATTTTCTTCATGAAACTACCACTAATTGATGGAACTGTCATCATAAATATTGGATTAACTTCTACTAAGTTTTTAGGGAAGTTCCTAAGTATAGAAGCATTGGTTTTACCAGAATCAACAAAATGTAAAGTTATCCCTTTTAAGAATGCAGTATAAATACCAACAGTATGTGCAAAAGAATGATCAACTGGTAAAACAATTAAGGTTTCAAAAGCAGCATCTGGAAGTTGAAAAAGAGTAACTGCATCATGACTATTTGCCCAATAGTTCAAATGAGTTAGCATAATTCCTTTAGGATTTCCTGTTGTACCACTAGTGTAGCAAATATTTATTACATCATTTTCTTTTATATCTGCAATACTATTTCTTACAATTACTACATTCTTTTCTAAAACAGCTTTACCTTCTTTCTCTAAATCAGCATAAATTACATAATCTACACCTTTTTCCCAATTCATTTCTTTAGCAATTTTAGAAATTCGAGTATCTTCTTCATTTAAATATATTAATACAACTTTATGATCAAACTCACTATAAGCTTTTACAACTTTTTCAATAGTATTGTGAGATACAGCAATCATTGTAGATTCACTATGATTAACTCTGAAAGCTATTTCACTTTCAGTTAGTTTTATAGATAAGGGAACACTTATTCCTCTAGATTTAATTACAGCTAATTCAATATTTACCCATTGACTTGAGCCTTCACTTAAAATAGAAACTTTATCTTCAACTTTTAAACCTCTGTCTAATAAACTTGCTGCAATATTTGTTGTTTCTATTTCTGTCTGTTTAAATGAACATTCTATCCATTTACCATCAAATTTTTTAGTAGTATAAGCACGACTACCATATTTTGTAGCTGCTTGTTCTAGCATTGTTATAATAGTTCTTTCCATGATCCCTTTTCCTTACAGAATATATAAACCTGTCAAAAATAGAATACCTAATATTTTCATCAAACGCAAGGAAATATGTATAAATTAATTCTATCTTGATGAATAGTTTATACTGATGAAATATATACAGATTTGATATACTCTCTATTACTATAATAGAAATAAATGAAAAAAGTAACAAAATATTATAAACAAAAATAACTTTGTAAAAAATTAATAAATTAGCATATAACTAAATAAGGTTAAGATTTTAAGTCTTAACCTTATTTACACATTTAATAATTAAATATAACTACAAACCTTTGTAGCTATCTTTTTTTACCCAAGAATTAATACAATATTCCAAATCATTGGAATTAATTATAGCCTTTGTATATTCACAAGGAACCTGATTAGGGTTAGATGAAACTCTCTTTAATAAAGCTTGAGCAGAACCTTCTTCTACGTTAATAATTCTACAGATATTATCAGAAGGGATTATAGGAGAAACAGTTAATGTAATTGCATCAATTAACTCATCTTTTATATCTGATAAAACTGATAAGATTTTATGATTTTTTAAATCATATTCTTTTATTTTATTAACACTTATATCAGTGCACCAAGTATCGATATAAGCTTCAGCTAAATTACCTCTATATCTTATTCTTCTAAGATATAAAACTTCTTCATATTCTCCTACATTCAATTTTCTTGCAACTTCAGCATTTGCTGAAACAGATTTACATTCAATAACTTCATAAGAAATTAAATCATCAAGTTCTTTTGAGTTATTAATCTCAATAGCATCACGATTGCTTGCTTTTACAAAAGTACCTTTACCTTGAATTCGTTTTACAAATCCACTATATTCTAACTCTTTTAAAGCTCTTCTAATTGTTATTCTTGATACATCGTACATTTCACATAACTGAGTTTCAGAAGGGATAAGCATTCCTTCGTACCATCCACCAATTACTATCTTTTCCTTTATAGAATTGTATACTACATTATGTTTGAACATTTTTTCCCCTTAGTTAAAATAAATTAGAGTCGTATATGTAGGTTACTACCATTTATAAAAAACTACAATATCAAGAACAATTATTTTTAACAAATAAGTATTAAATATTTATAATAGTTTACATATTTAATAATTTTTATATATAAAAAATTACTTATACTACAACAGTTATAAATTTACTTTTTTTTATCCATTTATTTGTTTTCCTAAATGGAGTTACACCCCATATATACAACAATGTGTTAATATCAATTTTATACATAGTTAATAAGATATTAAGTTATATAGTTTATGAAATTAAAATAAAATACTTAATTTCACATGCAGATTTTAAAAATTCATTCTTAAAAGAAATTATATGAATTAATTACCTCAAATATAAGACGCTCTTCAATCACTAAAACTATTTTTCCTTTATATTTCTCCGCTTAAATCTCGACAATTAACGAAATATCTTATTCATCTCTTTTCCTTTAGCAAGTTCATCAATTAACTTATCAAGATAGCGAATTTTTCTCATAAGAGGATCTTCTATCTCTTGTACTTTAACTTTACAAACTACACCATTAATTTTATCACTATTAGGATTAAGACATGGGCAATCATTAAAAAAGGTTTTTACATCAACTTCTTTTTCTATTTGCATTCGTAATTCTTCTTTACTATATCCTAATAACCAACAGATAATTTCATCTACTTCATTTTGTAATCTACCTTTTTTTATAGCTTTATCAACATACATTGGATATAATTTTGAAAAACTCATATTATATAATCTATCATTTTTCATAGCTTACTCCTTTTTTTATTAAATTATAAAGTAAAAAAACTATTTGCTCATAATTATTCTATCATTACTAAACTCCAAAATCTAATTTATTTTCCACTTTTTCTAATTTTAATAAAGGAATTCATTTTTTATTATTGTTTAAAATTATTAAATTATTACTTTATAATAAACTGTGTTAACTAATTTATTAAAATATCAATAAAATAGATAATTAATGCTTGCAAATGAACTTAAAACAGATTAAAAAATATTAGTCACTCCTTTATCTCAATTATTTATTATTTTGAGAATAAAATAACTTGTATATATAATTTATAGATTATATACATGTTTATTTATGTAGGTTGAAATCAAAGATAATATAGGATTTATAAATATGAATAAAGAAGAATTCACTAGAGCAGAAGAAGCTATGCTAAAAGAAATAGAAGAATACAATCAGGAAAAAGAGAAAATAAGAGATATGCTAGGTAAACTAGGAGGAAAGAATTTCTCAAAAGTTGACTCTATTGTTAATATTATATTCCTTGCTATTATATTAACACTATTTATTCTTGAAATGACAACTCACTTTCTACCACCTTTTATTTCTCTTGAAATAAGTGTACTTCTAGTTTCAATAAAAATAGTTGTTATGATGCACCATCAATATAAGACAAGCCATTTTCAGTTTTGGATTTTAAACACGATTGAATTTAAAATTAATTCTATTCATAGTGAATTAAGGGACTTAGAAAAAAAAGTAAATGAACAAGCTTCTAAATAATATTTAAATTATATTTATTACTTTGGTATAATTTATTATATATAAAAATAGCTCACATTGATAATTTTAATCAAAATGAGCTATTTTTTATTTTGTATTCTGTTATTTTCTTTTTGATAATATATCTTGTATATAATCAAAAACCCTTCTCTTTACACGAGCTTCATTTAACCCCCAACCTAGTTTATATGTTTTTAATTCATCATATCTATCTTGAGTTAATGTAGCTGATAATTGAGCCTCTAGGGCAGTTCTTCTATAAAGAGGATTGTCGATATTTTCTAAAAGACTTTCAGCACGCGCTCTCTCTCTTTCAATATCTTCTTTTGTAACTAATTCTACAGATTCATAACCTTCAAAAGTATATCTTTCTGATAAATCATAAATATCTGAAATAGCATTTTCGTCTATTTGATTAGAAGCAGTTTTTAATAAAGTATTATCAATATCAACAACTAAAGTTACTATTTCTTTTTTACTTACATCAAAGGTTACACTATTGTCTATAATATCGTAAGATTCTTTTTCATTCTCTAAGAAGTCAGTTTTTTTAACAGATTTAAGTTGATGAATACTATTAAGTGATACCTTTGTATCGTTTTCACCACTATTATACATTCTAACTAACATAGATTGAGAAGAGTCTGCTTTCTTAATTGAAGTTACTCTAATATTATCTAAAGTATCAGATATAGAAAGCAAAGAAAAATCAGAATTTAAACTACCTTTATGCTTATTAGTTGTTAATACTTTTAAATCACTGTTAAATTTATCTGCTTCTTTTACAACTCCACCTTCTTCATAACCATTTTTATGTGGATATATTGCATAGTCAAAAGTCATCTGTCTTAAACATTCTGCCTCTGGTGTATAAATTAATGGACCGGCATCACCTATTCTAGTATTAATATCATTAGCTACCCAATCAACACCTCTAAATAATGTTAAACAAATACCATTATTTTCTTCTTTAACTGTATATTCAGGAAGGCCTTTACTTAAAACTGATAAACCTTTATCCCCATCATTTATATCAATTAATTCTCTACCTAAGAATATAGTATTAGGTTTAGCTTCTCTTGCTCCAACTATTACTTTTCTTACATTAGATGGAATCATTGATTCATCATAATCATCTATATGAATTGGTCTTTCAACAACATCAAAAGGAGAACCTGCATAAGAAACACTTGATTCAATATTAGTTGGAAATACTGCCTTTACAATATGATCTTTAACTGTATTTAAAATAGTAGTATTAAATTTAACAACACTTGAATAAGCTTCAATACTAATAGTTGTTCTAACTGGCATTTCTAATAAATCTTCAACTCTATCTTTTCTATCCATTGTTAATGATTTAGGAAGTTTCATTGAATATTCAATAATTACTTCAACTTTTTTATCATTTACAACAGAATATGTAATATTAGCTTCAGAATCAGTTGAATAGAAATATTTATCTCTATCAGGATATGAATAATTATATTCATCTCCTGCATCTCCACTTTCTTCTAAATAGCCTAAATTTTTGTAAGTTGTATTAGTCTCTTTATCAAAAAGATCAATTGTACCATTACTATTAATAGTTACTTCAATTTTGCTATTAGTGATAATATTATCAGTTTTTTCAACATCACCCTTTAAGCTATTATCTTTAATTAAACTAATACCTAAAGCTTTAGCATCAACTATTTTATCAACACCTTCAATATTAACAATCTCTTTTCTATCATATACACTAGGATTATAAACAAAATAGTTTTGATCATTTAAAGTAGATGTATCAACATTATTTAAAATATCTTTAATACTTTGTTCTAATAAATTGTCAACTATATAGTGAAAATCTCTAAATCTTTCTTCCATATCAGTGTGAACATCATCAATACTAACACCACAAATACTATCGTGTGGATGATTTTTTAATAATAATTTCCATGCGTTTATAAAACTTACTTCATTATATTTATCATTAATTAAATAGTTTAAGTAATTTAATGGTTCAGCATATTTTTCAATTGTTTTTTGTGCTTCATCATTTTGAAGTTTTAAGTACATTCTTGCAGACATTACTCCTGGAAATACTGAAATAAAGCGGCCACTATATAAGTCCCCTTTTAATGTAATTAATGAAGGATTTTCATTTAACACACTATCTAAATATTTTTCAGGATTCGATTGAGTAACTGTTATATTTTCACTATCTAATTGATTACTTTTTAAAAATGGTTGAATATTATCAGGTACCATTTCTTGATCATATCCATTCATCATAAGGATATTTTTTGTTGTCATAAATGGTTGTAACTTTTCAACTTCATTATAGATTCTATCTTTCATGATATCACTATATTCAGCAAGTCTCATTACATTTCTATAACTATTTAATAGATAAACAGAAGGCAATCTAGTACCATCAGGAGATTCCCAAATGAATTCTGATTGTACATTTTCAGGATCCATTTCAACACCTCTCCAAACATAAAGACCTCTAAGTCCAGCTTCTTTATGAATTTGTGATGTTTGAGAAATTTGTCCAAAATTATCAAGTAACCAACCGACATTCATACATTGACCAATTTCATTAGCCATTTTTGTACCAATTACCAAATTTCTAACAAGTGATTCTTCACTTAATAATTGCCAATCTGGTTGAAGATAATATGGTCCTACAAATAATCTTCCCTCTTTTGAGTATTTTCTAATTAAATTTTTATATTTATAAATAGGTCTTTTTAACTTTTTTAATTCTTCAAAATAGTCATCAATCATAGATAACTGACCATCTAAAACAAATTGATAATCTGCTTCTTTTTCAAACATATCTAATAAAGAATCAAAAAAAGGAACTAACCATTCATTTGTATATTTACTATTTAAATACCACTCTCTATCCCAGTGTGTATGTGATATTATTTGTGCATGCCATTTCATATTGTTCTCCGATAATAGGAATTTTTATATTTCGATTCATATATTCATCTATTGAATTTATGAAAATTTTTTGTAAATTAATGAATTATATTTTTCTCTTTAATAACCTTAGATAAAGTCAATTTATGATGCAGGTTTACTAACTCATCATCAAAATTTACTTTAACTTCACATTTTTTATCAAAGATTATTGTATATTCAATCTCTTTTTCACATTTAGGCCAATTGACCATATTCTCATGATTAGGATTTCCACTTTTTGCAAAATTAATCCAAGCTAGACTCATTATCTTTCCCAACTCAATTGTCTCTTTAGTATTGTATAATGGTACTTTTTCCATATTGTTAAACACAAAAGGAATATCACTACAATGCCAAGCGGGTTTTCCCCCTTCATACTCAAAGTCAAAATTTAGTAAATATGAATAGAGTGGAGCTTTCATCACTTTAGAAAATTCACTTATATAATGCTTTGTTGGATATCTAAAAGTTTCATCAAAATCTAATAAATCAGCTAAGTCTCTACTTGGGTAAGTTTTTCTAAAAAGAGCTACTAATTTATCTATGTCTTTTGATAAACCAAATAAATTAACTAACTTTTCTTTTATCTCTACTTCACTAATATTATTTCTAGCTACACTACTTTCAAAATTAAATTCACCAAAAGTTGTTCCAATCATTAAAGCTATAGTTTTAGAGTGATCACTAAATTTGTTAAATCTACCTTCCCCTAAATACCAATCATTTTCTAAAGGAGCTCCTAATTTCAAAAATCCATTTCTATGATTAACTTTATCACTTGCTTTTTGATAAGCTTTTATTAACTTTTCATATTCAACTGTTTCTAACTTTTCAATTTCTTTTTCACTTAAATCTAATTCATCTAGTAAAGCATTAATTAAGTCTTTAGATTCATTTTTTCTAAATGCTGAATCATCATCAACAACACCACTTTGAATTATACCTTTATGAAATAGGCCCTCAGATGATGGAGTTTGCATAAGTGCTGCAATTTTCATTCCACCACCAGATTGACCAAATAATGTTACATTATTAGGATCTCCACCAAAGTTAATAATATTATCCTTTATCCATTTTAATGATGCTATAATATCTTCTTGGCCTCGATTACCAGAATTATTATATTTTTCTCCATAATCTGATAAATTTAAATAACCTAAAACATTTAATCTGTGATTTATCGATACAACTACAACATCACCAAGTTTAGATAAGTTCTTCCCATCATATGCGATTTGTTCAATAGAAGAACCATTAGTAAAAGCACCCCCATGAAGCCAAACCATAACGGCTCTCTTCTTCTCTTTATCTATGGATTGAGTCCAAATATTTAAATTTAAACAATCTTCATCAGATATCCAATATCTATGTGGTACTAATACTTCATTAGAAATCTTAGTTTGCTTTGGTAAGGGACAAACATAACCATATGATATAGCATCTTTAATCCCTTCAAATTTTTCACATTTTTTTGGAGCTTGAAATCTTTTAGATGTAGCATATTTTATTCCATAAAAGGTATACGTTGAATCTTCTATAAATCCACGAATTCTACCGTAAGTTGTTTCAACAATAGGATTTTCCCTGTTTAAAACAAATTTAAGATTATTATCCATAATCTATCCTTTTACAGCTCCATCTGTCATAGAAGAAACAATAAATCTTTGTAGGATAATAAATAATATAGTAGTTGGTAAAATACTTAGTATACAAGCTGCTGCTAAATAGTGAGTTGTAATTGCTTCACTTGCGCTACTCATATTATTTAATGCTGTAGAAATTGGATATTTCTTAGCATCGCTTAGTAAAATAAATGGAACAATAAATTGACCCCAAAGAGCTACCATTGTAACTAAAGCTACTGAAATTAAACCAGGTAAAGCAACATGGAAATGAATTTTGGTAATAATTTGTGCTCTTGATGCACCATCAATTAATGCAGCTTCATCAACACTTTTTGGAATACCATCAATATATCCTTTTATATTCAATATAGCTAAAGGTAAACTTAAAGCAATATATATAAATATCATAATTATATGTGAATTAGCTAAATTTAAATTATTAAGTAAAACATATAGAGGAATTACTATAACAATTGGAGAGATCATTCTAAACATTAGAATAATAAATTGTAAGCTATTAGCTCCCTTAAATTTAAAACGTGAGAAAATATATGATGCTGGAATTGCTATTGCGATAGTTCCAATAATTGAAATAACTACAATATAGAATGTATTGAAAATACTTCTTGGAATACTAGTATTTTTTATAACATACATATAATTATCTAAATTTAATTGCTTTGGTAATATCTGAAGTGGAGTTGCAAATAACTCTGGTATAGTTTTAAAAGAATAGCTTAATACCCATAGAACTGGAATTAAGAAAAATATACTTATAAAAAAATAAATGATATATAAACCTGATTTTTTACCTAAATTATTTTGTTTCATTCTTCTATACCTCTACTTTCTTTTGCATTCTAAAATATATAACTGCCATTACCATGTTTATGCCTAATAAAATAATTGCAACGCCAGAGCCCTTAGCAATATTCAAATTAAGGAATACTTCACGATATACAGATAAAGCGAGTACTTCTGTAGTACGACCAGGTCCACCACCTGTTAATGTCATAATCATGTCAAATGTGTTAAATGTTCCAATAACATTTAGAATAATTACAATTAATAACATATTTGCAATTGTAGGCAATTTAATTGTAAAGAATCTTTGAAATACATTAGCTCCATCAACTTTTGAAGCTTCAATAATATCATTTGGAATTGTTTTAATTGCTGCATATAATAAAATCATACTTGAAGCAGTACCTCTCCAAACATTAGCAACAACAGCACTAGCCATTGTTAAACTAGTATCTGATAAGAATTTTACAGTTGACACATTAAAGAATGAAAGAAAATAATTAAGAATACCATTTGCTGATTCTTGATACATAATCTTCCAAATAATACCAATAATAACACCAGGGATTACCATTGATATTAACGATACAGTTCTAACAAATACTGTACCTCTAATTTTTAATTTTTCACCTTCATCAACGCTTATAGCGATTGCTAATCCTAAAATTACTTGAAAAGCAACAGAGAAGAAAACAAATACAAGCGTTCTACCTAAAGAGGACCAAAAACTTGCAGAAGTAAATATTTCTTTATAAGAATTCAAAGTATAAGAATATTCGCTTATTCCTATTTTTTGATTAGTAAAACTAGTTTTAAATACATCTAATACAGGCAAAATAAATATCGCTATCAATATGAATAATGCAGGTAAAACCCAGTGAATTGGTATTTTATTTATACTATTTTTTTGTAATTTATTTTTCATAAACTTTTTCTCTTTGATGATAACATCTATAGTTGGAGTTTATAAAACTCCAACTATAATTAATTTATATTATTTTGTTAATTTAACAACATTGTTAAATGCTAAATCAACACCTTCTTCTGCACTCATTTTGTTTGTTAAAACATCACCATAAGCTGCTAAAATTTCATTAGATGCTTCTGAATATAGAGCTGCTGCAGGTCTAACTGAAGAAGTAGCTAATTCTGTTCTACAAGCTTTCATGAATTCTGTACTGTTGAAATAAGGATCATTGTTGAATACAGATGTTCTTGTAGGTAAATAACCACCAGCTGCACACCAACCTGACATACCATCATCACTACCATACATCCAGATTAAGAAGTCTTCACATAAATCTTTTTTCACTGAATCATCTGTAAATACTGCACTTACCCATCCACCAGCGATTGATGATCTTTGACCTTCTTTAGGCATTGGAATTTGAGCTACATCCCATAATTCATTATATGTATCTTCACCAATGATTCCAATAAATTGGTTCTTTGAGAAGTTACCACCAATAAACATACCAACTTGGCCAGCTGCTGCTTGTGGGAAGAAAGCAGGAATATTTGATGTTAAGATACTAGAAGGAGCATATCCTTTTTCTAATAATTCTTTTACAAAGTTCATGCTATTAACTAAAGTTTCTTTATTATTAGCTTCACCGAATACTGGTGTTTCACCATCAAATAATTTACCACCATCACCATATAACCAAGGTAAGATAGTTGCAGTTAATGTACCTTCATCTCTATCTGCTTCAAAATTAATAGGTTCTTCAACATCGTCTTTAATATCTTCACAAACAGCTAATAATTCATCCCAAGTTTTAGGAGGATTTTTAATTAAGTCTTTTCTGTAATATAAGAATCTTACATCAGTTGTATACCATAAACCTTTGATATCACCATTACTATCTACAGTTGTTTTTTGTACATATTCGAAGAAATCATCTTGTTCAATGTTGTTTGCTGATAATGCATCATTCAATGGTTGTACATATTTATGGAATTTAGGGAACATATATGAGTCAATTGATGCCATATCAGGTAGTTGACCGTTTTCTGATTGTACTAAAGTTTTAGCCATTGCATCTGCAATTGAAGTTGAAGTATCCATAACATTGATTTTTACATCAGGATGAGCTTCTAACCATTCTTTTACTCTTGGTTCTAAATATGCTTTCTTAGATTCTGAAGCATTAGTTAACCAGTGATAAGGGTTAGGTTGCCAATTTAATTCGATTGTTCCATCAGGGTTACCAATAAAATTGTTTGAAACTACAATTTCAGGAGAACCTGATTCATTTTTTTCTGAATCACCACCAGCGAATACTAATGATGTACTTAACATCATAACGATTGTTAAAACAATAAATAATTTTTTCTTCATAATAAATCCTTTTGATATTTTATTAGTTAAAGTGTGATTTGAGAAATCGTTTAACCAAGCTAAAAATAGAATACTACAATATTTTTAGTTGTCAAGTTATTTTTTTAATAAAATATAAAATATAAATAATTACTATACAAAATACTATAAATAGTTAACTATTTTATATACTATAACTATACATAATTTAAGCACAAATAAGAATTATGATTAAAATCATGCTATTTTTAATAAATAGAATACTAAAAAATAATTATTTTTGGGTGTTACATGAATCTCTTTCTATTATTTCACCTTGTAGCAAAATTTTCTTAGGTTTTAATAAAGGATCGTTTATCTTATTAGATAATAATTGAATAGCATTAACTCCTAATTCAAACTTATCTTGAGAAAGAGTTGTTAGCCTTGGAGAGATAAAATCACAAATTGGGTCATTATTATAACCTGTAACAGATAAATCTTTTCCAACTTTAATATCATATTCATTTAATGCTCTATATGCTCCTATTGCATGAGAATCTGTTAGACAAACTAAAACTGAATATTTTTTATCTAAAAATAAATTAATATTTTTTTTAGTTACTTCATAACCGTATATATAAGGAGGTTCTATATCTCTTTTTTCATCAATTATAAAAGGAATAATATTATGAGTTTTTAATTCATCACAAAACCCTTTATATCTTAATAAAATAGAAGAGGGTCTTATCCCTAGATTATCGTGTGTAACTTTTTCATTATTTAAAGATGTATTCCATTTAACATGGCCTCCAAGCATAATTGCTATATCTTTATACCCTTTATTTATTAAATATTTAGCTAAAAGTATACCTGAATTATAATTATCTGTTCCCACATAATCAAATGAATTAATATCAGCATAGGAATCTAAGAAAACAAATGGTATTTTTGTTTTCATTAATTTTTCATACAAACTTTTTTTTGTTTGAAGAGTTGGAACAATAATTATTCCATCAACTTTCATTGAAATATATTTATTTATAATTTCTTCTTCTCTATCACTATTATTATTACTGTTACTAATGATTGGATATAGATTATTTTCTAAACAATATGAATCAATTCCTTTATAAACCTCTGGCCAAAAGTGACCGGAGAAAACATTATGAAAGCACAACCCTATTGTATTTGTTCTTACTGCTTTTAATGAAGAAGCAAATACATTAGGGGTATAACCAATTTTATCGGCAATTAATTTTACTCTCTTTCGAGTATCATCACTTACGCGACCTGTATTGTTTAGAGCCTTTGAAGCTGTGGCAGTAGAAACATTACATTCTCTAGCTAAATCTTTTATTGTAGGATTCTTATATTCTTTCATTTATTCTCTCATTGCAAAAACGTTTACTCACATTAAAAATAACATAAATAACTCACTTTTTATAGTAAAAAAGCAAAAAGAATATAAAATAGTGTTAATTTGTAAAATCCCATTCATTAATATGATTAATTTTAGAAAACATAGCATATAGTGGGAAGTTGTTATCTTTTAAATATTTACTAAATGCTAATTTCATACTATTCAATAACTCAGGTTCTTTATCAATAAGATTATTTACTTCATTTTCATCTTTTTCTAAATCAAATAATTGATCTTTATCAACACCATTAAAGATATATTTTATATTATCTTTAATATACATTCTCTGTGTTACTATAACGTCAAATGCCCCAAGGCCTTCACACATTATTTCATTTGACCAGTTAATATCAAAATTATCAATAAACGGTAATAAAGATCTACCTTCATTATAATCTTTTTTTTCTCCAGCTATATCTAAAACAGTTGCATAAAAGTCATTTGTTGATACCAATTTATCATTATGGTATGATTTATAATTTTTAATTGCAGGTTTAAGTAATAGAGGGATATTAGTAATATCATCATACATACCATAACTTTTATTTTCTAATCCACCATGAACACCTTGATAATCGCCATGATCAGTTGTGAAAATAATAACTGTATCATCATAAATATTCTTTTCTTTTAAATAATCAAATAATCTTCCAATTTGATTATCAATGTGAGAAATAACAGCATAATAATGTCTAAGTGTATTTTCAAAGAAACTCCAAGGTTGCTCCCCTCTTCTTATTATATCTAGCATTCTAGGATGATTTTTTATATTTTCATCAAAACTATCCCATTTAGGTATTTTAACATTTTTATATTTTTCTAAATATTCACTAGGTGCAAAAAAGGGTTCATGAGGTCCCCAAAAGTTGAGTGACAAATAAAATGGTTTATCCTCTTTAGTAGAATCATCTATCAAATTAATAGCTCTCTCTACTAAAAAGTATTCAATTGTACTCTCAATTGGAGATTTAACCTCCCCAACTGTTGAATGATCTCCAATATTTTTATAACCAGTCGTGTTTTCAATCTCTAAGGTTAAATTATTATCTTTTAAATATTGTTTAAACTGATCAAAATGCCATCCACCTTGACCATGTCCTGGAAAATCATCACCAATAAAGCCAACTTCAGTTGGTACAGTTCCATATTTTTCATATGCTGCAACATCCCATTTATTTTCTTCTTTTAATGCCTTTAATAACTTATCTCCATCAAAATCACCTTCTTTCTTAGTCCCAAACCCTAAATGCCATTTACCAGTATATAAAGGCGAATAGTTAGCCTTTTGAAGTCTTCTAGATAAAATTATTGGTGAATCTACTAATTCATGAGTACTACACCCATTTTGGAAACAATTTGTTTCCATACCTGTAGTCGATGGGAAAAGACCTGTTTGCATACTACACCTAGCTGGTGTACATACAGGACAAGTAGTATATGCTCTATCAAAAATAATAGAGTGATTGGCTAATTTATCTAAATTAGGCGTACTACAAAGAGTACTATTATTATAGAAACTTAATGAGTCTTTTCTGTGTTGATCTGTACAAATAAATAAAATATTTTTCTTTTTCATAACTTTCCTTCTAGTTTTGAAAAAGTATAGCATGCTATTTTTACAAAAACAATAAAAATAACTATTTAAATAATTTATATAAATAATTAACTATTTGTTAACTTAATAGATTATTTCTTTAAATTTAAAATGCAAGAATGTAAAAGATATTGATATCTTTCCTTTGCCCATTTAATGCCAAGGTCAGGGTTTCTTGACTCAAGTGCTTTTAATAATAATTCATTGACTTCAATAGTTACTTTGATATCTTCCCGAAATTTAAACTCAGAGTTAATAACTTCCATAATATAGCTTTGATATTGGTGCATTATTTTAGGAATATAATTATAATTGCTTATTAGAGTCATTTTTTCAAAAAAATTATTAGTTTCTTCATCAGCATCTTCTAATAAATCAGCATTTAAAAAAGCCAATTTTCTTTTTATCATTTTAACAGATTCTTCAATATCACTATCACTTGATTTGTCTAAAAACTCTATAATCAATTCTTTTTCTAACATTTCTCTAATTTTAATAAATTCTAAAAAATCTGTATTATCAACTCTTCTAACAAAATACCCACGTCTTAGTTTATATTCAACTAAATTATCTTCAGCTAATTGATTTAATGCATAAGAGACATGAATTTTATTAACACCTTTGTCTTTAGCTAATTTTGTTTCAATTAGCCTTTCCCCAGTTTTAAGTTCACCTTCAAAAATCTTATTCTTTAGCTCTTCATATATCTCTTCACTTTTTTTATTAATACGTGCCATATAATTCCCTTTAGAAAAAATATAGCATAATTCTTTGTTATTTAATAGTAAAAAGATATCTATTTTAAAATAATTAACTTTTATCAGTTTTTTATATTAAATTCTGAAACAAATCAAACAATAAATTCTAAAATAAAATAATCGATTTATTTAGCATAAATATCTTAAGTGATACAAATAGGCATATTTTAGAGAGTATTTACTATTTTATTAGTGCATTAATAGATTTATATTATAGTTACAAACAAAAACTGATACATAGAATAAATAAAAAAAATCATATAAGGAGTCATAAAATGGCAGATAAACAATTTGGACGTAATGGATGGACACCAGAGAGAATTAAATCATTAAAAGGAAAAACTTTCTTAATTACTGGAGCTACAAGTGGAACAGGCTATGAAGCTACAAAAATACTTTTATCTAAAGGCGCTAAAGTAGTAATGCTTAATAGAAATCCTAAAAAATCAGATGACGTAATTAATAGATTAAAAACACAGCTTAACAATAATATTGATGTTTCATATATTTTAATTGATTTAGGAGATTTATCTTCAGTTAGAAAAGCTGCTAATGAAGTTCTAAAGAAAGTTACAAGAATTGATGCTCTTATGTGTAATGGGGCTATTGCTCAAGTTCCTAAACAAAAATTAACTGTAGATGGGTTTGAAAGCCAACTTGGAGTTAATCACTATGGACACTTTCTACTACAAAGTTTACTTTTCCCATTAATTGAAAAATCTAATGGCCGTATTGTTACAGTTGGTAGTATGGGTTATGATATGGGAATAAAAACTATTAAGTTTGACGATATGAACTGGGATAAAGATTATACAGGGAATAATGCTTATAGTCAGAGTAAACTAGCTCAAATCATGAGTATTTATGAATTACAAGATCGTCTAAAAGCTGCGGGTAAAACAAAAGTAAAAGCTTATGCTTGCCATCCAGGATCATCTAGAACTTCATTAATTACTACTAGTGGTAACTTATTTATGAGATTATCCTTTAAACTAATGACTCCATTAACTCAATCAGCTGAAAAAGGTTGTTATCCAGAATTAATGTGTGCAACTGAAAAGAACTTAGATGAAAAAGGATTTTATGGTCCAACAGGTAGAAGCTATTGGGTAGGACCTGTTGGAGAATGTAAAATTAAAGCTCATGCAAAAGATAAAACAGTTGCAAGAAAACTATGGGATATTTCAGAAAAAGCAACTAAAGCTAAATGGGACTTCTAATTATTTATTTAATAAAACAATAATATAAACCGTGGTTAATCTAAAAAAGATTCATTACGGTTTTTTTTATTAAGGCATTTATTCTTTTTAAATCAATTCGATAATTTATTTTTATTTTTTGACTTTATATTTTATCTTTTATTCATTATTATTTTATATATAATAAATAAAGGTTCTATTTATGAATAAAAATAAAGTATTAGAAGCTGAGAGAGAATTTTTATCTCTCTATCCTAGAGGATTTGATAGTGTTGAAATGCAACAAATTAAAAAAAAGCATAATACACAAAAGCTACATGAATATTATCTAAATGCATTTAACAAAACAAATTTTGACAACATTGATAAAATTATTGAAGAAATGATAAAAGTTGTTCAAAAATCTTCAATGGTTTCCCTTTTTGAAAAACCTAAATTTAGAGATTATTTAAGATCTTTATCTTATGATGATAAAGAATTATTAGTAGAAGGATTATATTCACTTTTATTCGAAAATCAAGAAATAGGTTTCAATCAAATGCTTTTTGTCCTTCAAGATGGAAAGTTAGCTAAATGGACAATTATTTCAACTTTCTTGTATTATAGTGCACCAAGTACTGAAGTGTTTTTAAAACCAACAACTGTTAAAGAAATAATTAGAATTCTTGAAATAGATTCATTAACGTATAATCCTAAACCTAGTTATAAATTCTATGTAGAATTTAGAAAAATCATTAATGAAATAAAAACATTATGGGGCAATAAACTAGGAAATGATAATGCAGGAATAACAGGTGTTTTAATGATTATTCTTCCATCTTTATCATCATAAAAACATCTAAGTTTTATAAAAAAGGATTTATTATAATAAAATATTTTTCGTTTATTCTATTATAATTTAAACTATTTTTTCATATTTGTTAGATAAAATAATTTTTATGCAAAATAAATATTGACAAAAAGTATAACTATAATTATATTGTTCATATTCCAATATGGGAATATGAGTATATGACCAAATTTAATAACAGGAGTTTCTAATGGAAAGACTTAATGAATTTCTAAAATTAGCATCAAATGAAGATAGATTTAGAATGATTGTTCTATTGTATCAAGAAGAATTATGTGTCTGCCATATTACCGGTATTTTAGGACTAAGCCAACCTACCGTATCTAAAAATATAACTAAATTTAGAGATACAAAATTTGTAGAATCAAGACATGATGGAAAGTTTATTTATTATTCTTTCAAACCAAAAGAAGATCAAATTGCTAATTTTCTATCAAATATAGTTAAAAATATAAACAATTATCCGTCTCTCATGTCTGATAGTATCAAATTAGCTAATAAAGATAATTATATGGTAAGTTGCTCTAGATAAGAATTATAATCATTTTTTTGATTAAAAAATATATTTATTAAGGATGGAAAAATTATGGAAATTAAAGTATTAGGATCAGGATGTCCAAAATGTAAAAAACTAGAAGCAAATGTAGTAGAAGCTTTAAAAAATAAAGGATTAACAGCTACTATTGATCATGTTACTGATTATGCACAAATCGCAAGTTATAACATCATGAGTACTCCAGGACTAGTTATTGATGGCAAAGTTGTTTCAGCTGGAAAGTTATTAAAACCTAAAGCAATTGAAGAGTTATTAAATTAATAAAGATCACCTAACTAAGGATATATAATATGTTTACAAAAATATTATACTTTGTAGTTGCAGTTTGTTTGATTATTTCCTTAATTAGGGATAAGACAAAAACCAAAAAAGCTTTAAAAAAAGCTTGGAAAGCCTTTGAAAATATACTACCTCAATTTTTAGTAATTATATTAATTATTGGTATGTTATTGAGTATTCTTAATGAAGAAGCTATTAGTAAATTATTAGGAAGTCAATCAGGTTTTATTGGCGTTTTAATTGCTTTAATAATTGGTAGTATTACATTAATTCCAGGGTTTGTTGCTTTTCCTCTAGCTGCTGCATTATTAAATAATGGGGCTGGAGTCTCACAAATTGCAGCTTTTATTTCATCGTTAATGATGGTTGGAATTGTAACTTATCCAATGGAGAAAAAGATGTTTACTACTAAAGTTACTGTACTTAGAAATTCACTTGCTATTGTTTTTTCAACTCTTGTAGCATTTATTATGGGAGCGATTTTATAATGACTATATTTATTAAAAGATATAAATGGTTTTTAATTATTTTAACTATAAATATTATTATTGGAATTGTTTATCCTGATATTGGAAGAACATCTTTTAAAAACACTGAATCTAATTTACTAGAAATATTATCAGTAATACCCCCTATTTTTATTCTATTAGGATTACTTGATGTTTGGGTAGATAGAGAAACAATGATTAAATATTTAGGAAAAGGTTCTAAACTAAAAGGATTTTTAATTGCACTTCTTTTAGGAAGTGTTGCAGCAGGGCCTTTATATGCTGCTTTTCCGATTGCTCTTTTAATGGTAAAAAAACGAGCAAGCTTGTTTAACATCTTTGTATTTATAGGGGCTTGGTCAACCACTAAAATTCCAATGCTAACTTTTGAAATGGCTAGTTTGGGTTTAAATTTCACACTTACTAGATTGTGTTGTAGTTTGATTGGTATTACTATAATTGCTTTTATTTTAAACAGTTTCATAAATGAAAATGATGAAAAACAAATTTATGCAAATGCAGAAAATATGATTTAAATAAATAAAATTATAATAATAAAAAATAGACCTAATTTTATTAGGTTAGGATTTTTATTACCAAAAATAATTAATTTAATAAAGAAAATAAAAAAGAATAAATAAAGGAATTTATCATGTTTAATTGGTTAGATTATCTTGTTACCTTATTGGTAGAAAACGTATTTAAACTAGAAGTTGAAAGTGCTTGGGGCTCAAGTATACATTTCTTCTTTTATGACACAATAAAAATTATAATTCTTCTTAGTATGATGGTATTTGCTATATCATATATTAGAAGTTTCTTCCCACCGGAAAGAACAAAAAAGATATTAGGTAAATTTAGTGGAATTACTGGTAACATAATAGCTTCCTTATTAGGTATAGTAACACCATTTTGTTCTTGCTCTTCAGTACCAATATTTATTGGATTTGTTGAATCAGGGATATCACTAAGTTTTACTTTCAGCTTTCTAATTACATCTCCAATAGTAAATGAAGCTGCCTTTGCAATTTTATTAGCTTCTTTTGGATGGAAAATAGCAGTTGTTTATGTAATTACTGGAGTTATTGTTGGAATAATTGGTGGTATTATTATTGGTAAACTTCATTTAGAAAAAGAAGTAGAAGAATATGTATATGAAAAAAGAAATGGTACTGATTTTATACCTGAAATGGGTATTAAAGAAAGAGTAGATTTTGCATGGCAAAATGTAAAAGATATAGTTCAAAGAGTTTGGATCTTTTTATTAATAGGTATTGGAATTGGAGCTTTAATTCATGGTTATGCACCAGCTGAGTTACTAAGCAAATATGCAGGACCTGATAACCCTTTTGCAGTTCTTGTAGCTGTTATAATTGGTGTTCCTTTATATTCAAATGCCCTAGGTACAATCCCTATAGCCGAAGCATTAATTGCTAAAGGTGTTGGGATTGGAACAGCTCTATCATTTATGATGGCAACAACAGCATTATCCCTTCCTGAGATGATATTACTAAGAAAAGTAATTAAGCCTAAATTAATTGCAGCTTTTTTAATAATTACGGCCGTTGCTATAGTGATTGTTGGATATTTATTTAATCTATGGGCGCCTTTCTTAATGGCTTAAATTCAAAATAAAAAAAAGTTCTATTTTACTAGAACTTTTTTTTATTTGTATATAAATACAAAACTATACTTTTGTTATTTAAATTAGATTTCAACAACCTTTATCATATTTGTTCTGCCAGGAGATCCAACAGGTACACCTGCAGTAATAACAATTTTATCACCTTCTTTAATATATCCTAAAGTTTGTAAATACTTAGGAGCCATTTCTAATAAATCATCTAAAGAACTTAAATGCGGTATTAACATTGGGGTAACTCCCCAAGAAAGAGCTAAGCGTTGTGCTGTTTGGGCAAAAGGTGTATATGCAATTATTGGAACTCCTGGTCTATATTTAGAAATAAGACGAGCAGAACCACCTGAATGTGTAAAACAAGCTATATATGCAGCTTTTATTTCCATTGCAAGTTCACGTGTTGCAACCCCAACTGCTTCTGTTGTACTTTTCTTTCTATTAATTTCAATATCTTCTTGATTCAATCTTTGATCTAATACAAGTCTTTGATAAGTCAAACTAGATTCAGTGTGAGTTATTATTCTCTTCATAATTTTCACTGCACGTAGTGGATAATCTCCAGCTGCAGTTTCACCTGATAACATAACAGCACTTGTTCCATCAAGAATTGCGTTAGCTACATCCCCAGCTTCCGCTCTAGTTGGCCTAGGATTTGATATCATTGATTCAAGCATTTGGGTTGCTGTAATTACAGGAGTACCTGTAAGATTACATTCTCTAATTAAAGTTTTTTGAATTACTGGAACTTCTTCAGGAGAAGTTTCAACACCTAAATCTCCACGAGCTATCATAATTACACATGTTTCTTTAATTATATTAGCAATATCAACTACAGCTTCAGGTTTTTCTATTTTAGAGATAATTGGAATTTCTCTACCATATTTTTTATACATAAACTTTTTCAAAGCAATAACATCTTTAGAACTTCTTACAAAAGATAAAGCAACAAAATCAAGATTATTTTTAAATGCAAAATCTAAATCATTTTCATCTTTTTTTGTATAAGAAGAAAGGTGTTTAAGAGAAGCTTCTGGCAAGTTAACACCTTTTCTTGGTTTTACAACACCTCCATCCACTACTAAAGTAGTAATAATTTTCCCCTCAACCTTTGATACTTTTAAACAAATAAGTCCATCATCTATTAATACTCTATCTCCACTTTTTACTTCTTCGTGAAGATATGGATAATCAATACTAATTAACTCTCTATTACCAATACATGGTTCAGTTGAAATCTTAAGAGTTTCCCCTTCATGAACTGTAAAAGATGGCACATCTAATTTACCTACTCTTATTTTTGGGCCTTGTAAATCTTGAAAAATGGCGATAGGTGTATCAAGCTCGTCAGATACTTGTCTAACCCAATCAACTGTAGGTTGATGTTCTTCACTGTCTCCATGGCTAAAGTTAAGTCTAATAACTCTTGCTCCTGATTCAATAATGTCACGAATCATCTCATAGCTTCTAGAAGCAGGTCCAATTGTAGCTACAATTTTGGCATTAGTTGTGTTGTCTTTCATAAGTTACCTCTTATATATATGATAAGGCAAATATTTCATACGTCAAGCTTAGAAAAGTTTCTCTCCTAATGAAAAATTGCATATAAGTGTAAATATAATGAATAATATATAAGAATAATTATTATGATTGGACAAATAAACAAAAAATTATTCTTATTTAACACTATCAAACACGTTATCTTATCTGACTTCAATTTAAATAATTGCAATTATTAATATTTTTAACTTAAAACAAAAAATGAAATTTTTATTACTTAGGATAATTACTAAATTAAATGTAAGAAAACTATAATAAATGTTATTTGCTACTAATAAATAATATTAAAAATAAAATATTAAAAATCTCAAAAACTAGTATAAAAAAATACTAAATTTTGATATACTCAGCAGTTATATAATTCCTGGAGGATAAATTTATGAAAAAGATTGCATTATTGATGGTTCTTTTAGCAAGTACTACCTCTCTATTTGCTCAAGGTTACCAAGAGATGCCAGAATCTAAAACTGTAACAGTTTTAGCAACAACAGATATTCACTCTGATGTTTGGGGATTTTCCTATGAAAACGACAAAGAAACTAAAAACACAGGTATGGCAAGAGCTTATACTTATGTTAAAAAAGTAAGAGAAGAAAACCCAACAAATGTTATCTTAGTTGATAATGGAGATACAATCCAAGGTAACATTCTAACTGATGATATCTACAACAAAGTAGATGGACCACATCCTATTATACAAGCAATGAATTATATGAGATATGATTCAATGACATTAGGAAACCATGAATTCAATTTTGGGATTGATATGGTAAATAGAATAATTGCACAAGCTAACTTTCCTATTTTAGCAGCTAATGTTAGTTATGTTGATAATACACCATTAGCTAATTCATACACCATTATTGAAAGAAATGGAACTAAAATTGGTATTATTGGTATTACTAATCCAAATGTACCAACATGGGATGGAGAAAAAGTTTCTGCACTAAAATTTAAAGGTGGAGCTGAAACTTGTAGAGCTGTTGTAGATGAAATTAAAGATCAATGTGATGTATTAATTTGTGTTGCTCACTTAGGTGAAACAGCAGAATTTGACCAAGATTACGAAAGCGATGCAGGACTTAAAATTGCAGAAGAATGTCCTGAATTAGATATGCTAATGTTAGGCCATTTCCATAGCAATGTTCAAAACGAAGTTAATGGTGTAAAAATTCTTGAGTGTAAAAAGAATGCTTCATCAATCGCTAGATTTGACATCTCTATTAACGAATATAATGAAGTAACTGGTGTTGAAACTCAAATAGTTGATATGGCAGATTATGAACCTTCTAATGAAATAAGAGAACTTTCTATCGTTAGTGAAGCTCATCAAGCAACTCGTGATTTCATTAAAGGCGGAGTTAAAGATGAAAATGGCGAAGTACAAAGTGTTGCTTTAGGTGTTGCAAGTGCTACTTTCCAACCTGAAAATGAAATGATGGGCATTCCTGAAGGTAAACTAAGAGATACTGCTGTAATAGATTTAATTAACAAAGTTCAATTAATGAATAGCGATGCAGATGTAGTAACTGCTGCTTTATTTAAAGATACTAGTGATTTACCAAAAGGGGATTTAAACTATGGAAATATTTTTGATATCTATAAATATGATAACACATTATATACTGTAGAAATTACTGGCGCTGAATTAAAAGAATATATGGAATGGGCTGTTAGAGGCTTAAATACATTTAATGAAGGTGATTTAAATATTTCCTTTAATGAAGAATATCCAGGATACCTTTATGATATGTTTGCTGGTGTAAATTATGAAGTAAATGTTTCTAAACCAATTGGAAGCAGAATTGAAAATGTAACATTTAAAAATCAACCTTTAGATCCTGAGCAAAAACTAATCTTAGGTGTTAATAATTATAGATATTCTGGTTTAAAAGCTGCTAAGATTATCTCAGGTAAGAGAAATTGGGAAAGCTCAAACTCTATTCGAGATATGATTGTTAACTACTTAGAAGAAGAAGGTACAATAACTCCTGAAGTTGATAACAACTGGAAATTAACTGGTTACAGTTGGGATGAAACCTTACGTAATAAAGCTTGTGAACTAGTTAATAATGGCACTATTGAAACTCCTTATTATAAGAGTCTAACTGAAGCAGATTTATAAAAAATTATATTTCTACAAACAGAAAACAACCTCGCCTTTCTTTAAAAGTGAGGTTGTTTTTCTCTTTAATATAAATTTAATTAATAGGATTCTCTTATTCGATTTAATTTTTGAGTTCTTATAACAATTGAAAAAATAAAGAAATCTTTAACTGAATAATACCCCAAACTTCAATTCAAAAACGGTCCACTATTTTGTTTCTTTTTCCAAGCTAAAGTATCATCATATTAATAACTAACAGCTATAATTATATCTAGAATATGAAGTAAATACTCCATATAGATGGCTATATTGTCTATTAGTAGTATAACCATAATAATTTTTTCAGATTTAAAAAATCAAGTAAATCTTTGCCACCACGAAAAATAATTCTAAAATACTAATAAATATTCAAAACGATTATTATAACTATTTTTCTAGATAATTTTTAATTTAAATAGGGAATATTTTAAATTAGATAGTAAAAAAAATTAGAGGTGTGTATGTTTAAATTCGATATGGCTGGCTCTTTCTAAGTATAATTGTTATCTTATTTTTTAGGGTTATGTGTAATGCTTTTTATTAGAAAAAGATATAAAAGCACATTAAATGATGATGATGAATTTATATTATATTACCTACTATTTAATATAGGTGGTATCTTAATGATATTAAGATCAGTTCTTCCATCTTTAATATCGATAATATTAGCTAATAGTTTATTAATTTATGCAGAAATATTACTTCTTTATGGAATAACTAAATTTTATTATATGAAAATTAAAATTAGATATGGGATAATAGGATTAATATTATACACTTTAGCTTTTATCTACTTTACTTATATCGAAATAAATGTTACCGCAAGAATTTTAGTGTCTGTAAATTCTTCAGTCTTAATTCGTTTGCTAATTATCATTTGCATATTAAAAGAAACAAAAGACTCTTCAAAAAGATCACTCATGCTCCCAATAAATATATTATATTTTTTCTATTGCATGATTCGACTTTTAAATGTATTTATTAGAAAAGAGTCATCAACAGATTATATGGATTATAGTTATGATGCTTTTATTATCTTATTAGATGGTTTATTAGGACTACTAACTGTTATAGGAATATATGATTTAATTGTTAATCGTTTTTCTCAAAATATTGTTGATATTGAAATTAAAAAGAACATTGAACTTGAAAAGCAAACTAGAACTGATAATTTGACAAAATTACTAAATAGAAATGCTCTTTTTGAAGATTATCAAATAAATGATAAATTAAAAGGTAAAATAATCTATTATATTGTTTTGGATAAATTTAAATATATAAATGATAATTACGGACATTCTATTGGTGATAAAGTTTTAAAAACAATTGCAAATAGATTAAGTGAAGTTGCACCTGAAACTAATATTTATAGAATGGGAGGAGACGAGTTTTTAATTATTTCTCCAAGTATATCAAATAATTTAGGAAACGATTTACTTAAAATAATTAAAAAACCAATTTCCTATAAAAATATAGAAACTACATTAAGTGCGAGTATTGAATATTTAGACACAGATGATTTTGAAAATTATGATCTCACTAGAGTAATAAATTTTTCTGATATAGCAATGTTTGAATCAAAAGCTAATGGCAAAAACTGCATTCATAAAGTTTCAATTGATATGCTAGAAAGATTAAATAATCTTTAATAAATTCTATAAATTATAATTATTTCTTAATAAAAACCATAATAAAGTATGCGTATTTAAATTCTTATGTTGGGATTTTTAGAGATTAATAAAACAAACAGAATAAACTAATTTTTTAGTATTTTATGTTCATTCTTCGTAAGTTAAATAACATCTAAATCTTCCACTATTTTAGTACATTTTAATAGATAAAAAAGTATTTATTTCTGAATAATGTCCGATAAAAACTTTTTTAATCAACAACATTATTCAATATATAAATATTTTAATTCTTTATATAGTATATAATTATATACTAATAATTTTATACCCTATTACCTTAGTATGAAATAATATTTGCGACATAAAAAAAGTGAAATAAAAAATTTGACATATCTAATTTATCGTTGTATGATAAATTAAGTTTTTATGGTGCGCACATAAAAACACTTTCTAATTATTTTCTAAAAAAAATAGAAATTCAGAGAAAAACAAAGGGGTATTTTATGAAAAAAAATATTAAATTAATTACTATCTTATTATCTTTATTATTATTATTAGCTAGTTGTAATAAAACAGAAACTACTAATACAGCAGCAGCTGATTCCAATCAGAAACAAACAGAAGAATCGTCAGGATTAGATGGTTATCCAAAGAAAAGCATAGAATTTTTAATCCCAGCTCCAGCTGGTGGATTAGTTGATATTGCAATGAGATCTTTAGCTGATATAGTTGATTTTGGAAAACCTGTTGCTGTAGTGAACAGAGCTGGTGCTGGTCAATCAATTGGTCTAACTGAAGTTGTATTAAATGAAGCAGATGGTTACACTATAACAGCTGCTGGATTTGCAGGCTATATTATTCAACCTAATATGGTAGACTTAACATATTCTGTTGATGATTTTAGATATCTAGCTGTAAACAACCCTCCTGAACCACAAATCATTATCAGTAGTGCAGATTCAAAATATAAAACATGGGAAGATATAACTAATGCATTAGAAAATGGTGAAACAGTATCATATAGTGCTGCAAATTCAACAGGTTTTGGTAGAATTGTAATGCTAGAAGTAACATCACAACAAAATATTGAACCTAAGTTCTTACCTTTCTCAGGTAGTGCAGAAGGTTTTGCTGCTCTTCTTGGTGGTCAAATAGATTTCTATATTATTGATGCAAGTGTTGCAGTTCCTCGTATTTTAAACAACCAATTCACAGGATTAATGGTAGCATCTGATAAGAGATTAGATACAGTTCCTGAAGTACCAAGTGCAAAAGAATTAGGTCTAGAAAATATGGAAGATTTAATGGGTTATACTGCTATTGCTGTTAAAAAAGACACTCCAGATGCAATTGTTGATTATATCAAAGAAAAAATTGACGAAGCTCAACAATCAGATGCTTATAAAGAATATTTAACAAATGTAATTGGTACTAATAGCGAAATGCCAAATTATACAGAAGAAGAAGTTACTGAGTTAATATATAATTCATATGAAATTATTACAAGAAATATGGATAAATTTAATTTAGGCAAATAAAAACTATATTATATAAAGGATAATTTATTATGGAAAAAAAGAAAATATGCAAAGAAATAGCAGTGGGACTTACTATTGTTGCTATTAGTTTATTCGTTGCATTAATTTTAATTCCTAACCAAATAGCTCTTAGCAATGCTGGTAGTGAAAGTAGTAGTTTAAATACTAGATCTTTCCCTTATTTAGCAACTGGTTTGATTGGTTTTTCAGCTTTGATTCATTCAATTAGTTACTTTTTCAAATATTTAAAATTAGAGAAAGAACCAAAAGAAAATGAATCTATTGGTGAAAAAATGAATATGAAAGCTGAACTTAAGGCATTATTAGTATTTGTATTATTTTTAGTATATGGAATTTTATTCGATAAATTTGGTTTTGTTATATCGTCACTAATAATTCCACCACTAGTATTGTTCTCATTAGGTAGCAGAAACAAGTATCACTATATAAGTATATACACTTTTAATATTTTGATATTTTTAATATTCCAATTTTTACTAAATATACCATTAATCAGATAGGAGCTTATAATGTTAGCAGTAGTTTTAGAAATATTTAAATTATCCAACCTTCTTATAATGAATTTAGGTGTATTTATAGGAATTATGGTAGGTGCACTTCCAGGTTTAACAAGCGTATTTGCTATTACAGTTTTGTTACCTTTCACTTTTGGAATGGAAACCATCCCTGGAATGTATCTTTTACTAGGTGCATATTGTGGAGGAGTTTTTGGTGGCTCAATAACAGCAATTGTTATTAATACACCAGGTACTCCTGCAGCAGCTGCAACTATATTAGATGGTTATACTTTAGCAAAAAAAGGTAGAGCTGGTGATGCACTAAAAAGTGCATTAGTCGCTTCAACATTCGGAGGTCTATTTAGCTGTTTTGCGCTATTATTTGTAGCACCATCATTAGCTTCATTTGCATTAAAATTTGGACCTCCTGAATATTTTGCACTATGTTTATTTGGATTAACAATTGTAATTAGCTTATCTGAAGATAATCTATTAAAAGGATTAATCTCAGCTGGATTTGGACTATTATTCTCAACAGTTGGTATAGATGCTAATGCAGGTGTTCCTAGATTTATGTTTGGAAACATAAATTTATTAAATGGAATAAGTGCAATCGTTGTAATGCTTGGTATTTTTGCATTAAGCGAAATGATTGAAAAAACTCGTTTAGGTATAGATACAAAGCAAGAAAAAGTTGAATTAACAAAAGCTTCTATTAAAGTAACTGATATACTTAAACATAGAGCAATATTATTAAAATCTTCAATATTTGGAACAATTATTGGAGCTGTTCCAGGAACCGGTGGAGCTATAGCTGCTTTCTTCAGTTATAACGAAGCAAGAAGATCATCAAAACATCCTGAAAAATTTGGTACAGGTTGTATTGAAGGTATTATCGCACCAGAATCATCAAATAATGCTGTCTCTGGATCAACACTGATTCCATTATTAACTTTAGGAATCCCAGGAGACATTAGTACTGCTGTATTAATGGGGGCATTAACAGTTAAAGGAATTATACCTGGTCCTGAATTATTTGTTGGTGATAAGTTTTGGGTATATAGCATAATGCTTGGATTATTTATAATTAATATCTTCATGTTTACACAAGGCTCTTACCTTACAAAGCTATTTTCAAATGTTACTAAAATATCATTTGTAATTTTAATAGCTGGAGTAATGGTTTTATGTACAGTTGGTGCTTTTGCTATGTCTAATTCAATCTTTGATGTATATATAATGTTATTCTTTGGGCTATTCGGCTACATAATGAAAAGATTTGATTTCCCTCTTGCCCCCATGACTATTGCAATAGTACTTGGAAAGCTAACGGAAACTAACTTACAAAGATCAATGATAATGAGTAATGATAATCCTGCAATTTTCTTTACAAGACCAATTTCTCTTTTCTTTATAATTGTAGCAAGTTTATCAATATTTAACTCAATTTTTAAAAAGATAAAAAATAGGTAATAATAATTACTAAGGAAATATATAAAATGAAAAAACCTAATATATTATGGATTTGTACAGATCAACAGAGATTTGACACACTAGGATGTTATGGTAATAAACATACTCACACACCTAATTTAGATAAATTAGCAAAAGAAGGTGTTTTATTTGAAAATGCTTTTTGTCAAAGCCCGGTTTGTTCTCCAAGTCGTTCAAGTTTCTTAACTGGAAGATATCCTAGAACTACAGGATGTAGAGAAAATGGCCAAAGAATTTTCACAAGTGAAAAAGTAATTTCTAAAACACTTCATGAAAATGGCTATGTTTGTGGACTATCAGGAAAATATCATATTAACCCTGCGAATCCTGACTTCTTCCCACAAGGAGAAGTTAGAATAGACGATGGTTATGATGTTTTTGAGTGGTCACATGGCCATGCTTATAAGCATGCATCAAATGCATATCAAAGATGGTTAAATGATATTGGCGTTGAATATAAAAAAGAAGAATATGATTTTTGCAAATGGATTGAAAAAGGAATGCCAGAAGAATATCACCAAACAACTTGGTGTGTTGAAAGAGCAAAAAGTTTTGTAGATAGTGCTAAAAATTTTGATAGCCCATGGATGTTCTCAATAAACATATTTGATCCACACAACCCTTTTGACCCTCCTCAAGATTATTTAGAAAGATATACTAAAAATCTAAATGATATACCTTTACCTAATTACGAAGAAGGGGAATTAGCTAATAAGCCAGAATATCAAAAGTTATTGCACCAAAGTTGCTTAAATGTAAATCCTGAAAATATTAAAACATTATTACCAGCTAAGATGAGTGATAGCGATCATAGATATGTTAAGGCTGCGTACTGGGCTATGTGTGACTTAATAGATTCTCAAGTTGGAAAAATGGTTGAATATTTGAAAGAAATTGGCCAATACGATAATACTATAATTATCTTTAATTCTGACCATGGTGAAATGTTAGGAGATCATGGACTTTATTATAAAGCAATTAACATGTATGACTCTGCTGTTCATATTCCATTAATAATTCATTATCCTGCAAAATTAAAACCTAGAAAAGTTAAAGCAGTATTAGAATTAATGCATATAGCTCCAACTCTATTAGAAGCAGCTAATCTACCTATAGAAAAAGGAATGCAAACAACTTCTATTTGGGATCAATTAATTAATGAAAAAACAATAGAAAGTGAAGATGTTTATTGTGAATATTACAATTCACTTAAAGAAAACAGAATATCACCTAGAGAATGTTACGGAACAATGGTAAGAAATGAAAAGTTTAAAATCATTTTATATCATGGTACTAGTGAAGGTGAACTATATGATCTAATAAATGATCCAAGTGAAACTCATAATTTATTTGATAACCCAGAATATACAGTTCAAAAGACTGATATGCTAGTTAGATTATGTAATAAAATGTCTTGGACAGTTGACCCTCTTCCAATCAGAGAAGGTGCATTTTAATAAAGCGGTTAAATGATTATTATAAACTTTAATCATTTAAAATATATATTTTTTATATAAACAGAATACAAAACTTTATAGCATGGTTGGAAACAACCATGTTGTATCGTAGCACGATAAATTAATATTTAAATATAAGGAGCACCTATGCGTGTCGTAGAATTAAGAAATGGCTTAGATTTACATGTATATGATAAAGATATCAGAGAACTTGAAGAAGGTGAACTTTTAATCAAAACTGTTAGATGTGGTATCTGTGGGACAGATGTACACAGCTATTATGGAGAAACTATCTTTGGTAAGGTTTTCCCATTCCATATTGGACATGAAGTTTGTGGATATGTTGAGAAAGTTCAATCAAAAAATTCATCATACAAAGTTGGTGATTTAGTTGTTGTAAATCCTTTTTTCACCTGTAACAGCTGTCAAGAATGTTTAATGGACAGAAGCAATAACTGTGAAAATAAAACAACAATTGGGCTTAAAGGTCCAGGTGGATACTCACAATATATTATTGTACCACAAACAAGTGCATTAAAAGCAGACAAAGATTTTGATGTTAATAGATTAACATTAACTGAACCTTTAGCAGATATCATTTATGCAAAAGAAAAATTAGATATAAATAGTAATATGAAAGTCTTAATTGTAGGAGTTGGATCAATTGGATTAATGTTCTTACAATTAATGAAAGGACACATGTTTAAAACTTTAGCAGTATCTGATTTTAATAATAATAAATTAGCAAAAGCAAAACGACTTGGGGCTGATGTAACTTATAATCCTCAAGAAAAAGATAACATTGATGATAAATTTGATATTATCATTGATTGTACGGGTTCTGCAAAAAGTGTACAACAAGATATTAATTATCTAGCTTTTGGTGGACAATTATTAAACTTTGGGGTTTGTGCAAGTGATGCAAAAATTGAAATCAGTCCTTTTGACTTATATAAAATAGATGCAAAATTCATTTCTTCTTTTGCTCTAAACAAAAGTAGTATGCAAAAAGCCCTTGCCGTTTTATCTAGTTCATCATTCAACTCAGATCTTGTAATTGATTCTGTAAGACCTATTTCTCAATTAGAAGATAGCCTTAAAGAAATTCATTCAGGTAAAGTTGATGGAAAAATAATAATTGATACAACAACATAGTTTTTTTTATGTTCTTGGAATCTATTAAAATAGATTTCAGAACATAAAATTATTTGTTATAACATATAGAATTACACATATATATATACCAATATATATATTAATTCTTAAAATTATTATCACAAAGATTTAATTTCTTTATTCTTTATAAGTTATAATACTGTAATATTTGCATATTACAGTATTTTGATTTATTATAAACAATAAATATTTAAAACTCTATATTATTTTGGTGGTTAACTTAAATGACAAAAACAATTGAAAATCTAACTGACAATAAAAGATTAGTTATAACCCTTTTAAGAAAACATAATAAATTAACAAAAAAAGAATTAGCTTCTTTAGGTAATATGGGTTGGGCTACTGTTGTTAAAATTATTAACCAATTATTAGATGATAAAATAGTACAAATTTGGGGAGTAAGTGATAGTGAATATTCAAAGGTTGGAAAAAGTGCTATCTCTTATACTTTAAGTGAAAATTACCCTTTAGCTATTGGAATAGATAATGAATTACTAACAACAAGAATAGTATTAGTTAATTTACATGGGGATATATTATTTGAAAAAAAATATAAAACTCCAAAAACTGTTGAAATAGATGAAAGTTGTAAATTCTTAGAAAAATCTATTCATGATTTTATTAAAATTAATAATATAGATTTAGATTTGATAAAGGGTATAGGAATAGGAAAATCTGGACTATCTTTCCCTTCTATCTTCTATCCAGGACATATAAATATTTCTAAAATTCAAAGAAAATATCTTATGAAGGCTTTTAATACTGAAGTTAGAATCGAAACCAATTCAAGAGTTTATGCATTATTTGAACAATATGTTAATGAACAGTTTAAATATAATGACTTATTTTTCTTACAAATAAGAAAAGGTATTGGAACTGGGATTATTACAGATGGGAATTTATATAATGGTGTTCAAGGATTATCTGGTGAAATCAGTCATATACAAGTAGTTGAAAATGGCACTCAATGCCGTTGTGGTAATTATGGATGTATGGAAACAGTAGTTAATGAAGTATATTTATATAATCAATACAGACAATTAATATTAAAAGAAAACAATTCAAGCGAAATAATAAATGATAAAGTATTACGAGAAGGCTTAGCTGATTTATTTTCTTTAGCTGCTAATAATAATGAAATTGCAATTGATATTGTAAAAAAAGCTGCTAAATATTTAGGTTATTGTATTTCTATGGCAATCATAGTATTAGACATTCCAAATATTATTATAAGTGGACACTTTGGAGAGGATGGAACAATATTAGAAAAATATTTGAAAGAAGAAATTGAGAATCAAATTCTAAAAAATATGCCTTTAAATGTTCATTATGAACCACTTGATACAGAGGGCTTCGTTCAAGGTGCAGCATTCCTTATTTTAAAAGATTATTTATATAACGTGACATACAAAAATAAATAAAAAGGTGTTAAATAGAATGTATTAAAATATCTATTTACACCTTAAATTAATTAGCTCTTTTTTTCTTTATTTTTTAATAATTTATACAACTGCAAAATCAGATCTTTCTAATTTTCTATTCTCTCTTGAAGATTTATAAATTCCTAAAACTATTTCTAAAGTTTTTGTAGCATCTTCTGCTTTAAATGGTACTTCTTTATCATTTTTCAAACAATCATAATATTCTTTTACTTGAGTTTCATGATAATTTCCCCAATAACCTTTACCTTCTACATTAATTCCATAACAACTATTGACTACGATAGGTTCTTCTCCATTAATTTTAATTGTCATTTCAGTGCCTACAAAAGTTGCAACACCATTTTCAAAAGCGAATTCAATTCTAATTGGAGAATTACATACATGATAATTGCATGCAAAGAAAGAATATGAAGTATCAGAATTAAAAGTTATTAAGGCATCGGCTTCATCTTCTACTTCAATAGAAGTTAACTTTCTTTGACTAATATGACCATCAATAGTTTTTACATCTTCATTTAATACATATCTTACTAAATCAATTGAATGAATAGCTTGATCTATAACAACTCCGCCACCTTCTTTTTCCCAAGAACCTTTCCAATCACATTGATAATAACTTGGAGGGCGGTGCCATGCTAAATGAGACCAAACGCCTAATATTTTACCAAGTTTTCCACTATTTTTTAACTCAATTAATTTTTGTATTCCTTCAGAATATCTATTTTGGAAAATCACACCATATTTGACATTAGTCTTTTTACTCATATTTACAAGCTCAAGAGCATCATCTAAAGTAGTTGCAATAGGCTTTTCACTCAAGACATTAATTGATTCATTCATAAAATATAAACAATGTTCTTTATGTAAATAATGAGGAGTTAAAACATGTACTGAATCAACATCACCATGTTTAATTTCTTTATAAGATGTTATAGCTTTACAACCTTGAAAATTTGAAGCAAACTCTTTTGCTCTATCAATATCCTTATCAATAGCATAACAAATTTTTAATGAATCACTCATATTTAAGAATACTTTCTTATACATATCAGCTATTCTTCCACAACCTAACACAGCTACTTTGAATTTATTATTCAATTTATTCTCCCTGGATATAAAAATATTTAATAGCGCTGAAAGCGGCAGAAATAGCTCCATTATATAAATCATATTTTATAAATTTTATTTGTGTATTGTTATAATTACTACTATAAATTTTCTTGTTTAAAATTTCTTTAAAATTTTCTCTATTAACCATATTATCAAACATAAAATTATCTACATATAGTTCATTGGGATTTAACATATTTACGAGATTAGACCCCGCAATTGCTAGATATTGTATTGCCTCATAAATTACTTTTTGAACATCTTTGTCACCATTAATATCTGCTAATAATAAATCTTCTTTAGTCATGCTATCCATAGATCTATCTTTTAAGATATCTTTAAGTATAGAAGCTTTATTTTCTTTGAGTAATTTTTTGCAGTTTGACAATAAAGCATTCTCATTTGCTAATGATTTTAGAGTTCCTTTTTCATTATATAAGTTATTTAAATCAGCTTGAACCGTCATATCCCCTATTTCACCATCAGTTATTAATGTATGGCTATTTACAAAACTACTATAAACATAAGGGCACACAACACCTTTACTTGCAAACAAATATAAAAAAGAAAAATTACTAAACTCAATCTTGTTCATTTCTACTGCGATAGCTCTCGCTTTAACATTATTTATAGCATATGTTCTAATATTTGTTGCTTCAGTTATTGCATTATATATATTTTGTTTTGAATAAAGATATGATGAATTACTAAAGTGAACAATACCTGTATCTTTAACAACTTCACCTAATGTTCCAAAACCAATCCCTTTTATTAAACTTTTACTTATTTTTGTGCTTTTACACATTTCATTTATTGTTTCATTAATTATTTTTAAAAGATCATTTAATTCTTCTTGATTTGTTAATATTAATTTAATCGAAGGATTATATCTCTTTATTATTATTTCACCTAAAAGGTTAGTTAATACAAAGCAAATTCCATATGGACCATTCTCTATTCCTATAAAATATGAACTATTTTTTACATATTCTAAGAGAACAGGCTTTCTTCCAGCCCTTTGTTTAACTAATGAAGAATCAATACTTTTCTCACAAATATCACCACTTTCAATTAAGACATTTGTAATCATAGTAATCGTAGCTGGAGTTAATTTTAATATCTCTGCAATATCATGTCTTGAAATACTTTTTTTTCTATAAATAGTATTTTTAACAAGAGCAACATTTTTAGTTTTTGCTTTTGATAAATTATAACCAGCTTGCTTCATAATGAATAATTCTCCTTACATTATTTTATTATTTTATTCTATTATAACAATAAGGTAAACAATAAATTATACTACGTTGTAATATAATTTCTACAACGTAGTAATAATTTTACTAACTATAATTGAGCATAGTCATTTGCCATATAGTCTTTAGTTAAATCCCAATTAGGAAATTCAAATAATGACAAATCAACACCTGCAGCATTAGCAGCTCTATTCCATTCTTTAGTTTGAGCATTAGCTAATTTATCTAACTCTTCATTATAAGTTGGTAAACTTTGTGCAAAGATACCTTGTACAATTGCTCCTAAAGTTGGAGAAACTTCATGTACAGAAGAATATACTTTATAAGCATCCATATCTCTAACAGTTGCAACAGGAATTACTCTTGAACAATCTTGAGCAGTATTATAGAAATCAATTAAATGTTGGTTGCTCATATATTTTTCATTAATAGTTGGTACTAATGAAATTGCTCCACCACCACTAACTAAAGCTTCTTGATAACCATATTTATCTTCATATAATGCCATATAATATTCAGCAGCTAATTCAGGATGTTTAGAATTTTTATAAACACCTAACCAAGATTGTGGCATAGTTGATGGACAACCATATTTTTCACTTTGATTATCTGGAACAGGAGGTGCTACTGTAGTGTAATTAGTAAATTCAGGATATGAAGCTAACCATGGAGCTACACACCAATTTCCTTGCATTAAAAAAGCTGCATTACCTTGTGCAAATAAATCACGAGCAGTTGGAGCATTAATGTTTGGAGTATCTGGATATATTAAACCTTTAGCAGCTAATGTGTTTAAGAAATCTAGTGCACCTTTCATCTCTGCACTATTAAATGTTGATTTGCCATCAACTGTAACAATTTGTTTACCACCATCACCAATTTTACCACCAGCCATACTACATAAAGCTGTTGCCATTACTTGGTTTCTATTAAATTGCTTTCCACCTTCGATTAAACCATAAGCTTCACCATTAGTTGAATCAACAACTTTTTGACAAGCATCTATAAATTCTGAATAAGTTTTAGGTAATTGTTTTACGCCAGCCTGTTCTAGTAAATCCATATTAACAAAGAATACTGAGTTAATAATTGAATCAGTTTCAGGGAAAGAATATAATTCACCATTATAATAGGATATACCATTTACTAATTGTGATTGTTTCAATGTTGATAAGAATTCATCATCTACATATTGTGTAATTGGTTGGAACCAACCTTGATCTACACATGTTGGTAAATTCATATTATTAGGAACAGGAAATAAATCCGGTGCATCATCACCTTTCAACATTGTTACAATTGTATTTTTAAATTGATCAATTGTTAAACAAGTATATTCAACTTTTACACCAGGATGTTCTTCTTCAAATTTTTTATTAAAAGCAGCTCTTTCTGTTGTTTTTGAATCACTCCAGTCAATAGCTCTTAAAATAATAGTACCATCATCAGTTGTAGCGTTTTCTTCCTTTTCTTGAGCTCCACTTGCAAATAGCATAGTAGTACTTAATAAAAATACCATAATAGCTAAAATACTTTTTTTCATTTTTATTCCTCCAAATGATTTTATTTTTTTAATCCTTCAAACATCCAGGCTTTATAAGTTTCAACACCTGGTTGATCGAATGGATTTACATCCATATATACACAAGAGATGTAAGTTACATAGAAGTACATGTACATCAATTGTCCTAATTCAAATTCTTCTAATTTTTCTACTTCAATTACACAAACAGGTAATCTAGAACTATGTGCTTTTATAGTAGCCATTTCAGAAATCTTATTTACTTCAGTTAAAGTTTTATTATTTAAGTAATCAAACTCATCTTCGACATTATTTTTTAATAATGGTATATCGAAAGATTGTTTATTTATCTTAATAAATGTTTCAAATAATATAGGGTTTCCACTTTGTATAAATTGCCCAATAGAATGTAAGTCTTCACTAAAATTAGCTGTAACTGGGAATATTCCTTTATTATCTTTACCTTCACTCTCTGCATCTAATTGCATCCACCATTTTGCAAATCTAAATAATCTTGGTTCAAAGTATGACAACATTTCAATATTTAGATTTGAAGAATAATTAGCAGTTCTAAATGCTATATAATTAATTACATCCTCATTATATTTAATATCGCTTGCAATATTTTTAGCACCTTCTACAAGAGCTTTAATATCATAATTAGCAAAAGCTATAGGTAATAAACCAACATTAGAAAATAGTGAATATCTTCCTCCAAGCTCGTTTGGAAAATCTATAAAGGTATAACCTTCTTTTTTAGATAATACTTCAAAATAACTATTAATTGTTCCTGTTGTAATTACCCTTTCATTATAGGTTTCACCATATTTTTTAATTAACAAATCTCTAAAAATTCTAAAACCAACACCAGGTTCAACTGTTTTAAAATTCTTTGCGATAACATTTATACAAAAATCTCTGTCCCCTATTGAATCAATAACATTTTTAGCTTCATAAGAACTTAAATTATTTCCTGCCCAAATTACTTCAAAATCATCTCTTTTTTCTAAAGCTTCAATTACAGCTCTAGCTCCTTGATTTGAGCCACCTATTCCAATTACCACTAAAACAGATGCTATTTTTCTAATTTTAGCTGCTAAGTCATTAATTTCATCCAATTTTTGAGTATTAGCTTCTTGATCTAAATCCCACCATCCTAGACTTTCTTTATATTTACTATTTAAAGAATCAACTGAATTGATAATATCAATAATCTTATTTCTTTGATTATCTACAGAAATATTAGATTCACTGTTTATTGTAACTTTCATTATTTAGTTATTTCCTTTTTCACTTTATTTAGATAATCAATAGCATTTTTATATCTATCTCTTTCAACAGGACCAACTTCATATTCAACTACTAAAATTGAGTTATCGATGTTATTCATACAAGTTAATAAAGGCTTAAAATTAACTTCACCTTCTCCAATTTCAGTATAAGTATTTTGCTTTTCATCAAAGCATGTAGCATTATTCATTTTAATGAAATTTGTATCTCTGATATGAAGATAATAAAAACGATTAGGATATTTTTTTATAGTAGATAAGTAATCATAATTTTCACTAATAGCCCAACCTATATCTAAAGCAAAATTAAGACTAGGAGCATTATTAATTAAAGAATTATATATTAGATTATCATTTTTAAATTCCCAAAAATGGTTATGATATAAAACTTGAATACCGTACTCTTCGTATATGTATTTAACAACTACTTCAATATTTTTTGCTACTTTTTCAACAAAACTACAATTTATTAGTCTTGGTTCACCAAAATCTTCTTGATCTCTTAAATCCATATCAGGAAGTTGTCCTGTCATTATAATTCTACTAGTTAGGCTTGTTTGTTTTAGTATTTTTGCAACTTCACTAAGCTCTGATTTGCATTTTTCTATATCATCTACAAAATCAACTAATGAACATCCCTTATGTAATCCAAACACTTCTAAACTATTTTCTTCTAATTTTGGTAACATAGTATTAGCATTTTCAGGATTAAAAAATCTTGAACCAAATTCGATACCTTCGGCTCCTGTATAGTTTAAGTCTTTTAAAGTTTTATCTGTTTTATTCGCAATATCTTCTTTATAAAGAACTGCATGACATCCTATTTTCATCATTACTCCTCATTAAGTTCAACTAAAATATTATTTTTACTAGATTTATAAGACTCATCGAGTAAATATTGAATATAACTCCCTCTTTTGAAATCTCTAGAAGATTTTGGGCTATTATTTAATATATTTTCTACAAACTCTTTGACCTCATGATAAAAGCCTATTGAATGAGCATTGCTTGCTTTATTATTATTTATTAATAAATATTCATTTGGGATATTTAGTGTTTTCTTCTTTAATCCACCATAGCCTTGATTAACATCCTTTAAAATTACATCGATAGTATCCATTTTATCCCCATCGATTAATGCATAACCTTTATCACCATAAAGTTCTAAAGAATGTGTAGCTCCGATTCGACTTGCAGTTAAATTAGCCAATACATTTTTCTCTGTTTTACATGAGAAAATACAAACATCATCATTAGAAACTTTTTCAAAATTAGCAGAAGTTTCACTTTTTCTCTCAGATATATAGCAACTAGATTGTGCAAAGATTGTTTTAAATTTACCAATTTTTGAACTAAATATATAATCAATAATATCAAACATATGAGAACCGAAATCAGATAGTGCACCAGAACCTGAAGTTTCTGTATTTAATCTCCATTCTCTTTTAACATCTGTATTTGCGAACCTTCCACCACCTAAAGACATCTTGATATATTGAATATTTCCAAAAGTATCTTTTTCAATTAAGTCTTTTAGATATCTATAAAATGGTTGTTCTCTATAGCAAAGACCTATCATATTTACAATATTAGATTTCTCAATACTTTCAATTAATTCAAAAGTATTTTCTCTATTAGTAGAGAAAGGTTTTTCGCATAAAACATGTACCTTTTTTTCTGAAGCTTTTAATGCAATAGGAACATGTGTATTATTTGGAGTACAAATGCTAATAGCATCAACATTATCTAATAAATCATCTAAAGAATTATAAATTGTTGCATCATCTAGATTGTATTTCTCTTTATATTTAATGCATTGATTCTTTTCTTTATCGTATAAAGCAACAATAGTTACATTATTATTTAAAGCTAAATAGGATTCTATATGTTGCTTTGCTATACCAATGTGCTCCCCCATGCCTATAATCCCAACTTTAATTTTCATTATATAAACTCCTTGTTAATTATTTTTAATAAATATTCTCGGCTTTTTATTAAACCATCCTCAACTTTTTCTATTGAACCTTCATACCTCATATCTTCATGTTCAATGCTTATAGTTCTATCAAATTCAATATCATGAACAGCTTTAAAGAACGTTGTCCAATCCAAATCTCCGTCTCCAGGGATACAATATCTCCACCACGAAAAATCAGTTAAAAAACCTAAATCACTTAATACCTCATGATTTACAATTGTATCTTTAGCATGTATTTGAAATATTTTATCTTTAAACTCGTATAAAGGTTTTATTGGATCTATATGTTCCCAAATAAGATGAGAGGGATCATAAGTTAAACCAACCATATTACTATTTAGTCTTTCAAAGATTTTTCTCCACATATAAGGAGAAATAGCTATATTCCCCATTAAAGGACAATTTTCAAAAGCAATTTTTACATTCTTTTTTTCAGCTTTTTCTACAATTGGAGCAAATAATTCATAAAATTCATCTAGACTTTTTTCAGGTCGTAGCCTTATTGAATCTACACTGTCATAAACTCCCTCACTTATTTGCTTATTTATTCCAGTAGATGTTGTAATTTGAGAAATGCCTAATTTACTTGCAAACTCAATTCGATCCATTAGACCTTTTATGTGAAGATTTGCTTCATCAACATTACTACTTAAATAATTTCTACAATATGTTAATGAATTGATATTAACGCCATAGTTAATTACATTTTCAAACCGTTCTTGATCTAAGGCGATAGTAGGACCAACTTCTAAGTCCTCAAAACCATTTTGCTTTGCAAAATATGCAATATCCTTAATATCAGTTAATCCATTCTTAACTAATACATTAGTCATAAATCCTATTTTCATAATTTTTCCCTTTTAATTTTTTACAGCACCTGCAACACCATCTACAAAATATCGTTGTAATAAAATAAATACTAATAGAATAGGTACAACAGAAATGGTTGCTCCAGTTGCAATACCAGTCCAATCAATAGTGTTTTCACCTTTAAAAGCATAAAGTCCTACTGCTAATGTTCTACTTGATGGGTTATTTAAAGTTAATGTCAAAGGTAATAAAAAGGAGTTCCATGTCCACATAGATTCCATAATTATAGTAGTAATCGCTATTGGATTTGCTAAAGGTCTCATTACATAAAAATAAGTTTGTGGGAAATTACATCCATCTATACAACTTGCATCTGTTAATTCTTTTGGTATTTGTTGATAAAAAGAAGAAAATAAAAGTAAGAATATTACGTGTGCTCCACCTGCTCCTGAAATAATTACTCCAGCTCTAGTACCAACTAATCCTAAATTTTTAATAATTTGATATATAGGAATAATAGTGCTTACAAGTGGAATCGATATACTACTAATAAAAATAGCAACAAGAGCTTTTCTTCCAACAAATTTATAACGTCCAATAACATAACCTGCCATTTGAGACATGACTAATACAATTACAACAGTGCAAACTGTAATTATAACAGTATTTAAAAAGTATTCATTAAAATGAGCTTCTCTCCAAACTCTAGTAAAATTTTCAAAAGAAAAATTTTCAGGAATAATGCTTAATTTACTACTAAAGAATTCTTTATTTGTTTTAAAAGAAGCCGCTATCATCCACAAAAAAGGATAACACCATAAAAAGCCTATTACTAATAAAAGTATATGTGTTATTGGATTACCATGTTTAAATCTATTTTTCATCATTTCTCTCCTAAATTGAACTTGAGTTGCTAAGTTTATTTTTTAAAGCTGAAGTACTTGCAACAATAATAATTACAGTTATACCAAAGAGAATTGCTGAAGCACTTGCATAGCCAACTCTTGGTAATCCAATTTCAGAAGAGAATGCACTTCGATATACAAAAGTACCCATAACATCAGTTTTATAGAAAGGTCCACCTTCAGTCATTGTTTTAACAATATCAAAAACTTTTAGAGAATTTATGCAACAAAGAATAGTTATAATACCTGCAGTAGGAGCAATTAATGGTAATATAATCTTATAAAACTTTTGAAAACTATTTGCTCCATCAAGTTCAGCAGCTTCATACATTTCAACAGGAATGCTTTGTAATCCAGCTATCCAATAAATCATATAAATACCACAATCTTTCCAAACAGAAATTAGTACAACTGTTGTAAGAGCATACTTACCATTTGTTAAAAAACCGATTGACTTCTCAGTTATATGAAAAATTTTCAACACTTCATTTACAGGGCCTTGTGTTCCAAAAATAAAAATCATGATAATACCTATTACAGCTGCAGTAGTTACAACAGGCATGAAATATATTGTTCTGTAAAAAGTTTTACCACCAAGTCTTCTATTATTTAAGACTAAAGCTAAAAAGAGAGAACAAATTAATATTAATGGAACATATTCAATTGTATATTTAAAACTATTAAAAAAAGCATTCCAATATAATTGATCTTGAAAAAGTTCTTTATAATTACTAAGTCCTATATACGTTCCGCTTACTGTCAAACCGGACCAATCTAATAATGAATAGTATATACTACATATTATTGGCCAACCTTGAAAAAATATATAAAAAATAAGAGTTATACTCACAAAAGCCCAACACCAAAGATTTGTACTCAATGGTAATTGATTCCTCTTATCATTAGATTTCTTCTTCCTCATTTTTCACCCTCAAATTTTGTTATTCTTATAAATAATTAAATAATAATTTTTTAATTAATTAAATTGATTAATTAATTAATTATACAATAAAACACATTACCTCATTAGTCAATGTTTTTTTTCATTTTTCATTTAACAGATTCTATTGATAAGTCTTAATCGATTAAAAAAGCAAATAAGTTTTTAAACCAAACAATAAGTATTATATTTGAACAATATTTTACATAAACAACAAATCTGTTATTTTATTTATTAAAGATGACTAAATATAATAATAATTAAATTATTAATTAGTTAAAACTATAGTAAATAGTTTGACGATTATTTTTATTTGATGATATTATGAATCAATGTTTAAATAAAAGGGAAACAAAATTTTGAACAAAATCAAGACATATATTATTTTTTTAATATTATTAATATTACCAAATACATTTATATTTGCCTCAGATAGTTCTCCATATAATATATTGTTATTTAACTCATATCATTTAGGTTATACTTGGAGTGATGAAATATATACAGGTATTTGTACTGTTCTTGAAGGGAATGACCATCCTTATAATATTGATATTGAATATATGGATACTCAAAAAACTATAAGTGAAAATTATTTAGATAATTTATATGATATATACTATTGTAAATTTATTAATTCTAATTACGATGTAATAATAACAAGTGATGATGCAGCTTATAACTTTTTAAGAGAACACGGGGAAAATCTTTTTGGTACAACCCCTATTGTATTTTGTGGTGTCAATTCATTTAATGAAAAGGAAATTGAAAACCTCCCTAATTTTACTGGAGTTGTAGAAACTTATGATATTTCAGGAACAATTAAATTAGCATTAGAACAAAACCCTAATACTAAAACTATATATTATATAAACGATGACTCACTAACTGGTAAAAGCATAATGAAAGAATTTTTACCAGTTATTGATGAATATTCTGATCAAGTAAATTTCATAAGGATTGATGGTTCTAATTATCAAAACATTTTAAACCAAAGCAATAATTTAGAAGATGATAGTATTGTATTATTTTTAATCTACTTCCTTGATAGAGATAACAATAGATTTGAATACGATGAAGCTATATCTTTATTATATAATGAATGTAATCGACCAATCTATGGTGTATGGGACTTTCACCTTGGACACGGTATTATTGGTGGTAAACTCGTTAGCGGATTCAATCAAGGGGAACTTGCTGCAAACCAAGCAATAGAAATATTAAATGGCAAAGCACCTAAAGATATTGATGTTATTACTGAAGATACAACTTCTTATGCATTTGATTATGAAATTCTTGATAAGTATAATATTTCTGCTGAAAATTTACCTAAAGAAAGCAAATTAATAAATATTAAAAGTGATGATTCATACCATGTTCTTATTTTACATTCCTATAATCGTAATCTTCAATGGACAGAAGATATAGAAAGAGGTATTAGAGAAAACATACAAGGGGCAAGTGATAATGTAACTTTTTCTATTGATTATATGGATGCAAAACAACATCCAGAAGAAAAATACCAAATGTATCTTTATGATTTTTTATCAAAAAAATATTATTTAAATTCATTTGATTTAGTAATTACAAGTGATGATGCAGCATTTAATTTTATAACCAATTATTCTAATTTAGTATCTGATGATACTCCAATTTTCTTCTGTGGAGTAAATAATAAAGTAGATTCAACCTCTATTGATACTAATAAAATTACTGGTGTTATTGAAAGCAACGACTATCAATCAACTATAGAAATTATGAAAGATTTCCATCCTAATAGAGATCGAATAATAGTAATAAATGATAATACTATCACAGGTAAAGCAAATAAAAAAAATATTGAAGAAATTATTCCACAATTTGAAGATGATTTAGATTTTGTTTTTTTAGAAGATTATAATATGAACGAATTGTTATTAGAATGTGAAAGTTTAACTGATAGAGATAGCGTTTTATTACTTAGTTTTACACAAGATCGATCCTTTAATAATTTCACATACAATGAAAGCTTAAACCTTATTTCAAGCCACACTGAAGTTCCAATTTATGGACTCTGGGATTTTTACTTAGGAAATGGAATTGTTGGAGGAAGTCTAAAAAGTGGGTACAATCAAGGAGCTCTCTTAGCTGAAATGATTACTTCTTATATCTCAGGGACTCCTATTAGTGAAATGCCTATTCAAATAGCTGGACTAGATGAATATCAATTTGATTATGAACAACTTTCTAAATTTGATATACCAATAAAATCTATTCCACAAGAAGCAAAAATAATTAATAAACCTTTCTCAATAGTTGATTTTATAGAAAGAAATATCATTTATATATCAGGTGTAATACTTCTTTTATTAATTATATTATTAATGTCATTAAATATTAATCTCTCAAAAAAAGTAATAAAACAAGAAAAATCTCAAGCAAGAACTGATAAATTAACAGGCATATTAAATCGAAGAGCTTGTTTTGAAGTATTAGAAGAAAGAATAAATTATTGTAAAGAATCAAATACAGATTTAACAATTTGTTTTGCAGATATTAATAAATTAAAATTTGTTAATGATAATTATGGCCATGAAGTCGGTGATATATTAATTAAAAGCATTAGTGATGTTTTTGCTAGAAACATAAGGAATAAAGATTCAATTTGCCGTCTAGGTGGTGATGAGTTCTTATTTATTTTCCCTGAATCTGATATTGATCAAGCTCAAGAAATTCTAAATCTAATTTATAAACAGCTCGAAGTTATTAACAATTCTAAAAAATATCCATTTACATTAAGTTTTAGTTATGGTTTCTCCTCTTATGATAAATATATATGTAATAATGCTTCAACTCTAATTAGTATTGCTGATAAAAAAATGTATGAACATAAAATAAATCAAAAGAAAAAAAGTAAGAAAATATAAATTTTCATTATTATTTAATTACTTAAAAATCCTTAGAAAAAGGTATTATATTAAAATTTATTTGACAAATAGTTTCTTAGGGTAATAATATTGCTAATATACAAATATAAGGGAACCCACATTTTGAATAAAATTAAGAAGTACATATTATTTTTTATATTACTATTATTACCAAGTACAATTATTTATGCATCCAATGAAAAGCCTTATAACGTATTATTATTAAATTCCTATCATGTTGGGTACAAATGGAGTGATGAAATCTATACTGGAATTTCTACTATATTTGAAGCTACAGGACATCCTTATAATATAGATATTGAATATATGGATACTCAGAGAATAACTAATTCTCAATATTTAACTAATCTCTATAATGTCTATTCCAATAAATATGAAAACTCGAATTATGATGTAATAATATCAAGTGATGATGCAGCTTATAATTTTTTAAGAGAGCATGGGGAAAATCTTTTTGGTACAACCCCTATTGTATTTTGTGGTGTAAACTCTTTTAATCCTAATGATATTGAGAATTTACCTAGATTTACTGGTGTTGTAGAAACATATGATATTTCTAAAACTATTCAATTAGCCTTAAATCAAAATTCAAATATAGAAACCATTTATTATATTAACGACGATTCCTTGACAGGGAAAAGCATAATGAATGAATTTGCCCCAATTATGGAAGCATATAGTGATAGAATTAACTTTGAAAAAATTGATGGTTCTAATTATCAAAGCATTTTAAACAAAAGCAACAACTTAGAAGATGATAGTATTGTATTATTTTTAATCTATTTTGTAGATAGAATGAACAACTATTATTCATATGATGAATCAATTTCCATGCTATATGATGTATGTAACAGACCAATATATGGAATTTGGGATTTTCTTCTTGGTCATGGAATAATTGGCGGAAAACTCGTAAGTGGATATAAACAAGGAACATCAGCTGCAAAGCAAGCTTTAGAAATATTAAATGGAAAATCACCTAATGAAATCAATGTTATTACTGAAGATATAACTTCATATGAATTTGATTATAACATTCTCAATAAATTTGATATCCCAACCGAAAATCTTCCTACAGATAGTAAATTAATTAACATTAAAAAAGAAGGTTCTTCTCATATACTAATATTACACTCTTATGATAGAAATCTTCAGTGGACAAAAGATATAGAGAAAGGACTAATTGACACCTTAGATAAAAATTCAAGCAACATTAAATATTCTATTGATTATATGGATGAAAAGCAACATCCAGAAGATAAATATCAAATTCACCTATACAATTTTTTAGCTGAAAAATATTATTTAAATTCATTTGATTTAGTAATTACAACAGATGATGCCGCTTTTAATTTTATTACAACATATTCTAATTTAATTTCTGATGATACTCCAATCTTTTTCTGTGGTGTAAATAATAAAATAGATTATACACTTATTGATACTAATAGAATTACTGGTATTATTGAAATAAACGATTATAAGTCTACAATTGAAATTATGAAAGAATTCCATCCTGATAGAAACAAAATTATTGTAATTAATGATAAAACTATAACAGGAAGAGCAAATAAAATAAATTTAGAAGAAGTAATTCCTGATTTTGAAAATGATTTTGAATTTGAATTTATAGAAGATATAAATATGAATGAATTACTCTTAAGATGTGAAAATTTGACCGATAATGAAATTATTCTTTTACTTAGTTTCACAAAAGATCGTTCATTTAATGATTTTAGTTATGATGAAAGCTTAGAACTAATTTCTGAACATACAGAAGTCCCAATATATGGACTTTGGGATTTTTATTTAGGCAATGGAATTGTAGGAGGAAGTTTAAAAAGCGGATACACTCAAGGAACCATGCTTGGTGAAAAAGTATCATCCTATTTATCAGGAACTCCAATTTCTTTAATACCAATTGAAGAAGCGAAATTAGATGAATATAAATTTGATTATGAACAACTTGAGACTTTTAATATTCCAAAAAACATAATTCCAAAAGATTCAACTATTATAAATAAACCATTTTCTTTAGTTTCTTTTTTTGAGAATAACATATTATTCATAGCATTATTCATTCTTATATTATTAATTATAATAATTGTTTTGATGTGGTTAAGCATATCTCTTTCAAAAAAAGTTATAAAACAAGAAAAATCACATGCAAGAACTGATAAATTAACAGGTATTTATAATAGAAGAGCATGTTTTGAGATATTAGAAGAAAAAATAGAATATTGCAAAAAAACAAATACAGAATTAACAATATGCTTTGCAGATATCAATAAACTAAAATATATTAATGATAATTATGGCCATGAATTCGGTGACTTATTAATAAAAACTATAAGTGAAGTTTATACTAAAAATATTAGAAATAAAGATTTTGTTTGCCGCCTTGGAGGTGATGAGTTTTTATTTATTTTCCCAGAAACCAATAATATTTTAGCACAAAATATCTTAGATAGTATAAATGCAAAACTTAGAATAATTAACTCATCAAAAAAATATTCTTTTGTTTTAAGTTTTAGTTATGGCTTTGCATCATATGACAGTGAATTATTAAATAATGTTTCATCATTGATTAACTACGCTGATAAAAAAATGTATGAACATAAAATAAAACAAAAGAACAATTCAAATAAATAATCCTTAGTTAATAAATACTACCTATTCGAACCTTGAAATATTAAAATCCTAGAACTGCCATAAAAAGTATGCTTTTCATCGAAATAGTATTCACATCCCTTATTATCACCTTCAATAATTATGGCAATAGCATATGATTTAGGATCAAAAGAAAAAGATCCATCAAACTCTATATCTTCTAGTGAAAATTTAGAAGTATCGATTATAATATTATTATGAGTTTTAACCTTATATTTTAATAGTGTATCTGTTAATGATTTACCATCATAATCAAAACAATTAAACATATTCTCAAAACTAGTACCATGATGCAAATCAAAATCACTCATCTTTCTATTATCAGGAGAAATATATTCAGTCCTTAGAGTAATATCTGAAGGTTCTTGAACTTCTGCAAAAAATACCCCGCTTCCCATTGCATGAGGGACTCCAGATGGAATAAAAAAGGTATCCCCCTTTTTTACATTGATTTTATGCAATGCATTTTCCATAGCTTCTATATCTTGTTTTTCAAAAATATCTTGCCATATTTCTTTTGTTATTCCTTCTTTAAATCCAACAAATACGTATGGTTCAACCCCATCTATTACACGAGTATTTAAAACATACCAACATTCAGTTTTACCACTAGAATAATTAAAATATTTTTCAGCACGCTTTTTATCAGGATGAACTTGTATCATTAAACGGGTACAACTATCTATTAGCTTGACAAGAATATCTAAAGAATTAGGTAAATAAGACTTTAATAAAGTTCCATCTTTTGTAACAGAAAGGCCACTATTATCACTTGATTCAGTGGTTGAACAAATCCATCTTTCAGGATAATGAGATTCCTTAGAATTTAAATCACCTCTTAATTCATCTAATAATTTTCCACCTACAAAAGGCTTATATACTCTCATTTCTTCTAATTCTAAAAACATATTTTTTCCCTTAATTTATATCATTTTTATCAAAAACAATTTTTCCATTTACAATAGTTTTTTCGATTTCATAATCTTTATTTATTAGTACAAAATCTGCATCTTTATTAATTGAAATACTGCCTTTTTTATCATAAATATTTAACATTTGTGCTGGGTTTCTAGTAAATAAAGGTAGTAATTTTTCTAATGGTTTATTAGTAAATTTAATAAGGTTTTTTAAGGCTATATCTTGAGTTAAAGTGCTACCAGCTCTTACCCCATCAAGTAATTTTGCATCACCATTTTCTACAACTACAGTATTAGGACCTAATTTGTATGGCCCTTCATTTAAACCAGCAGCCATCATACTATCACTAACAGCTACAATTCGATCTAATCCCTTAACTTTTAATAATAGCCTAACAGTTGCTGGAACTAGATGAAAACCATCGCAAATTGCTTCACAATATACATCACTTTCAAGAGCTGCTCCTACAACAGAGGGATAGTGTTGGTGAAACAATTTCATAGCATTGTACATATGCGTTATTGAATTTGCTCCATTGTCAATAGCTGAAATACATAATTGATATGAAGCTCCACTATGACCAATGGAAAATACTATTTTATCACTATATTTCTTTACTAAGTCATTAACATTTTTTACTTCTGGTGCAACAGTTATATACTTAATATTATTATTAGATAATTCTATATAATGATTTAATAAACTACTGTCTGCATCTTTTAAGTATCTTTCATCCATAGCTCCTTTATATTCTTTTGAAATAAAAGGACCTTCTAAATGGATACCTAAAAGTTTTGCACCTTCACAACTTTCATCAATAGACCTATTTAAAACATTGATTACTCTTTCAGTATTCTCTATTGAATCACTCATAATGGAAGAAAGAAAACTTGTTGTACCATGTGATGCATAAAATAATGATAATTTATTTACTTCTTTAGTATTTTGAATATGGTTTACATCTATATTTATAGCACCATGAGTGTGAACATCTATAAAACCCGGTAACAAATACATTCCTTGAGCATCGATAATAGTATCATTATTACTTTCTATCTCACAACTAGAGATACTATTTATAGTAGTATTAAATTCAACACTACCATTCAACCATTTCGACTCATGAAATATTTTCGCATTTTTAATTATCATTTAAAAAGGCCTTATAGATACAACTTTATTTGAATAAATCTTAGCATCTGGATGATTTTGTAAAATTGTAGATGGAAAATGTGATTCTACTTTCCCAAACAAAGTTTGTCTTAATACAGATCGTTGCCATTCTCTAAATAGACATAATCTTATTTTTTTAGCTCCTAAAATTTGTCTCATACCTATTGTTGCTGCATAATTAGGCATTGCATCTATAGCACCATTTAAATCGCCAATAGCATTAGCAACTCTAGTTTCACTTGATATCTTTATTACTCTAGTTTCCCTTTGTGAAAATTCTTCTACAGCAACCCCATCTTCAGCTTCATTAAATGCAACATGTCCGTTTATTCCAATACCACCAAAAGCAATATCAACTGGACCAATTTCATCTATTACATTTTGAAGACTTTCAGGATTTTGTGGATCTGGGAAAAACCTTTGATTAGGAGGAACTGTTAAGTCACTTTGAATTTTATTATATACTTGTTTTTCCATAAACCCTCTAAAAGAAAGCTTATTATTTATATCAATATATTGCTTATTATCATCAAGATATTCATCCATGTTTAAAAAATAACAATTTTTAAGACTTAACTGCTTTTTATTCACAATATCAACAAAATAAGGATATTGACCAACAGGACCAACAGGAATTATTAGAACTGTAGGACGATTATTTTTATTATTTTCTTCTATACATTCTACCATTTCTAATGCCATTTTTTCAAAAACAGTTTCACTATCTTCAAAACATTCATATGGTACTTTGTTATTTATTAATAACTCATTTGCTTCTAAATTAAAATAGTTTTTCATATAACTTAATTTTCCTTTTATAATCATTTTTGTTTTTAATTTTATAAAAAGTCATAATAACTTTTATTTTCTTATTTATTATTTATAGGAAGAAAAAGATGAGATAAGTTTAATTCATTTATCATTTCTGTTATTTTTGAAGTTCTACGACAATTAAACTTTTTTAATAGAATAGTAATTTGAGTTTTAACTGTTACTATTTCTACATTTCTTTGCTTAGCAATTTCTTTTACTTTATATCCTTTTAATAGATAACCTACTAATATCTTTTCTGTAGGTGTTAAAGTACTTAAATTCTCAATAAAAAAATTTAAACTTTTTTCACTTTTTCTAAGGCGTTTATATTCTTCCATCATTATTTTTTGTACTTTAGATTCTAAATTTGTCTCCCCCTTAGAAGCCTTTCTAATATGATCTAAGAGGATTTCATCACTGCAACCTTTTACAATGTAATCAATTGCACCTGTAGCCATAGCTGTAAGAATTATATTTGAATTTTCATGAACACTAAGATATATGACCTTTACTGAAGGGTAATTTTCTTGGAAAAAATTAGCTGCAATTATACCTGCTGTATTACTTTCCATTTCAACATCTAAAATAGCAATATCAGCTATAACTGTTTTTGCTTTTTTTTGAGCTTCAAGACCAGTAGCAACACTTGCAACAACGATCATATCGTCTTGAGAATTAATAGTCTGCTCTAAATCTTCTCTAATTATATCTATATCTTCAGCAATTAAAATTCTTACTTTTTCCACTAATTTGATCCTTTATATCTAGGAAGAATAATATCTACATCAGTAAAATTATCTATAGTTTCAAATCTAATATTCCCCATATGATTTTTAATAATTCTCATAGTATAATTAATTCCCATACCCCAATTACTCATACTATTTTTACTTGAATAAAATGGTTCTAAGATTTTCTTTTTATCATTATTTAAAATACCTACACCATAATCTCTAAAGGTAAATATAATATGACCTCTCTCTTCTTTTATAATAATTTCTAATGAAGGTATTATATCTTCATATTTTTCTAATTCAGATTCCCAACCATTAATTAATATATTATAAAAAGCTTCAGAGAGATAAACAAAATCTCCTAAAATTAATAACTTAGGTATGGTTTTAGTTATTACTTTTCCCTTTGGATATTTTTTATTAAACTTTTTTATAGCATTATCAATTACTTTTTCACATTGTATTGGCTTGAAATATATTTCTTTATCTTTAAACGATTGGTATAACTTCTCCATTTTTTCAAGCATCTGAATATTATTATTTCTCATATCATCAGCTAGTGAATATATTTTAGGGTTATCAATGCTAGCTTTTTCTAATTCATTAAATAGTCTTTTATTCAATATTTTATTAGCAATTAGTTGATTTTTTATCCCATGAAAAAATATGTTTGCGCCATTACTAGCTGTTATATTTTTTTGTCTTAAAACCGCTTCTTCTTTTTCTTCATTCCACTGTATTTGCATTTGTCTAAACAATGTTATAAACCCTATTAATGCAGATATTAAGGATATTATTCCAATAAATATATATACTGAAGAATTTAATCCTTTTGAGAGATACCATACCCCTCTATTACTCATGAATTCATTTCTATAAAATAAAAATATTTGAGCTGGATCTTGAGGTGCATATAATAAAAACAAACTACTTAAACTGAATATTGGAAGTATATTAAATAAAAACCTTTTCCTAAAATATTCACTTGATATATGTTGATATTCATTAATTAATAGTACCCAGGATAAAATAACATATGAGAAAATCCAAATTTCACAACTAATTAAAATAATATTCATAGCAGAAGGTGAACTTGAAAAACATCTATCAAAAATAATGGGATAATAAATTACTAAAGATAAAAGTGGTAAAATAATAAAAAGATAATGCTTCTTTTTAATCTTTCTAAATGTATTTGTATTATTTCTATTAAAAGAATACATTAAAATGAAAAAAGGAAATAAATAGCGTCCAAAAGCAACTATATAACTTTGAAGTGTTATTGGGATGTATTTAAATTGGATAATTTCCTTTATTGATTTACTTCCAAATAATAAAATTTCTACAGAATTATTAATCCCACCTTTTTTCGCAATAAATATTAATATTCCTAACCAAAAAACCCCTAATGATATAGACGAACAAAATAATAATTTTGATTGTCTACCTTTTTTCTTTATCATAGAAATTGTCGATAATATTATAATAAATAAAATTAAGAATAATAACATTTTGCCTCTAAGGTTTATTTGATTTAAGGATATGATGAATTATCATATCCTTAAAATCAATTGTCAATAAATATCTTATTTTTCAGCGTCTAACATAACATCAAATAATACATAATCACTTACTTTAGCATCTTGATTTACAGCATCTCCAAAACCTTTTTTCTGAATTGCATATAAATCTTCTATTGTACCATCATGTAAATCTTTTGAAATTTCAGCACTTGTTGGCCATATAGCATCAAATCTTTGTTGATAAACTGTATCATAATCTGTACCTAATTGTTTAGCTACCCATTCACAAGTTTGTTCTACATTTGCTGCTCTATAATCTTGAGCTTTTAATAATGCTTTACTAAATTTAACAAGAAGATCACGATTTTCTTCAACAAATTTATCTTTTACAATCCAAGAAGCAATTGAAGCTGTTTTATCTAAGAAATCATGATTACTGCTCATTTTCCAAGCATCACCGTCCATTTCGTTTAAAATAATATTTGTATTAGGTGACCATGCTGCACAAGCATCTAAAGCTCCACTTGTCATAGCACTTACAATACCACTTGCATCCATTTCTAAAGGAAGAATATCATCCATAGTTAAACCAACTTTATCAAGTGATAAACGTAAGATTGCTTCACTTGAAGTACCTGATGCAAAACCAACTTTCTTTCCTTTTAAATCTGAAAGTGAATTTACACCATGACTTTTTAGACCAAGAACAGCATCACTATCTCCAACTTGAGACATTGCAAATATTTTTACTTTACCATTAATACTTAATTTATGAGCACCAGGTCCAATATATGCTAAATCAATTGAACCACTATCCATAGCAGCAATTTCGGTTGGACCATCTGAGAATTCTACAAGATTAACTTCAATACCTTGTTCTTCAAAGTATCCTGCATTCATACCTGCAATAACTTGGCTAACTGAAGCATAGTTAGGCATGTATGCAATATTTAAAGTAGTTAAACCACTTTCTTCAGTTTTTGCACTCTCACTAGTACCATTAGCAAACATAGTAGCACATGATAACATTACAATTGATAATAAAATTAATATTTTTTTCATTTTATTTTTCTCCTTTTCTTTTGTATTTTTTATTTTTTCATTTCAAGATATTCTTTATATACTAATGACCATATCTTGTTTTTTAATTCCACATATTTTGGAGTAAGCTTAGTAGCTTGATCTCTTGGATAAGGAATATCAATATCGATTATTTCCTTAATACGACCAGGTCTTGCACTCATTATAATAACTCTTTGTCCAAGAATAATTGCTTCATCAACATCATGAGTGATAAAAAAACATGTCTTTTGTTCTCTTTCCCATGTTTCTAAAAGATCTTGTTGTAATTGAGTTCTTGTTTGAGCATCAAGTGCACCAAAAGGTTCATCCATTAATAAGACTTCAGGATTTGCTGCATATGCTCTAGCTATTGCAACTCTCTGTTTCATACCACCACTCAATTCTTTTGGATAACTATCTTTAAATTTTTCAAGATCTACCATCTTGATATATTTCATAGCAATTCTATCAATTTCTTCAGCACTAAGGCCTTTCATTTGTAGTGGAAATTTAACATTCTTTAATACTGTTAGCCAAGGGAATAAAGCATATTGTTGAAAAACAACACCTCTTTCTGAACTTGTACCTTTAACTTCTTTGTCATTACATAAAACTTTACCACTAGTTGGTTCAAGAAGACCTGCAATAATATTCAGTAAAGTTGATTTACCACAACCAGATGGACCTACAACAGTAACAAATTCATTATCTTTTATATCGAGATTTACTCCATTTAATGCAACAACTTCTCCAGTTCTGCCTTGATAACATTTTTTAACGTTATCAATTTTTACTTTTATAGTACTCTTTTCTCCTGCCATCCTGTTAACTTCCTTTCTAATAGTTTTATAAGTTTTTCAATTATTAAGCCAATTATTCCAATTGTAATTATGTACAAGAGCATGGGCTTCGTCTCAAAGTTATTATTAAGCGATCGAATTCTCATCCCTAATCCAGCAAAGGCTCCAGTTGATTCTGCAGCAACTAAAGTTGTTAAAGCAACAGATGCACCTAGTCTTATAGCTGTTAATATAAATGGTAGAGATGCTGGTGCTAATACATGGAAGAATATATCTTTATCTGTAGCACCTAATACTTTAGCAGCTTTAATTAAAGTGTCATCAATATTAATAATACCGCTATAAATAATGATACTCATTGTTAAAAAGGTTGCTAATGTAATAACAATAATTTGAGGCTTTCTTCCAACACCAGCACCAATAACTACTAAAGGTACATATGCTAGAGGTGGAATATTTCTTACAAATTGAATCCAAGGTTCAACAATTTTTCTAACAGGTTTATACCATGCCATTAGAATTGCAATAGGAAGAGAAAAAACAAAACCTAATCCATAACCTGCAAAAATACTAATTAAACTACTACCAATATCTTTAAAAAATATATCTCTTTCAATCATTATTGGAATCTGTTTAGTTACTTCTATAATATTAGGAAAAACTCTACTTGTTTTTGGTATAATTGATAAAATTGTCCAAAAACCTATCCCAATTAAAACTGAAAGTAATAACCACATTCTACTTTGTCTCTTTTCCAATGATTTACTTTTGTCTTTCATTGAAACCTCCTAAATTTCTTACAATTTAAGAATACCATTGATATAAAATTTGCAAAGTATGAAATTTTATCATACCTTTTATATTATCCCATTTTCTATTCTATATTTACTTACTATAAAAGAAATTATTTTTATTATTTTTTTTCAAAATATTTGATTTTCCGTATGTTTTTTAATACCTTTTTTATATTAATTTAATACCTTTTCAAAAAATAAACTTTTCTTATTTTAAAGCATTTTTTCTAAATATAAAGAATCCTAATAAATAATACATTTCAATCATTTATTAGGAATAATTTAAAATATTACTACAATTATCTTTTTTTTCTAAACTATCAAATTAGATAATAATTAATTAATTAATTATTATTTCCCAAGCCATTTAAACATCCATTTTTTATACATTTCAACACCAGGTTGGCTAAAAGGATTTATACCAAAATAGATACAAGAAATATAGGTTGAATACATATAAAAATACATTAATTCCCCTATTGTTTTCTCATCTAACTGTTTTAATTTTATAACACACACAGGTAATCTTTCTTCATGTGCTTTTATAGTTGCTATTTCAGCTACTTTATTTACATCTAATAGAGTTTTATCATTTATATAATCGAAATGATCTTCAACACCATTTTTCTGTAAAGAAACGGCTTCAATTTGATTCTCAATTTTTATAAAAGTTTCAAACATTAATGGTGTACCTTCTTGGATAAATTGCCCAATAGAGTGTAAATCTTCACTAAAGTTTGATATAATAGGGAATATACCTTTATCATCTTTCCCTTCACTCTCACCAATTAATTGAGTCCACCATTTACCAAATCTAAATAGTCTATCCTCAAAAAAAGACATCATTTCTAATGGATAATTATTATCATTTAAATATGTTCTAAAAGCTACATAATCTATAAATTCATCATTATTTTCTAAAATAGATGCTATATTATTTAAACCTGAACAAAGTTGATGTATATCAATATTAGATACAGCAATTGGTAATAATCCAACATTAGAAAAAATAGAAAATCTACCACCTAAATCTTCTTCAAAATTTAAAAAAGAATAATTTTCTTTTTTACATAAATTGTAGAAATAACTATTAATAGTTCCTGTACAAAAAACTCTTTCGCTGTACTTTTTTCCATATTTTTCAATTAATTTATCTCTAAAAATTCTAAAGGCTAAACCAGGTTCAATAGTTTCAAAGTTTTTAGCAATAACATTAATACTAAAATCTCTATCTCCAATTCTATTGAAAATCTTTATTACCTCATGTGATGATAAATTATTTCCAGCCCATATAACCTCACAAGTAGTAGGTAAATCTAACGCTTCAACTACAGCTCGAGCTCCTTGATTAGAACCCCCTATACCAATTAAGACTAGAACAGATCCCAAACTCTTTATTTTTTTAGCTGTTTCATCAATTAAATTAAGCGCTTTTTCATTTGTATATTTAAAGGGATTCAACCATCCTAAAGAATCACTATATAGCTCATTAGTTTTATCAATATTTTTTACAATATTTTCAATTTTAGTTTTATGCTCTTTAAACTTCTTTTGAAAACTAAATTTTTCAATATTTTTAATTTCAATATTTAAATTAGTAGATTCCATTTCATACTCCTAAACATGGGTTATCTCATAATTAATATTTTTATTAATCATAAAGATATATATACAACAAGAGAGAATTATAACCTAAAAAAGATATAATTCTCTCAAATATTCAATCAATTATATTAGTGACAACAGATAGGACCGATATTAGGGTCATCTTTCATACATAAATGAACTGCTGCAGTTTTAAAGGTTTTAGGTAAAGCTAAAATATTAGGGTTAGGACCAACAAATTTTTTCTTTGCATCTTCTAATGCTTCTTCAAAAGTTGCTCTTGTTTTTAATCCCATAGCTCTTGCAGTACCAGGTTTTTGCCCCCCTACCATATAAATTGCGCTAGTATTCATTTCAGCAATATGACCACAAGAAATCATTGAGAATCCATGGAAAGGATGGAATGCATGATGATTTCTATATCTCTCGATAAAGTCAGGTCTGAGTGCAAAAGCAGCACCAATATCTTTGATATCTGGTAAAGTATTATAATTGTTAAATACATCTACCATTTCAGGTGTATAAGGCCATAAATCTTCATGGTAATCACCATCTAATGATGAACTACAAATAATAACACATTTATCGCTCATAATTCTTTTATGTCTAATTACTTGAGCACTTAGGGCTTGCATGAACATAACTGGGTTTGTACCCATTCCATCACCATAGTGGAAGAATTGAGGCATACCAAATACGATTACATCATATTTCTTTTCTGCCCAATGAACATATGTTCTCTTATCTCCAGTAATCCAAGATTTTGGTTGCATTTCTTTAGCATAACCACTATTGATTTCAATTTGTCTAGCATTAGTATCTAAAACAGCATCACAACAGAAGAATTTTTTACCCATTCCCTCTTCTTGCTTCATACCAATTTCATCAAATTTCTTTCTCATTAATGATTCACCATTAACAGGTGTGAAATCTTGTCTATGCATAACACTTGGAACATGGTGAGATGCAATACTTGTCCAGTGGTTAATACCTGTTGCACAGTGTTTATATCCACCTGAATATCCACCATATGGATTACCCATTGTATGACCAATTAAAATAGCAACATCTGCATCATAAACATGCTTATTAATCCAAACAGGATCACCACGTTTAGTTGTACCTAAATCTACTAAATTATCATAATCTTCACTATCATGATTTATAATTTGGCCTTTATCCCAAAATTCATTAAATAAATCATCACCTAATACATTATGGATTTCCTCTTCAGTATTTTTTCTGTGTAAACCATTTGAACATAATAATAGAATGTCTTTTTTCTCAACACCAACACTATATAATTCTTGTAAAATTAATTTAATAGAAACTTTTCTATGACTAGTTGCTTGTTCTCCGCCTTTAACTCTGTCTGGGAAAATAATTACACATTTTGAACCCTTTTTAGCAAGTTCAGTTAGTGGTGGCATTCCCATAGGATTTCTAATACTTTTTAATGTTTCCTCTTCTAATTTATCTTCTGGAATAAATGGAGGATCTGCAACAGTTTCTCCTGGAATAAAAACATCAGTTGAATCAGGAAGATTTGCTTCCATCATACCTTTTCCATATTCAAAGCTTAATTTCATCTTATTTTCTCCTAAAAATTATTTTCTCTCTTTACCACTCATATAAAGTGATACAATCTCTAAATATTCTTCTGGGTAAAAACCAAAATCCCCAACAAATCTAGTTAAAGCAATTAATCCACCATCAATTTCATCAATAGATGCTAGCATAGCTGCATTATCTTTCTTTAAACCACCACCATAAATTACTGGGATATCACCAATAACTTTTTTGATTAACTTTGCAACTTTAGTGATATATGGTTTATCTGCTGGGGTTTTACCAGGGCCAATTGACCAAACTGGTTCATATGCAATAACAACATTGTTTAAATCACAATCTTTTAAACCAATTGTAAGTTGTTCGCTTAGTACATTTTCCCAATCTTCTACCTCAAAATCTTTTTCACCAATACAATATAGTACTTGTAGGTTATGCTTTTGAGCTAATTTAATTTCTTCATTTAAAATAGTATTAACAAGTTTTCTATCAGTATTTCCGCCTAAAGAAAGAAGTTCATTTAAATCATTTCTCTCTTCACAGTGACCAATTATTGTAGATGTACATCCAATAGCTTCTACTGCAGCTGCTGGTAAGTTTGTTGTAAAAGCACCGAAGTTTTTACCCTTTACAATATCTTTTCTATATACACCTTGGCTTCCAATACTTAAGGCTTTACTATTATTAACTTCTTCAACAGCTTGAATAAGTTGTGCTTCAGGATAGTAGTGTGCAAAATGAACTTGATCTGTATCATACTTTTCTAACTCATTAATAGTTTCACTAATTACTTTTTTAGAAAAGTTTCTAGCATCAGTTAATCTGTTTACTCCTCCCAAATTGGATGGAACATCAAAACGTTTAAAATTTACATAAATATGTTGCATTTGTACCTCTTTTTTAAATACCTTGTTTTTTATAATAATCAGCCATTTTTTCAAGTGTGATATTTTCAACTAAAGGAGCTTTACCAGCACTATTAAATTCAACAATTAAATTTGCTAAAATTTCTTTTACACCTGATTTAATTAAATCAACTAGTAATTGAGTTTGTTCATCTTTTACTTGACCATACATAATAGTATCCATCATTGGAGTTAGGTAATAACGAGGATCAAAAGCACTAGTATTTTTACACATTAGATCATAAACATCACAGAATACTTTTTCACTTTTTAAACTTTCATTTTTGTAAAAGGCTTCTCTAATATTTCTAGTAACAGCAAGTCTAATATCTGTATCAACATTAACTTTATTTATTCCACATTTAATTACTTCTTGAAGTTGATTAAGTTGAATACCATGAGCGTTTTTTAAAGTTCCACCATAATTATTAATTTCATTTACAATATGAGATGGAACTAAAGATGATCCATGAGATACTAAATAACCTTCTATTCCTTCATGGTTCATACACTCTTTTACTGCAATAGCAATTTCTTTTCTAATAACTGTATCACTACCTTTATTAGCTCCATGTTTAGTACCATAGCTAATTGCAAGAGCATCAACTTTTGTATCTTTAAAGAATTTAATTGCATCTAATGGATTAGTATAAGAACTTGTTTCAGAGAAAACATGATCTTCTACCCCTGCAAGTACACCAAGTTCACCTTCAACACTAACACCTAAAGGGTGTGCTATTTTAACAACTTCTCTTGTTAGTTCAATATTATCTTTAAATGATAGAGAAGAACCATCTATCATTACTGATGTATATCCACCATCAATTGCAGCCTTAACACTTTCAATACTAGGGCCATGATCCAAATGTAGACAAACAGGTACATCATATTTATTTACAGCATCTCTTAGAGCTTTTGCCATATTCTTAGCACCATTTTCTTTATCTTCTTTTGTAGAATTTAAGAAATCTGTTCTACCACCCATAAATCCATTAGCTAAATCAGCACCTTGTAATACAGCTGGAGATCTTAACATTTGATGGACCTCCAAAGCAGCTTCGATTTGACAATGCGCATTCATATTATATGCACCATTTGCATATCCCATTTTATTTGCTGCATCCAAGATTGGTCTCATTGGAATTATTCCCATTATACATTCTCCTTATCATCAAGAAATGATACAAATTCTGGTAATTCAGGTTTTACTAAAGGTTTTAACCATTCAATATATTCTTTTGTAACATTATAATTTTCATTATCTAAATATTCTTTTGGCATTGTTTTGGCATCTAAAATAGAATCATCTATTTCAACCCCTACAACTTTAGACTCATAGGGATAAGAACTTATTCTCTCTATCACAGGAACATAAGCAGTTTTACCATCAAGTACTAATTCAACAGCCTTCTTACCACATTCAACTGCCTCATCTCGATCAATATCACTTATCCATGCAGCTGAAGCTCTACCTAAAATTCCAGGTTTTTCACTTCTACTCTTTATATGTAGTTTTTTAGTAATTAAGTTTGCTAAATGAGAAGATACATCACCGTAATAAGTACTTCTTTCAATTTGAAATACTGGTTCTACAATAGGTGTTCCATCTTTATATCTTAGGCCTTCACTTGCAACAACTACAACACCACCTAATTCTTCATATAACTCTTTTACTCTTTTTAAAAACTTTTCTTCATCAAAAGGAAATTCAGGACATAAAATCATATGAGGTGCATCACCTTCTTTTTCTCTTGCTAGAGCACTAGAAGCTGCAATCCAACCTGCATCTCTTCCAAAAGCTTCAATTACAACTACATGAATAGAGAGGCCTTTCACATCTTGTGCTACTTCTTTTACAGATCCAGCTAGATATCTTGCAGCAGATGGAAAGCCTGGACTATGATCTGTTTTTGATAAATCATTGTCCATAGTTTTAGGAATACCACCAACTAAAATATTATAAGGCTTACAAGATATTGATAACTTTCTTGCAGTATCTTGTGTTCCATTACCACCTGCCATTAGCACATAATCAAAGCCTTTATCATTTAGTATTTTAGCTAATTTATCATAATCACTATCTTCTAAATGATCTCTTCCTGTACCAATTGCAGAGCCTGGGGTGCTTTTTAATAATTCAAGTTTATCATCACTTACATTAGTTAAATCAATGTATTGATTTTCCCAAATTCCATAGACACCTCTTTTTGATGCAAATATTTTATCAATTTTGTCAGATTTCTTAGCTTCAATAATAGCACCATATAATGATGCATTTATTACAGCTGTGGGACCCCCACCATGAATTAATAACAACTTACTCATACTTATTTTATACTCCTACTAGATTCTCTTTCAATTAATGAAAAAGGAATCGCTACTTTTAACTGTTTTTTATGGCCTTTGTTAATTTTATCTAATAAGATTTTTACAGCTACTCTTCCAAGTTCTACTTTAGGAACATTAATAGTTGTAAGAGAGGGATTAGTAAAAGAAGATTCTTCAACATTATCAAATCCAACTACAGAAATTTCATTAGGTATTGAAATTTTTAATTCTTGTAAAGCTTTTAATACACCCATTGCAACAATATCATTTCCACAAATAATAGCTGAAGGTAAAATGGAATTTTCTAAATACATCTCTTTGATACTTTTATATCCCTCAGATGCACTTAAATAGCAATCTTTAACATATTTATTATTTAATTCTAAATTATATTTTTCTAATCCATCACAAAAACCTTTAAAGCGATGTTCATTAAAAACAGCTTCTTGTTTATTTGTTGGACCAATATATCCTATATTAGTATGTCCTAAATTAGAAAGATATTTGACTTCTTCAACAACACCTTCATAGGCACTACAACAAACTTCATCAATTCCTTGATCCATTGTGTTGATTCCACAATAAACTAAATTTTTGATTCTACTTTTTAATTGGTTTATCGTTTCAAGATTAGTTCTTCCTAAAATCACAGCTCCATCTAAATCAATAGTTGAAAGAGCATTCTCTACACTAAATTCGTTTAGATTAAATGTGAAAAAATGAAAATCAATATTATAAATATTATTATATAGTTCTTCTTGAATTCCTGATAAGATTTGGGAAAAGAACGGTGAAACAAAAGATTCATGATCAGATGTAAATACACATCCAATGTTCTTAGTTTTTTTAGTTATTGTTGATAATTTATTAGATTGAATATCAAAATACCCCATTTCTAATGCAATTTTATTTACTTTTTCAACAGTCTGCTTATTAGCTTTCCTTGATGTATCATTAGATAGAATTCTTGAAACAGTAGAAATTGAAACACCAGCTTCATTTGCAATATCTTTTAATTTTACACTCATTATTTTTCCTTAAAAATGATAACTAAAATATAATTATTTTATTTATATTTAGGATTATCCTTCTTTATTACAATTGCTTACATAATATACCAATTTTTTGGAATAATCAAATAGTTTTTGGATATTTTTTAATTACTTATGATACATATAATTAAAAATAATAATTACAATTTTTTCTAAATTTTTATAAATTTATTTACAAATTTTATCCAAATATTTGGATACTTTTCACCGTTTTTTGGACAAAAAAATTAAATGCTTAATAAAAACACACATTCTCATGATATAAAAATATGTAGAACAGTAATAAAACCATTAGATATTAAATATATCGAGAAACTAAATAAATCATTAATTTTATCGAGAAAAACACAATCTACATAAAGTCTGTGTTAAAAATAATCAAATTAAATAAAATATAGATCTTATTTTGCTTTCCCGTTCGGCTAGGAAAAAAATATATTATAAAAAAATATAAGCTAAACTCATTAAAATCTTAGAACTTATGAAAAGTTTCGAATAAGTGAGGATTAAAAATGAATAAGAAAGTTATAGCAACTTTATTAGTTTTATTATTTAGTGGGGCTACCCTTTTTGCTATAGGTTTACAAGAAGAAATCATTCAAGAGGAAGACACTCAAGAATTATATACAATTGAAGAAGTAGCTACAAAATTAGGAGTAAATGAAGATGATATTTTTGCAGCTATGGGAGATCCGGCTCAAGAAAATAAAGATTATGAAGCTGCTGCAGAAAAACTTAATGTAGATTCAGCTTTATTTGAAGAACTTATGAATTCACTTGAACCTATGAAAGAAATAGTACTTGAACCTTATACTGCAACTATAAACGGTATTGATTTCGAGGTTACACAACCTCTATATGATTGGAATGAACTACCTGAAAATGTTGAATTAGAAAGAGAACCTATTTGTGAATTTACAAATCTAGAGGGAGAAACTCATTATTATGAAGTAATTTATGTTAAATCAATGAACCTTGACTGGTATCAAACAGCATATCTAGCAGAGAAAGCTGGAGGATATAAAGCTTTTTTAACATCTTCTGAAGAAAATGAATTTGTATTTAGTCTTGTAAATGATGAAAAATATTTCTGGGCTTTCCCTGAAGATAGTGGACACTATGGTATCATGATTGGGCCATCACTAGGTGGATATCAACCTGAAGGTTCTGTAGAACCAGCAGGTGGATGGAGTTGGATTAGTAAAGAAAAATGGGAATATAGCAATTGGGCAGTAAATCTTGATGATGGTATTATTGATAGAGACCCAAGAGACAATTCTCAACCAAATGATTCAGCAGACGGACAACCAGTTATGGGATTTGGAGAACTAAACCAACCTGTTTCAACTTGGGGTGATTATACAGGAAGTCCAACTAAACCTAATGGAAATGTTAGAGGAACTTATGCATTTATTATTGAATATGAAAGTGATCCTAGAGTATAAAACTATATATAATTAATAACGATATAATACAGGGGCCACTTATCATAGTGGTCATGTTTTTGTATAAATAAAAGAAAGTATATAAAAGACTTTTTATTTATTAATATTTTTTACAGAATCTCTAACAATTAATTTTACATCTAGTTTTTTAATTTTCTCTTCAATTGGTTCTTTCTTTATAAGCTTCATCAACATTGATACTGCAAGAATTCCTTTTTCATCAGAATCTTGGTGAATAGTTGTTAAATGAGGCTGAACTATTCTAGAGAAAATATTATCATCATAACCTGTAATTGAGATATCATTAGGTATATTTATACCAGAATCATGTAAATAGCTAATAGCTTCAGCTGCATAATAATCGGATGAAAATATTAATGCGGTATAAGGCATTTCTTTACTTGTTACATTAGAATAAGCTTTATATCTTTCATCTTTTTCTTTAGATAAAAATATTATATTATCAAGATCAAATTCTAAATTAGCTTCATCAAAAGCTTTTTTACATCCTTTATAACGATTTAAATCTGTTCCAGCAAACGATTTATCATTGGTAAAAAACATTGCTTTTTTATGTCCGTTAGATATTAAGTGTTGTGCTATTAAATATCCACCTTTTTCATCTTTTAACCCTATATCATAATAAGTTTTTTCTTTATCTTCAAAATAAGAATCAATAAAGACTACAGGACTTTCAACACTATCTAGAATTGTTGGAGCTATATCTTTTGGAACCCAAACAAGAATTAAGCCTGCAAGTTTCCATGTTTTTGCTAATTGAACTACTTCTTGTTGGCTTGTGGTAGTTTGCAACATAAAGTAATAACCTAAGGAATGTAGCTCTTTTTCAATAGAACCAATTATTGAGGAAGAAAAAGGATCTTCTAAAACTGTCTCATTCCATCTTGGTTCCATAAACATAATAACACCAATAATACGAGAATCATTTTGACCAAGAATTCTTGCTCCCATATTTGGAGCATAATTGCATTTCTCAATATACTTTTCTACTTTTTCGCGAGTTTCTTTTGATACTCTAGCATAATTTTTGTGAAGTACATTAGTAACTGTTGTAGGACTCACTCCAGCTAATTTTGCAATATCTTTAATCGTTGACATCTCAACACCTTTAATATCATTATGTATTTGTACATATTATTTATATAAATAAAACTAGATAATATATATAATTATTAGTCTTCTTTTTAATAAAAATGTTAACGTAATATATAATATATCAATCTTTTTAGCAAGTAATTAATATATCAAGTTTATTATATCTTTCATAATATGATTTCTAATACTATACATTAGATGTGAAGAAGATAACTAATATATCTTCTTCACATATTAATTTACTTCAAATAACCTAACCATTTATTTTGCGTTTTAATCATTCTATTAACTATTTCTTCAACTTTTGAAGCTTTAGTTACAACAGGGTTAGCTAATAAAGCTTGAACAACTAAGTTTTTATCCTTTTTAATTATAGCTTCAGCTGTTAAATCATAAACACCAGCATATGTTCTAAGAAGAGCTAAATAGCCTTTAGGAATATTATCGAATTTTATTCCATTTACACCATTTTTATTAATAATTGCAGGAACTTCTAAAACTATCCATGATGGCAAATCTTCGATTAATCCATTATTAATAATATTTACTGCAGCTTCTTCATATCCTAAATCACTTTCAATACCTTCAATAATTGGAACTACTCTTTCTATAGTTTCAGTTTTAATTTCATTATGAATTTTCTTTGAAAGAGATGTTTTATAATAATCATAAAAATCTAAAATACCTTCATGATCAACAACATCCCAAGCCCAACCTAGATATTCACCAAAGTGACTATCTACAGTTATTGGAAGAAGATTATAATTATTCAACATTATTCTTGCTATACGACGGTCAGCCCAAGTATATTTACTTTCTTTTTCACTACGTGATTTAGAAAATTGTTCTTCAGATTGCATTTCCCCTGTAGCAAGATACGCATCAAATACATCACTATATCCAGGTTCTTTTAAAAAGAAACTATTAGCTTTTTCAAGCACTTCTGGATATAAATCTTTACCACTTTTTCTATCTTTTAAATCAATCATACAACTAAAATGATTTAATCCTGCAGCTCTAAAGTGTAAATCATCAATATCCTTATCAAGCATTGGTGGTAGCCATTTATTCAACCAACCAATTTCATGACACATACCAATAAATTTTGCTTCTGGGTATACCCTTTTTACAGTAGTACAAATTGCAGTCATAGGATTTGAAAAGTTAAATACATAAGCGTTAGGACAAATATCCATAACATCTTTCATAATTTCAAGAACAACAGGAACTATTCTAAGAGCGTGAAAAACACCACCAGGTCCACCATTTTCACCATATACTTGGTTTATTCCATATTGTTGAGGAACTTTCCAATCTTCATCCCATAATTTAAATCTATCTCCAACTTCTATTGAAGAGATTACATAATCTGCACCTTTTAAAGCTTCACGTCTATTAGTAGTTGCACTTACCTTATTAGTTAATGAATGTTCTTTAATAAAAGTTTTTGCTGTTAATAATACTTCATCTAATGCTTTTTGATTGATATCAAGTAATGTAACTTCACATCCTTTTATTACGGAGCTATTAAAAATATCTCCTAGCATTCCATAACCAAACTGAGCAGAACCTGCTCCAATTAAAACAATTTTCATAAATCATTGTCTCCTAAATAATTATTTTATAGACCCTTCAACCATTCCTTTAATAATATATCGTTGTGCAAAAAGGTAGAGAACGATAATTGGAATCATTGCAATAAGAGTGGATGTTAAAATCAAATCCCATTGTTTTAGATATGCACCAGCAAATGCTGTTACAGCAATTGGAATAGTTTGTACTCTTCCATTAGATCCTAATATCAAAAATGGGAGTAGATAGTCATTCCAAATCCATATTCCATTTAGTATTAATACAGTAACAATAATTGGTTGAAGTAGAGGAAAGACTATTACAAAAAATACTTTAGCTCTTGAACAACCATCAATAGTCGCAGCTTCTTCAAGCTCTAATGGAATATTTTTAATAAAACCATGGAAGATAAATATTGATAATGGTGCACCAAAACCTAAATATGCAAATACAACACCAGGAACAGTACCTAATAATTGTATATTCATAAATTGCCCTAAAATTCTAAACCATCTTACTAATGGATACATAAGAACTTGAAAAGGTATTACCATAGCAGATACAAAAACTAAGAATATAATTGTTGACCATCTTGTTTTGTTTCTTACTAAAACCCATGCAGCCATAGCAGAAAATAATGCTAAAACTAATAATGATAAGAATGTAATTACAGTACTATCAACAAATGCACCTAAATAATCAACAGTTGGATTGTGAAAAATAAGATTAACATTAGTTATTAACTGTGACCAAGAAGTTGGTCTAGCTATAGCATTATAGATAATTTCTTTTGAAGTTTTTGCAGAATTTATGATTACCATAACAAAAGGAATAATAAATAAGATAAACACAAATATTGTAAAGATTTCTAAAATTAATAGGCCATATTTATGTAGTGTATAATTTTTTTTTGATGATACAGGTTCGCTCACATTTCCACCTCTTTTCTTTTGTTTAAAGTAACTTGAATTAAAGAAACTATAAGAAGAACGACAAAGAGAATAACAGCTTTAGCTTGAGCTTCAGACATTCTATTTGCTGCAGCAGTATTAAAGATATTCATTGCTAATAACTCACTTGCTTTAACCGGTTCTCCCATAAACCTAGTAGCGGGACCACCATTAGTTAATGTTAAGTTCATATCAAATTGTTTAAATGATGTAGTTAAAGTTAAGAAGAGAGAAATAGTAAAGGCATTAGCCATCATTGGAATAAGAATCTTAAATACTCTTGTAAAATATTTTGCTCCATCTACATTAGCAGCTTCCATAAGAGATTCAGGAATACCTTGAATAGCTGCAACGTATATTAACATAATATATCCAGAATATTGCCAAGTATTAACAACAGCCATAGACCAAATAACACTATCTGCTTGACTTAAGAAAGAAACTTGTAAGAATTCTATTGCAAAAGTATTACCTACGCCAACCAAAATATTATTAAAAATAAATTGCCAAATATAACCTAAAACGATACCACCAATTAAATATGGTACAAAAAATCCGGCTCTATAAAAATTTCTTCTTTTAATTTTACTTGTAACAATAAGAGATAATACAAAACTTACAACATTAACAAATACTACATTAATTAATGTATAAAATATTGTTATTATAAAAGAATAAAGAAAACTTGGATCAGAAAATAAAAATTTAAAGTTTTCAAAACCTACAAAACTAATATCATTACTAATACCATTCCAATCCGTCATTGAATAATACAGACCGAAGAAAAATGGAATAATTATAACCATAATGAAAGCGAATAACGTTGGTAATAAAAATAAAACGTTAACAAGGCGATTTTTCTTCATTATATACAACTCCCCTTTTATTTTGAAAATAGCTCCCACAGAAGAATCTGCAAGAGCTATTAAGACGATTGCTTATTTAAAACTTGCAACAGCGTTATTCATATCACTAATAAATTGATCTATATCATCAGGATTTTGAGCGAATAAGTCAAAAATAGGTCCAAAGATATTTTGGCCAGCACCATCAGGAAGCATTCCGAAGAATACACCATAGTTACCACCCTTAGCATTTGCAGCCATTAAAGCTTGGCTAAGTTGACCTGAAGGTTGTAAAGTAACAGATTTGAAAGCAGGAATCATACCAGCTTCATTTACCATGAAATTATGACCTTCTTGAGTTGTTGCCATAGCTGTTAAGAAAGCTTTTGCAGCTTCAGCATTAGGACTTTGAGAATTTACAACATACCAGCTAGGAGCAAATAGATATAAACCTGTTTGTTCTGCTTCAGTAAATGCATGAGGAGCATAACCTACTTCAAAGTCAACACCTAATTGTTGTAAATTTGGATCTACCCAGTTACCTTGATGTAAGAAAGCTGTTCTACCTTGAGCAAAAGAACCAACTTGGTCATCATAGCTACCGTTTAGTAAGATTTGTTGATCAGCATATTTAAATAATAATTGTAAGTATTTAGTATATTCTAAGAAACGATCTTGATCTAATTCACCATTAAGAGCTTTGTTGATAACAGATTTATCATTGAAATCAAGTCCACCACCCCAATAACAAGCTAAGTTATGTTGAGCTGCAACCCACCACATACCACCAGCTACTGATGCTGCCATAGCTACAGGTGCGTCAATTCCTAATTCTGCTTTTTTAGAATCTAAAATTTTGAAAGCTTCTTCATAAGCTGAACGTGTAGTTAGAGAAGCTGGATCGATTCCTGCTTTTTCTAAAATTTCAGCATTATATGCTAAACCATAACCTTCAATAGCTACAGGGAAACCTACAACTTTTCCATCAGCCATAAATGCTAAATCTGTATCTTCTACCCATGGTTCATCACTTAAGTCAGCAATATAATCTTTCCAAATATCATAACCACCTTGTCCTTCGATTTGGAAAATATCAGGCATTTGTCCAGATTGAAGTTTAGCTTTAACTGCTCCACCGTAGTCTCCCCCACCACCAAGTGTTTCAACTTCAACAGTTACACCATCAGTTGCTGCAGAATATTCGGCTGCATAAGCATCAATTGCATCTTTGATTTCAACTTTTAATTGGAACATTTTAATTGTTGTTTCTCCTGTTTCTTCATTAGCTCCAGAAGCGAAAACATTACCAGCGACTAAAGCAAACACCATTGTGATTGCTAAAAGTTTTGAAATTTTTTTCATTTCATACCCCTTTTTTGTTTGATTTTCTTGCTACGTAAGACTAGATAAACGTTGTAGGTGTTACGCAACATCTAAAATCAGTATAACACCAATTTGCTATCTGTCAACAAAAGATTTTTAAACTTTTTTAATCACTCAATTAAAAATATATTAATACAAAACAATATATAAGTACTTATTATATAAACAATTAAAAATAAATTGGATTATTTTAAATAATTAAACAACGAAATTATCAACATGAATTTTTTATTTTTTTTAAGTCTTTGCTATAAACAATAATATTTACATAAATAAAGTAAAATTAATATTGTAAACTAAAAGAAAGCTGATATATAGTTATCTATCTTTTTAAATATTTCTTGTTTAAGCTTTTTAATTAAGGTAGAAAAATTATGCTTTAAATCTTATATCAAATATAATCATGATAAGTTTATTTTTTGTCTTCATTTTTCAACTTTTTATTTTACTTTACATAAAAAAGGTTTAATATAATAAGAGTTAACTAATAAATAGTTAATAGCTTAATGCAAAAAGAGGCAACATGAGTATAAGGATGCATAGATCAATAAAAATAGCTAAAGGAGTTAGACTAAACATCTCTAAATCTGGGATTGGTGCATCTATCGGACCTAGAGGTGCAAAAATTTCAGTAGGAAAAAGAGGAGTATATTCAAATTTTAGTTTGATAGGTACAGGCATTTCCTCAAGAAAGAAAATAAGTGGTAATAATCACAATAAACCTAAATTTAGCAATTCATTGAATACTAATTCATCAACACACTCAATAACAGTTAATATTTCAATCGATGACAATAGTGGAAAAGAAACAATCTCATTAATTGAAAAAGGAAAAGAGATTAATAATGAAAGCCTTTTAAGAAAGCTAAAAAAAACAATAGAATATAAGAGAAAATTAGAAGAAGTTAGAAATAAAACATTAAATAAAGTAAATCAAGAATTAGATTTATTATTAGATATACATAAACTTTGTGAGAAAACACCAAATTGGAATCTTATTTCTAAGCAAGTTAATGAAAGTACTCCTAAAAAATATGTACCTAAACCTTTTCTTGAAAAAGAAATTGATAAAAATAGCTATTTATCTGAAATAGAGGCTGAAGCAAAAAGAAATGTAAAAGGTATATTTGGCATAAAGAAAAAACGAGCAAATTATATTAAAACACATTTAGAAGATAGATATTTATTAGAATATTCAAACTGGGAAAAGAGAAAGAAAGATTTTGAAGAAAAAGAGAAATTAAAAGAAATAGCTGAAAATAAAATATATCAACAAGAATATGATGCTTGGGTTTTAGAAATGGAAAATTTATTAAATCCTGATACAAAATATATTGAAGACCGTTTAGAAGAATTGTTTTCAAATATCCAATTACCAATCGATTTTTCTATTTCTTTTGATGTAAAAAATAATGGTGAGACAATACTTTTAGATATTGATTTACCAGAAATAGAAGACTATCCAAATAAAAAAGCAAAAAGACTAACTAGTGGTAAAATATCTATCAAAGAAAAAACCCTAAAAGAAAAGAAAAAAGATTATTTTTCTAGCATAGCAAGTATTGGTATCTATTTTTCATCACTAGCTTTCTCTTCAGCGCCTACAATAAAAGAAGTAATAGCTTCTAGTTATACTCAACGAATAAACAAAGCTACCGGAAATTTAGAAGATCAATATGTATATTCAGTTAATTTCAATAAAACTGATTTTTGCAAATTAAATTTTGATAAAATTTATCCAATAGAAACATTACAATATTTTGACCATCGAATAAACTTTACTAAAACTTATGAATTAAAACCTATAATACCCTTTGAATAATATAATGATAAAATACTCAATTATTAATATCAATTGAATAAAGCAATCTTTGTAAATCCTTTACAATAAGTTCACAAAGTTTGTAAGTTCCCCCATTTAAACACCAATCTATAATATTGCCTCTTCCCATACGTAAACAAGCTTCAGCTATTTCTTTTGAATTTGTGTCATCTTTAAAAGCACCTAATTCTTTTCCTTCCTCAATAGTTTCTACTAAAGTAATATATAGTTTTCTTTCATGACTATAAGAATAATCAGGTTTAGAAGATATTATTTGGTAATAAGAGTCAGATATCAAGAGAAAGCCTAACTCTTCTTCCATAATACATGCTGATTGCTCAAGTATCCCAATAATTTTATTTAGTGGAGAATCAAATTCAACTTCCTCAATACATTCAAATACTCTTGCATCAATTATCTCATAAATTTCATCAACAATACTGTCTTTAGAAGAAAAATAATGATAAAAAGTACCTAGTGAAATATTAGCTGCTTTACATATTTCCTTAACTTTTACTTTGTCATACCCTCTCTCTTTAAATAAGGCCATAGCTGTTTCTGAAATATGCCATTTTTTATTTTTAGCTTTTTGCTCGCGGTTATTATTATTTTTCATATCCCAAAAGATACCTAAATATCACTAAATCGTAAAGTAAAATGAATTATTTAGATATAGTTATATTTATTATCTATTCAAATATATGTTTATTAACTTATGAATAAATACAAGTTCTTTTCTTTTTATAAAGATACTTCATTAAATTCTAATTTTGACCAAAGACCATGAGGATTATCATCAGTGGTTGATTGCCCTAATTGTCCATAGCTATTACTACCAGCTATAAAAACTTCATCATCTACAGTTTTTACTATAGTGTTATGATTACCTGTATATATAATTTTAGCACCATTGAAATCATATTCTTCTTCGACATCATTATTAGAATCTAATTTAATAAAACCAGAGTCTGTAACTTCATAAAATGAATAATTGGTGCTTTCATTAGAATTTCCATCACCTTGCTTACTGTAAGAATCATTACCAACAGCCCATAAGCTATCATCATTTTTTATTGCCATAGTATAATGATAACCAGCTGATACACTTTTAACATTACTCATAGCATTATAAGGAGTATAATTATCTCTATCTAAATTCACACTTTCTCCAATTTGTCCATTTTCATTTCTTCCAACTCCCCATAATACATCATTAGTATCAACATACATTACATGATCGGTACCAACTGAAAAATCTATAACATTAGAAGCTAATAAAACAGGAATTAATTGTCTATTTTCTACATTATCTGCTTTCGCCTGTGCTAATTGACCATAAGAATTATCTCCAAAACCATATAGTTCATTATCACTTGTTAAATAAAGAGACGTAAGTTCTTCACTATCAATATCTACAACCGTTTTACCATCTGTATCAACAAAATCAAACAAACTATTATTAGTTGTTGTATTATCTCCTAATTGGCCATGAGTGTTTTTACCGGCGGTAAGTAATTTGTCATCACTATCTATAATTAAAGTATGATAATCACTACAACTTACTTGTTTTACATTATCTCTAATTTTTATATAAGTTAAAGTACTAGTAGTTGTACCATTTCCAAATTGACCAATACTATTATCTCCACTAGCCCAAAGAGAATTATCATCTTTTATTACCATACTATGACCAACTGCAGCAGATACATACTTTACATTTTCTAATACTTTAGTGGGAGTTGATCTTATTTGTGTATCATCTAATCCTAATTGACCTAAATTATTATAACCATTAACCCATAAACTCCCATCAGTTTTTAACACATAAATAGAATCTCCACCAATTACTATTTGTTTGAATTCATCTTGATCTGAATCATTTTCTCCTGGATTATTTATCTCAGGGTCTTCTACAACGTCTACAACTGGACAAGCTATAAAAGAAAGAGATAATAAAATTAACATTAAAATAAGCACATTTTTTTTCATTTTAATTATTCCTTTTTCTAAATTTACAATTTTTATAATATAAATGTTATATATTTTTATATGCTAAGGCAAATTATTGACAAAAGCAACAATAAAACATAATAAAATTATTATATTTTATAAAAATAATAGAATCCTAACATTTAATATAACCTAACTAGATAATTTAAATAAAGCTAAATTGAAAAAAGTATTGATAAATAAAGAATTAATAAATAGATTCAAAATATTAACAAGCATTATATAAACACTTTAAAACCCTTAGATTAATTCACTTTTTAGTAAATTTTCTTAATAAACAACATACGAAATGGGAAAAATATAGTAAATAATTTTTATATAAAAAATAAACCACTTGATTGATTATAAACCAAGTGGAATTTAAAATATTTATTATAGTTATTTGATATTGAGAAATATACTTAAGTGAATAAGGCTTCTATATTATACTCTTTCATTAATAATTTCATTTCACTTTCACTAACTTCAATTCTTGATTCACTAGCTTTCTCTAACAGTATTGGTAGTATTGTTATATCACCTGTACTATTTAAAAACACATTAGGATTATTGAGTACCCAATTAACTGATTTAGAAATTGAAAAAGAATCTGTTAATGGTTTATACCATGTAGCAAAAGGATTATCATCATCCTTTACTGGACCTTTAGAAAGAGATTTTATAGTTTGAATAGCTACATTTTTTTCAATACATAGATTAATTAATTTATTAACATCTTCTCTATATTTATCATTTTGCATCATACTGTAATTGTAAGGAAAAAGTACTGAATCAAAATCATATCTCATTAAACTTTTATAATGCATTGCTGCTGCATTAATTCCATGACCAGTAACACCAATATTTTTAATTAGGCCTTGTTTTTTAGCATCTATTGCAGCTTCTAGGACCCCGCTTTTCCCCATTGCAATTTCCCATTCATTTTCATCGATTAAACAATGGAATTGCCATAAATCAACATAATCTGTTTTTAGTTTTTCAAGCGATTGATATAGCTCTTCTTTAGCTTCTTTTTTAGTACGTTTATCAGTTTTTGTAGCTAAAAAGAAAGAGTCTCTATCCTTTTTCATCCAAGGACCAATTCTTACTTCAGCATTACCATAACTTTGAGCAACATCAATATGATTAATATCATATTTTTTTAATAAATCATAAGTTTGATCAGCTTCTTTTTGAGTAACTTCTCCTAAAGCAGCTGCCCCAAATATCACACGAGAACTCATGTGCCCTGTTCGACCAAATGGCATTTTATTAATCATTAGTTACACTCCTAATTAAATATATCATGATTAAATACTATAATAAAGATAATCTTTAACTATCTAATTAAGCTCTATTTTTAGTATTTAAACAAATAGTTAAAATATTATTTTTTCATTATCATTTCTTATTTTTAATGATAAATCTTCTCTTTCTATTAAATCTATTAACCTTTACTAAATATATTACACATTTACTATTTGATATGAGTCCATTTATTAGTTATAATTAATTAATGATAAGAAAAAAATGCATATACTTAATATTTATAATATCTTTACTCTTCACTAGTCCTTTATTAGCGATTGATATTCTTTTCGTTGGTTCAGGAATGATAGATGTGCCTTGGACTACTAAAATAAAGGAGGGGTTAGAAAAGCAGTTAACACTTCTTGAAATCCCATATTCCCTTTATGAAGAGCATCTTGATATCTCTAGATTCCCAAACAACGAACAAACAGAAATATACTACAAGTTCTTATCTGAAAAATTTAAAGATTCGCCTCCAGATATCTGTGTTTTAACAGGAAATGCTGCAACCCAGCTCTTTACCACTTACGCAGATTTATTTCCTCTTTCTCAAAAGATTTCAATAGAATCCCACATAGAAAATACCAAAGATATGACAATAATAAATTTAAGTGGAGACTATACAAATACTATTGAAGAAATAAAAAGAATAGCTAATCCAGATCATATTTATATAATAGGAGATTCAAAGGTTCCAAGTAGAAAAACAATACTTAATGCTATTGAGAAAACTGTTAAAAAAGCTGAAATTCCATATACTACTCTCAGTGATTTAAGTTATGAAGAGCTTATTTTAGAAGTCTCAAAAATACCAGAAGGAAGTGCCATTTTCTTCACTCCAATAGCCCGTTCTGATTCAAATGGAAATCATCTTATACCTCTAAAATTATTAGAAGATATTTATAATAATAGTAAGGTTCCAATCTTTGGTACATCAGTTTTATTTCTCGACCATGGAGTTGTAGGAGGATATATATCAGATCCAACATTACTTGGAGTATCAGCAGCACAGCTCATAGACGGACAACCTTTTTCGTCGATTAATAATGGATTTGCATACTACTACGACTGGGATTTAGTAGAGGAATTTGGATATAAAAATAAAATACATGAAGATGCTTACTTGCTACATAAAACACCAACTTTCTATGAACTTTATACAACAGAAATCTATATTTTTTCTAGTTTTCTTCTAGCTTTAATTCTAATGCTTTTGTTATTAATGGCAAGTAATAGGAAACTATCTAAAGCAAAAAAGCATATAGATAGTGAAAATCTAAGATTAGAGATTATGGTAAAAGATAGAACTCAAGAACTTCATAATTTATTAGTAAAAGCAGCTAAACAATCGAAAACAGATGCTCTTACAGAGCTAAATAATAGACGTGCTTTTTTTGAAGAAGGAAATCTAATATATAAAATAGCTAAAGATAAAAAACAGAACTTTTCAATTCTTATGATTGATATAGATCAATTCAAATCTATTAATGATAATTATGGACATAGCATTGGAGATGAAATTCTAAAACTCACAGCTAAATCCATAAAAGATAACCTACAATTAGAAGATATTTCTTCTCGCATTGGAGGTGAAGAATTTGCTGTTATTCTTCCCTCTTCTACACTTGATGAGGCAATAAATATTGCACAAAATATTCGAAAAAGTGTTGAGAAAATATCTTATCTTAGTGAAAAACAGATTGAGGTACATACTAGTATAAGCATAGGTGTTGCTAAACTTATTGAAACGGATAAATCTGTTGATGATATACTATCAAGAGCTGATAAAGCTTTATATAAAGCAAAAAAAGATGGACGTAATCAAGTATGCTCTTTATAGATTCACTAATCGATATGAATTAAAAAAGCTATCCTATTTAAGATATAAATATATATTTATAAACAATGAGTTATATAAAAATTAGATTTAATGCGTAACTTTTTAAAGATTGAAATAACTACAGTAGAGTGACAAAAATAACAACCCAATATTATTTGAATTATTATTCTATAATATTTAAATATAGAATTATAGATATATATATATTACAAATATAATGGCTCAAAGTATCCTAAATAAAAAGCTTTATAAAATAATAAATTATATAAAATCTTAAATAAATATATTATTATAACTCTACACCACTAGCTTTCAAATCTAATGCAATCAAATCAAGTTCTCTTAAGATTTGTAAAAGAGTAAAAGCAGAGTCATACCAAGCAAGTTCTTTAGCTTTTATACTGCTCTCATTTGCTAATCCTATTTCAAAACGAATTCGCTCAACTTCTATATCATTTGCACGTTGCTCAAACTCAAACTGAGCTAAGGAAAGGTTAATTAACAATCCTTTAACATTTTTTTGTATCTCTTCAACCGTTGTTTCAACATTATCTCTTGCTTTTTCAACTTCTATTCTAGCTTGTATAACAGATTCATCTGCTAAAGATGAGGATAGTTTAGTAGCAGAGCGAGAAAAGTCTGAAGCACTAAATCCTATAGATAATGAAAAGATTGGATTACTACTAGTAAAAAGATCATCAATAGATGTAAAAAAACCATCTCCTGTAGTTGGAACATAATAAGGGGAAAGCTGAAAAGAAAGACTTACTATCGGTGCATCACTTGGATTTTTAAGTATTTGATCTATTTCAGCTGAACGAAGATTATTAATAGCTTGTTGATATGTATAATCATTTTCTAAAAGAATTTGCACAAGCTCTTCTTTATTAAATATTATAGAAGGAAGGCTTTGAAATAAATCACTATCTACAACTACTTGTTTTGGGTAATCACTATTTCCCCAAAGAGTTGTTAATGAATCTTCAAGAGTTTCAATTTGTCGCTCTACTTCAGAAAGTGAATATCGTATTTGATTTATATTTAGCACTCTTGATTCATAAGAATTTCGACTTATCAAACCTTCTTCTAAATCTTTCTTTGCATCTTTAATTGAAGCTTGTTCACTAATAAGTTGTTCTCCTAAAATAAAGCGACTTTCTTTTAGACTCTGTAGTGTAGAAAGTTGGCTATTACCTTGAGATATCAAAGCTGCTAGAAGTTGATCATAAGAAAGCTTTGAATTAGTTGCTGTTATCTCTAGCTTTTCTAGCTCTTTATTGGCATAGCTAAAATCAATTAAGCCATCCCCTATTGATAATGGTTGGTTAAGAGTTAAGCTCACAGATGGACTATGAGTCCATGTCCATAATGAACTTGAAGAACTATTTAAGGTTAAACTAGAATATTGAGATGCACTCAGTGTTGCTTGAGCTCCTGTATTAAGGTTTTTAGAAATAGTAGTCCCAATCCCAAAGGTATTAGATAAATCATAACTACCTGTTGTAGTTAAATTAAGACTTCTACTTAGAGAGTAAAGCGGTTGAGAAGAAAGCCCTATTTTAAAACCTTGCTCTCTTTTTTGAAACTGTATTTGCTCTCTTTGAATCCTATATAGCGACTCAAGTTGTTCAAGATCATAATTTTCTTGTAAAAGAGCTATACGTAGCTCTTTTTCTGCATCTAAAAAAGATAGAATAGAATCATCTTGCCATTGATTAATAAAAGCATTTAAGCTCTCTTGCTCTAATATTATTTCATCTCCATTTTCTAACTCATATTCAACATCTAGAGAGGGGTATGAAGTAGCAACAAGAGGAAATGCTACAGTAAGTAGTATACTTAATAATAGTTGTAGATATTTTTTCATGCTTTACTCCTGTTTCTTTTTTTATCATATATGGTTCCATAGAGCATTGGTATTATAAATAATGTGGTTAGTGTTGAGAATATCAAACCAAAAATAATAGTACTTGCCATAGGAGACCATACAACAGAATAACCACCTATTCCTATTGCTGTTGGAAGTAGACCAACAATTGTAGTTAAGGAAGTAAGTATAATAGGTCTAAGCCTTGTTCTAGCAGCCTCGGCAACTGATTCTTTTACAGATTTACCTATCTCTCTTAATTCATTTATAAAACTAATTAATACAATTGCATCATTTACTGCAATACCTGCTAGAGCTACACTTGAGTATATTACTGTAGTTGAAAGTGGCGTATTTGAAATAAAGAGATATAATACAACTCCTATAAATGCAAACGGAATAGAAAATAATATCAAAAGAGGTTGGCTATAGCTATTAAATTGAGTTCCAAGAATCAAGTAAATTAAAAAGATACCAAGAATAAATACCCTAAGGATATCAAAAATTAAGTTATTAAAGTCATCGAATTCACCACCAACTTTAAAAGTGACATTAGGGTATTTATTAGATAAGGATTGATCCCAAAACTCTTTTACTTTATTATTGACCTCTTGGAGATCTAAAGATTCAACTGCATTAGCTGAAACTGTTATTTCACGTTTACCTTCTATCCTACGTATGGATCCAATAGAATTATCAAGTTCAATTGTTGCAATACTAGAGAGAGGGATAAGTCTTCCATCATTAGTTGGAATCAATAGTTGTTCAAGGTTTTCATACTGCCTAGAATCTGATTCACTAAATCTTACTACAATATCTATTTCTTCATTTTTCTCAAAGAAAGTTCCTGCAGGTATACTATCAAAACGGGCTCTAATGTAGGAACCAACACTGCCCACACTAACATTAAGTGCACTAGCGATATCTTGGTTTATTTTGATTCGAAGTTCAGGACTACCTGATATAAAATCACTTTCAACATTTGTAACTCCATCAATGGAACTTAACAAGTTTACAATAGCATTTGAAGAATCGATAATTGTTTTATATTCATCACCTGAAATACGGAAACTCAATGGATCTGCTGTAGGTGGTCCATTTTGAGCTTTTCTAAAGAAGACTTGTTCAACTCCACTGAGATAATAAGTTTCCTTTTGTACCTCGGTGATAATTTCATCAATACTTCTAGTTCTACCTTCATCCATTTCAGCTAGATCTACAGTTATCTGAGATTGAGTTGAGTTTGATTCTCCACTACCAAGTGTTCCAATCTTAGTACTAATTGAAATTATTTCTCCATTTCCTACCTTATCAAGTAAGATATCTTCATACTGTGCAACAATTTTATTTGTCTGATCTAATGAAGTTCCTCTAGGAGTTAGTATCTCTATATTGAAATAGGAATAATCCTCTGCTGAAAAAAGATCTTGTCTAAGCGTTCCTATTAGAGAGAACACACCAACGGTAATAACTAATGCTAGTAAAAGAATAAGAACCTTAAATTTATAAGCCTTTATAAAGAACTTAGAATATCCACTTTGAATTTTATTAAACCAAGCACCAGGTTCTTTTTTCCTTTTTTTCTTTTCTCTTGGTCCCCATTCTGCATAGTGACTTGGCAAAAAGAATAAAGCTTCACTAGTACTTACTATAAGAGCTATTGTAACAGTTAAAGGAATAACTCTTAAAAACTTTCCAATAGTACCTGGAAGAAGCATTAATGGTAAAAAGGCCGCAACTGTTGTTGCTGTTGCTGCAACAACTGGCCATATAACTTGATTAGCCCCATCTATTGCTGCATCATGCCGTAAGAGTCCGTTAGATTGCAATCTATAAGAATTCTCAATTATTACAATTGCATGATCTACAATAAGGCCTAAAACTAATACCAAACCAAATAGTGTATTAGTATTAATAGTCTCACCTAATAAATCTAAAACAAGAAATGTAAGTGCAAAAGTTACTGGAATACCTAAAGCAGTTATTAAAGCATTACGAAAACCAATAAAAAGCCAAAGGATAAGAACAAGTAAAAAAAGCCCCATTAAAGCGTTTGAAGAAAGTACATTTAAACTTGATTCTATTTGAACTGTTGAATCATTAAATAGAGTAATATTAGTTTCTCCATTATTTTGCCACTTTGCGTCTTCTACAATTTTGGTTACTTCTTCAACTATATCAACTGAATTACCTTTTACGACCTTTATTACCCGAAGATTTATTGATGGATTTCCATTAAAACGAGCAATTGATGAATCAGGGTCAAAACCATCAACTACCTCAGCAACATCACTAACTCTTACAACTCCTGATGAGGAAGAAGATCTTCTCACAATTACTGATTCAAAATCTGAAATAGTATCAATTGAGCCAAGGGTTCTTAAAAGATATTCTCTAGAACCAGTATTTAACGTACCACTTGGAATAGCACTGTTTTGATCATTAATAGCACTAACTACTTCATTTACACTCAAACCTCTAGAAATAAGACTGTTATTATCTAAGTTAATAAGAATCTGTCTATCTGGAAGTCCAAGCAACTCAACATCAGAAACATCGTTAACTTGTAGAATCTCATTTTGGAGAGAAATAGCTTGATCTCTCAACTGCTCATATGGCAAATTACCACTAATTACGACCTCTATTACAGGAAGAAAATCTGCTGAAGAAAAATCATCAACAATTGGGTCGATAACACCATCGGGCAATGCAACTTGACTAAAACGGGTCTGAGCTTCTTGATAAAGAGAATTAAACTCTTGTTGTGTAATACCGTCATCAAATTCAACCCTAACCACACTAAGACCTTCACTAGTAGTTGAGCTAATTTGTTTTAGTTTATCCATACCCTGAAATGCATTTTCAACAGGTACTGTTACTGAAGATTCTAAATCTTCTACACCAACTCCTGGATAAGGTACTATGACATTGACCCAATAAAAGGGTATTTCTGCAAACTGTTCTTGTGGAAGACGGGCCAAACTTAAGCCACCTAAAAGTAGAACTGTTATCATTAGTATATTTACCATTACTGGTTTTGTTACAGAGAATCTACCAATACTAAATCCTTTTTGATTATCCATAATCTATTCCTTTTTTAGTCTTCTTGAGTTACAACAGATGTACCATCTAAAATACGTGATAGAGCACTTACTAAAACTTTCTTTCCAATAAGTGAAATATTTTCATCTACGCTTTCTATAGCACTTTGGTCTCCGTATTGGTCAACCACTTTAACATTAACCTTCTTTGCACTATCACCTTCAACCATATAGATTGAAGTCTCCCCATTTCGGTATACCATTGCTGAATTAGGTACCAATGTATAAACTGGTGCATCCTCATTAAAAATAATTACGTCAGCACTTATACCAGCCTTAATAATTGATGGATTAGGATTATTAAAATCAACTAGTACTGACCAGCTACCTGTTTTTGAATCACTGCTAGCACTAATACCACTTACCACTCCTTCTGCCTCTATGTCCTCTGTAGGTGTTTTAATAGTAATAAGTGCCTTAGCTCCTTCTTTAATTAAAAAGAGTTGGTTTTGACCAACAGGTATAGTAACTCTTAAATGATTAAGATCAACAACACGTACAATTTGTGCACCAGCTTGGATAAGATCTCCAACAACAAGACTAGTTTTCTCTGCTACACTACCAGCTATAGGAGTTGTTACTTTAGTATTATCTAAATTATTTTTAGCTTGCTCAAGTTGGGCTTTAAGTCCATCAACACTGCTTTGAGTTTGAGTTAACTGGACATAGGAAATAGCACCCTTATCATACAGTTGCTTATTAGCATTGAGTTCTTTAAGACTATTTTCATATTGTTTGGTTAATTGGCTAACATTCAATAAAGGAATAGTATCATCTAAAGTTAAAAGCACTTGATCTTTTTCTAGAGTAGAACCTAAGTTAAAATCAATAGAATTAATAACCCCTGAAGTCCTAGCTTTTATATTAACTTCTTCAAGTCCCTCAATAGTTCCACTAGAGAGAACACGATCACGCAAAGCAGCACTTTTAATTTCAACAGCAGAGGATACTACTTGAGTGTAATCTGTGGCTGCTGAGATTTCATCAATCACAATAGGATTTTCTTCTTCAGTATCTTTATTACATGACGAAAAAAACAAAGAAATAAATAACAATAAAATAATTGATATAATGTTTAATGTACGATTCATAGAGTACCTCTTTTTATTGAATGCAATAAACTATAATGATAGCGATACCGTGTATCATTATCAAAAAAGATAAAAGACTAAAATTTAAAAGAAAGAGTTTTATTAAGTCATAAAATATATTTCTTACTAAATTTTTTTTATATTTTATTTATACTCATTTAAATGCTCATTTCTACCTTTTTTACTATTTTTTAGAAAGAGTATTGTAATAAATACTATTAATTAGAATTAATATCATAAAAGAATGATCACCTATTTTTGACTAAGTAAAATATCATTTAAATATAGTTACATAAATATATATACTTAGTATTGTAACTGATTATTTTTTATATCAATTTACTTAAATAAAAGTTACAAAATGCATTTATTTTATAAACCTAAATTCTTTTATTGTATAATTTTATTCTTTATTAACAATTAACTTTTAAAAAGTGCACTCCCATATCTTTTTAAACTATATTTATACAATTTCACTCTAAAAAACTTAGTTGTAATTATATCATTGATATATTTGCCATGCAAGTTTATTCAATACTATCTAATATTTTACACTTAGAA
>NZ_JBNAIC010000015.1:0-96534 GCF_050031695.1 Pleomorphochaeta sp. | reverse complement strand
ATATTTTAATATATTATTTACTTAAGTACTAGTAGTATAATATTGTCTATAGTCTTGAAATAAGTGTGTTATTTTTATATCTTTTTAATGCAAGACTTCTTGTAAAAACAAAACCAAAAAATCGGAGATTAGAAATTATGAATCTTTCCCCTCTACAAAGAGTTCGATACGAGTATCAACCAAAGCTTCCATCAATTTTAAGAGAAGCAATTGATCAAGTTGTACCTGTTAAAGGTGAAGCAACAGCTCCTGCTTCAGATAAAGAACAAATTAAAGCTTTATTTGAAAACACTTATGGATTAAATAAGATTACTTTTGAAAAAGGTAATAATGAAGAAATCAAAAAACAAGTTAATGTTGGTGTTATTTTATCAGGTGGACAAGCTCCTGGTGGACACAATGTTATCAGTGGTCTTTTTGATGCTATTAAAAAAGCAAACAAAGAGAGCAAATTATATGGTTTCAAAGGTGGTCCAAGTGGTATTATTGAAGATGATACAATGGAAATTACTAGTGAATATTTAGATACTTTTAGAAACACAGGTGGTTTCGATATTATTGGATCAGGTAGAACTAAATTAGAAACTGAAGAACAATTCGAACAAGCTAGAGTAACATGTGAAAAACATGGCATTTCAGCAGTTGTTATTATTGGTGGAGACGATTCAAATACTAATGCAGCTGTATTAGCTGAATATTTCTTAAAATCAAAAGCTAATATTCAAGTTATTGGTTGTCCAAAAACTATTGATGGCGATTTAAAAAATGATGAAATCGAAGTTTCTTTCGGTTTTGATACTGCAACAAAAACATATAGTGAATTAATTGGTAATATTGAAAGAGATGCTAACTCAGCTAAAAAATATTGGCACTTTATTAAAGTTATGGGAAGAAGTGCTTCTCATATCGCTTTAGAATGTGCATTAGAAACACAACCTAATATTTGTCTAGTTAGTGAAGAAATTGAAAAAAATGAAACTTCCCTTTCTGGCGTTGTAGATTATATTAGTAACATTGTTGCAGTTAGAGGTAATAATGGCTTAAACTTTGGTGTTATTATTATTCCTGAAGGTCTAGTTGAATTTATTCCTGAAGTAAAAGCTTTAATTGGTGAATTAAATGATTTATTAGCAAATAAAGCTGTTGAATATGCAAAATTCACAACTAGCGAAGAACAAATTAACTTTATTTTAAATAATGTAAGTGAAGCAAGTAGTAAAGTATTTAGTATTTTACCTTCTGGTATTCAATTACAATTATTAATGGATAGAGACCCACACGGTAACGTTCAAGTTTCAAGAATTGAAACTGACAAACTATTAATCGAAATGGTTGCTAAAAAATTAGAAGAAATGAAAAAAGAAGGATCTTATACTGGTAAATTCAGTGCACAAAATCACTTCTTTGGATATGAAGGCAGATGTGCTTTTCCTTCAAACTTTGACGCAGACTATTGCTATAGCTTAGGTTTCAATGCATTTATGCTTATCGCTAGTGGTTTATCAGGATATCTTTCAAGTGTTAAGAACTTAAGTGCTCCAGCTGATCAATGGATTGCAGGTGGTATTCCAATAACAATGATGATGAACATGGAACAAAGACACGGTGAGAAAAAACCTGTTATTAAAAAAGCTTTAGTTGAACTAGATGGTGCTCCATTTAAATATTTTGAAGCTCACAGAGAAGAATGGGCAAAAGATACTTGTTTCACATTCCCTGGTGCTATTCAATATTATGGTCCTGAAAGTGTTTGTGATTTAACAACAAGAACATTAGCTCTTGAACAAGAAAAATAATATAATTTATTTTTATATATTTAAGGTTTGGTATTTTTACCAAACCTTTTTTTTTAAAATATTAAGATATTTAAATAAATCAATAATATCTTGTATTTCTTAAGGTAAACATTTATAATCCATATTTATGAAATCAAAACATAAAAATATGCTTCCCCCCGGGATAAGGCTAATAATTGGTTTTGCTTCAATAATTATTATTGGAGGGGTATTATTACTTTTACCAATTAGTCACCAGGCAGGAAAGAGTATAAGTGTTGTAAACTCCTTTTTCATATCAGCTAGTGCTGTATGTGTAACTGGACTTTCAACAATTGATGTTGGAAATACTTTATCTATCTTTGGATCTGTTGTACTAGCAACATTAATCCAATTAGGTGGTTTAGGTTTCGCATCATTTGCTGTTTTCTTTTTAATGATAATAGGAAACAATCTTTCTTATTCTAATCTATCTTTAGCAAGAGAGTCCCTAAATACAATCCCAGGATTTGATATAACACAATTAGTTAGAACGGTTATTTTAACTTCAGTTATTTGTGAAACTTTAGGTGCTCTACTATTTTATCAAGTTTTTAAGATTGATTATGCCACATCAAGAGCAATTGGATTATCTATATTCCACTCTATTTCTTCATTTAATAATGCTGGATTTGATTTATTAGGAAATTTTACAAGTATTTCTAATTATAGTAATAATCTATTATTAAATTTAACTACAGCTTTATTAATTATTATTGGAGGTTTAGGCTTTTTTGTAATATATGATGTTTTTTCATATAAGAAAAATGGAAGACTTAAAACACATACAAAAATTGTATTTACAATGACCTTCTCGCTTTTAGCTTTTGGAACAATTTTCTTTTTCTTTAGCGAAAAAGATATTACATTTTTACAAGCTTTTTTCCAAAGTGTAACAGCAAGAACAGCAGGATTTAATACTATTGAAATAAATAAATTAAGTAATGCAGGTGTTGTTGTTATGATGTTTTTAATGTATGTAGGGGCATCTCCTGGTTCGACCGGTGGTGGTATTAAAACTACAACAATGTTCACAATTATATTATCAATAATTAGAATTCCAACTCATAATAATGTAAAAGCTTTTTATAGAAAAATATCTGATTCTTCTATTATTAAAGCCTTCTTTGTAGCTACTTTAGCAATGTTTGCTATAATTATTACAGGCGGTATAATATTTTCAATAGAAGGAACTGCTTTTAGTTTTGAAGAAGTTATTTTTGAATGTGTTAGTGCTTTTGCTACTGTTGGATTGTCTATGGGAATAACAACTAAATTAGCAGCATCAAGTAAGATATTACTAATTATATTGATGTTTATCGGAAGAATAGGACCTCTAACTATTGCTTTTAGTTGGAGAACATCTCAAAAGAGATTCCACTATATAGAAGAAAATATCCTAATTGGATAAAAAGGAGTAAATTATGGCAGATAATAATTTGTATGGAATTATCGGAGTTGGCCGTTTTGGTTTAGCTCTAGCAGAGAATTTATTAGAAAATGGAAAAACAATTATAGCTATAGATAAAGACCAAAATAAACTATACCCTTTGAAAACTAGTGTAAATCAACTAATTCATATGAGTGAAGTAACAAAAGAATCACTTAAAGAAGCTGGTATTGCTGATTGTGGTACAGTTATTGTATGTATTGGTAAAGATACTGAAGCTAATATTTTAGCAACCCTAAATGCAATTGAATTAGGAGTGCCAAGAGTTATTGCAAAAGCAATAAGCAATGATCATAGTAGAATTTTAGAAAAAATAGGAGCATCTGTTGTAAACCCTGAAATTGATATGGGAGCAAAGCTTGCTAAAACATTAAGTGCTAAATTAACTCTTGATGTTTTACCTATTGGAGAAGATTTTTCAATTATTGAAATTGCAATTAATGATAAATATGCTAATAAAAGTATTAAAGAACTAAATTTTAGAGCTAAATTTGGTATTAATATAATAGCTATTGTTAGAGAAAACAAAGCAAATGGTTATATACTTCCTGAAACTGAATTACATGAAAATGACATTCTAGTTATTAGTGGGAACAATCATGATATAAGTGCTTTTGAACAGCAAAATTCCAGATAATATGAATAAAAAAACAATAATTATAGCAGGAAGTGGAGTTTTTGGAACAGCTATTGCTGAAAGATTAGCTTGGAATACTGAGAATAAAGTATATATTTATAGTCGTAACGATGATATTGTAAATGAAATTAATGAAAATCACAAAAATTCAAAAAGTTTCTCAACTCGTTATATAAATAAGAGAATAAAAGCATTTAATGATTTAGAATTTTTTAATAAAGCTGATTGCATTTTTTTAGCTATACCATCTAAAGCAATTTTATCATTTTGCACCAAGATAAAAGATTTTGTTAAAGAAGATACTTTAATTATTAATCTTGCAAAAGGGATGAGTAATGAAGGTGCTTTTATTACTGAAAAACTACCTTTCAATAGAAAGGCTAGCATGAAAGGACCAACCTTTGCAATTGAACTATTAAATGGATTCCCATCTGCATTTACTTTTGGGGGAAATGAAAAAGATTATAAAATCGTAAAAAACTCTATTTTAAAAAATACAGCTTTAACACTTGATTACACAAAAGATATTAGGGCAGTTGAATTATTAAGTATATTAAAGAATATGTATGCAATTGCTATTGGATTAGTATCAGGAAGATATAATTCTCCTAATGTTGATTTTTTAATTTATACAAAAAGTGTAAATGAAATGCGAAAGTTTTTAGAACTTTTTAATTGTGATAGCAATACTATATTTAAATATTGTGGTATGGGTGATTTAGGACTTACTAGTTTAAATGACTTATCTAGAAATAGAACTTTAGGGCTTTTGGTTGGTAAAGGTTTCTTACAAGACAATAAAAGTACAACAGTAATTGAAGGTTATAGAACTATTAGATTAATGTATGATAAAACAAAAGAAAATCATATAGAAAATGAATACCCAATAGTTACAGCTTTATATAAATTAATGTATAAAGAAGAAGATCTTACAGAATATATAGGTTCTGTTTTTGCTTAATAAAAATCCTCTCTAATTTAATAATATATTTATTAAAATTGAGAGGATTAATCTATAAATAAATTTGTATTATTGAGCTATCATAACCCCATCTTTTACAATTGTACTAACTTTAGCTAACAATTCATCACTTATTTCAATGTTTAATTCTTCAGCTCTATCTAAATTTAATATGAAATTAAATTGAGATATATCATCTAGATAAATACAACCAACTTCACTAGGTGTTTTACCATTGATTAAAACTTCAATTGCATACTCACCACTAATTCTACCAAATTTATAATAATCTAAACCAAAACTCATTAAGAAATTAGTACCTTCACTACTAGTTGTATCACTATTAAATAATGGTAAATCATATGTATTACAAACTTGATCAACACTAGCTATTGCAGAAACAACTGTATTATCATTACCAATATATATACCATCAACTCTGTCAGCAATAGTTAGCATAGCAGTTTTTACTTCAGCTGAAGATGAAATACTAACAGCAATTAATTCAATATTATTCATATCACAATATTCTTTTGCTCTTTCATAAATAGCTACACCATTAGATTCATTACCACTATATATCATACCTAATTTAGAAATATTAGCTAAAGAGACAAAAGTATCTAATTGCAATTCAATAGGGTTTCTATCACTAACACCAAAAATATTGGTTGCTGATTCATCAATTAATCCAGCACTTTCAGGATCAGTAATTGCTGAAAACTGAACAGGTGTTGAATCATTTTTATATACTTGAGCTAAAGCTTGTGCAGTTGGGGTCGCAATACCTATAACTAAATCTTTATTACTATCTTTAAACAATTTAGCAATTGAAACACCTGTAGATATTTCAGCATTGGCATTTTGTAAATCAAAATCACTATTAATACCTTGTTCATTAAATACATCCATAATTCCTTGTTCAATTGCATCTAGTGCTGGGTGAGCAACAAATTTAGATATTCCAATTTTATAAACTTTTTCACTACTTTCTATTTCTTTAGTACCATTAGCAAATAATGTAACACTTGCTAGACCAATTAATAATAATACACTTGTAATTTTTTTCATAATTAAATCTCCATTAATTGATTGTTACTATATAAAGAAACAAAAATATTGTCAATGTACTTTTACATAGAAACACAAAATAAATAATAAAAGATGCATTACTGCATCTTTTATTCGTTATCTTAATAAAGATTTTGGGATTTCAATTAAATTATCTTCACTTTTTCTATAGAAGATAGCAGTGAATCCAATTACATAAATTAAATCACTTTTTGTCTCTAATGCTAATTTATTACTTAATTCTTTAATAAATTCTTTTTTAGCTTGAAATCTAACTTTTACTAACTCGTGGTGTAATAAAGCTTGATCTAATGCATAAATAACATTATCACTTACACCATCTTTTCCAACCATTACAATAGGATCAATATTATGCGCTTGGGCGCGTAAATAATTTCTTAAATTACTTTTCATAAAGATGACTTTATCAACCTTTATGAAAATTAGCAATACTTAAAAACTTATTTAGTAATTAATTCTATTATTTATATAATTTTGCAACCTCGAATCTCTTAATTTTCTTAGTACTTGTAGTTGGTAAAGGCTCTTTTGTAATTAAAATCTTTTCAATTCTCTTATAAGGTTGAGATTCTTTGTTTATCTCTTCAATAATTTGATTAATTCTCTTTTCAGCTTTTTCATCGCCTTCTTCTTTTACCCAATCTTGATTTGGATAAATTAAAGCTCTAATACCTTCACTCTTAGTTGCTTCGTTTTTAATGAAAGGAACAATACAAATTTGGTCAATTTCATTATATAATTGGAAATGGTCTTCAATTTCTTCTGGGAAAACATTTTTACCACCTTCGGTAACTATGATATTTTTTGCTCTACCTGTTAAATATAAATACCCATTACTATCAATATGTCCTACATCACCTGTACATAACCAACCATCTTTATCTAGAACTTCATCAGTTGCTTTTTTATTTTTGTAATATCCTTTCATTACAACAGAACCTTTAAGATATAGAACACCATTACCTTCTTTATCAGGGTTAACAATCTTTTGCTCTAAAGTTGGAATTAATTTACCAACAGATGATTCAATATATGCATAAGTTGGATTTAAGTGAGTGATAGGACTTGTTTCTGTTAAACCATAACCTTGTACAAAATCAATACCTAATTCATTAAACATTTTAAATGTAGAAGAAGGTAATGGCCCCCCACCACAAATACAAATTCTATTAGTATCAAGAGATATTTGTTTAAGTAAGAATTTAAACATTTTATGACCAACATTCTTTTTAGTAATTTTCTTTATTACTCCAGATATTCCCATCATAAATCTAATTAAACCATAAAGAATTATACTCTTTTTCTTAACCCCATTTAATAAACCTGCTAAAAGTTTATTAAATAACATAGGAACACCTAAGAACATTGTAACTTTACCAACTTTTAGTTCTTTAAGTACTTGGCTAATTATAAGTCTTTTACCGAATATTACAGAAGCTCCAACACTAATTGCCTCAATAAATACAGCAAGCATAGTATAAGCATGATGAATAGGTAAAATAGCATAAAATACATCAGTTGGTAAAATTTCCATATTAAATTGTGCTAAATAACAGTCACTAACTAAGTTTTCATGAGTTAGCATAACTCCTTTTGGAGTACCTGTTGTTCCACTAGTAAATAAAATAGCAGCAATATCCTCACTTACTGGTTTATAAGCTTTTTCATCTAAATCACCTTTTACTAAGTTATTTAATATATATTTCTCTTCATCACCAATTTCTAAGGAAACTCTTTTTAATAAACCCAACTTATCATCTTTATCAAGAACATCAACTTTATTCTTATCAGCATATAAAGCTTTTACACCAGCAAATTTCATTAATTTCTCTATTTCATGATCTTTAAGATTTGCATCTAACGGGACTACAATACAACCTGCATAAAGAATTGCTAAATAAGAAATTGCCCATTCAACACTATTCTTACCACACAATGCAATTTTATCTTTAGGTTCTGCATATGTTAAAATATAATTTGCAGCAGATACTATTTTTTCTCTCGCTTGAGTATAATTGAATTCTAATTCGCTTGGAACAAATTGCCTAAAACATGAATTATTTTTAAATCTTTTTACTGAAATATCAAACATTTCGACAACAGTTGGCCACTCTCCATTAAAATCTTTACCCTTATAATCCTCAAAAAAAGTTATTGGATTATGTCTTGTTGTATTAGGCATAATTAATCCTCCATAAATTATTACTTTTATATCTCATTGTATGATAGCAAAAATTTATTTTCAAGCTTTTTAATTACAAATTGTCACTTTATGTTATTGTGTCAATTTAAAGTTATATAATTAATTATTTATTACATAAATACAAATAAATTTATAAAATACTTTCTAATAATTGAGTTTATGTTATAATTACGCATATATTATAATTAATGGAGTATAGATGAATTTTAATGAAGCATGTTTAAATTATCCTATAATCATATTAATAATTGATCCTAAGACTGGACAAATAGTTGCTGCTAATAAAAAAGCGTCTTCAATTTATGGATATTCAATTAATGAATTATGCAATCTAAAAATCCAAGATATAAATATATTAACAAATGAACAAGTTAAAAGAGAAATGCAAATTGCAAAAAATGAAAATAGAAACTATTTTCATTTCCCTCACAAAACGAAAGATGGGACAATTATTGAAATGGAAGTTGAAAGCTATCCAACTGTAATTGATGGAAAGACACTTCTTTTTTCTACAATAAACCCTTGTACTACAAGAAATTATTATAATAATATTGCAGATCAATATTTTGAAAAGTCAAAAGATTCAATATTAGTTTTAGACCAGTCCCTTAGAATTATTAATTTTAATAAAACCTTTATTAAAACATTTAAATATAAAAAGAAAATAATTGGTAAGAATCTAATTACAATTTTACAAACCAATGAAACAGATAAATTAATTATGTTAGAAAAAAAGCTTATTAATGGAGAAATATCTAATATTTCTATCAGTTTCACAAATTTTCCACAAAAAATTTCACATTTTAACATTTTTGCAATACCTACTTTTTTTAGAGATAACTTCTTCGGAGCTATTATAACTATTAAAAACATTTCAATAGAAATTCAAAAACAAAAAGAGATTGCAGATAATTATAAAAAAGCACTAGAAGAAGCAGAAATATTTAGAAAAGAGAAAGATTCATTTTTTACTAGAATGTCTCATAATATGAAAACACCTTTAACCGCAATATTATCCTACAGTGAATTTGGCATAAATGAAAATGACGATACTAATAAAAAAAACTATTTTAAACAAATTAATCAAAGTGCTTCATATCTATTAGGATTAGTAAATGACCTACTTGAAATTAATATGCTAGAAAAAAATCAAATCCATTTAAATGTAAAACCTATTTCTAAAAATATTTTAATAGATCGTATTTTAGGAATAATTGAGCCACAAGTTAAAAAGAAAAATATAACTTTAATTAAAGAATTTGATAAAAATATTTGGCCATATCATTTATTTGACATATTTAGATTAGAACAAATTTATTTAAACATTTTACAAAATGCTGTTGATTTCTCAACTAACAATTCTACAATAATTTGGAGAAAAAAATATATAAAAGATGATTTTGGAAAACCATACTTTTATAATGAAATAGAAGATCATGGAATAGGTATTAATGAAGAGTTTTTACCAATTATGTTTGACCCTTACACAAAGGAAATAAATCAATCATCAAGAAATGGATTAGGCTTAGCAATAGCCAAAAATCTAATTATACAACACAAAGGAACTATTTGGTGTGAGAGCCAAAAAAATATAGGAACCACAATATTTTTTAAAATCCCTGCTAATGAAATAAGTGAAGAAGAATATAATAAATACACTAAAACAAAATTTTTACAAAACAAACTAAATAATAAAAAGATTTTAATTTGTGAAGATAATCCTATTAACTCCAAAATTATTAACAAAATACTCACATCATTTAATATAAATTGTGATCATGCTATTAATGGACAAGAAGCAGTTGATAAAGTAAAAAACAATGATTATTTTGCAATAATTATGGATATTCAAATGCCTATTTTAGATGGCTTTTCTGCAACTAAAAAAATTAGAGAATTAAGCATAGAAACTCCAATTATTGCATTATCTACAAATTTTCTCTCTTCAGATATTGAAAAAGCAAAACAAATTGGAATGAATGATTATTTGTACAAACCTATTGATAAAAATATACTTATTAAAACTCTTTTATCATTCTTGCCAAAATAAAATTATAAATTATTTTCTTTTTTCCTTATTCCCTATTTATGTTTATTTAAATATTTGTAATTATTAGATGAATATTTTAAATTATTTAATTGTTATAAAATAGGAAATTAATATGGAAACATCATTTATAAATATAATCCATTCTATGGAAAATTACACAAATTTAGAAAAAAACATTAATCATTACACTACTAGAAACTATAGACTAGATCGAATGGAAAAATTATTATCCTTTTTTAACAATCCAGAAAAATCATATAAAACAATTCATGTTGCAGGAAGCAAAGGTAAAGGTTCAACTAGTAAATTTATTGCATGTTGCCTAAAAGATTTAGGATATAGTGTTGGAATTTATGCTTCCCCTCATTTATTAGATTATAGAGAAAGATTCACACTTTGCGGAGATTTTTTTTCAGATGACACATTAATAAAAGTTGGAAATTATATTTTAGACAATATTAAAAACTTTACTTTTAAAGATGAATGGGGCGAGACAAACCCAACTACTTTTGAACTTTTTACTCTTTATGGTTATATGCTTTTTAAAGAAGCTAATTGTGATTATGCCGTAATTGAAACAGGCCTTGGTGGAAGATTAGATGCAACAAATACAATAAATCCTGAAATAAGTGTTATTTGTCCTATTGAATTAGAACATACAAATATTTTAGGTGATACTATTAAAAAAATAGCATGTGAAAAATCTAAAATAATTAAGAGTAATAAACCTGTTGTATGTGCTACATTAAAAAAAGAAGCTAGAAAAGTTATGTATTTAGAAGCTAAAAACAATAATAGTAATATAAAATTTTTAGAAGATGAAGTTTTAAGTATAAATTCCAATACTACCAAAGATTTTGAAGAAGTAGAAATTAGTTGGAAAGATAATACTCAAACATTACTAAATTTAAACCTTAAAGGCTCAGTAATGGCACAAAATGCTGCTTTAGCTATTTTATGTTTAAAACAACTAAACCTATATTCTCCTACTATGATAGATGCTATAAATAATGCAACTCTTTTAGGAAGATTTCAGTTACTTCAAACTAAGCCTGATTTATATATTGATGCAGCTCATACTAAAACTTCAATTGAAGCATTAATAGAATCTATTAAAAAAATTGAGAACAAAGATAAATGTACTGTTATTTTTGGTTCATTAATTGATAAAGATCATAGATCAATAGCTCCTATCTTACTAAATAACTTTAAGCACATTATTTTAAGTAGACCTGGCACTTTTAAAAAGAGCAATATGAATGCACTTTTAGATTTATTTAATGAATTAAATATTAATAGTAATATTGAATTAATAATTAATGGGGAAGAAGCACTTAAAAGAGCAAAAGAAATAACACCTATTGATGGGTGTATCTTAACTTGTGGATCTTTTTATTTAGCGAGTGAAATTGCTAGTGCCTTTTATAATTCAAATAAATAAATCATAATGGCAAATTTGACAAAATCATATTAAAGATTTCATTATCTTTATCAAGGCATCCAATTCTAATTTTATTCTGATTTAAAGTTCCTTTAATAATTAAATTATTATTTTCAACTTTAAAAAAAGGATTTTTTAAATTAGATAGAAACAATAAATGCCCAAATAAAGATAATGATTTTATAAAATCTTCATCTATATTTTCACTAAAATAAATATCATAGCCTATCCACCCCGCTTGATTACACATCTCAAATGATTTCTCTATTTTTATTATTTCCATTTTTTACCTTTATATACTTTCACAAATTTGTTTTATAGCATTATAAAACTCATCAACCTCTTCATAAGTATTAAAATAAGAAAGACTAACTCTAACACTTCCCTTTTTTGCATTTGTAAGAGATTTATGAATTATTGGAGCACAAAGGAGACCAGATCTTATAACTATTTCAAAAGAGTTTTCTAATATATAAGCAACATCAGTAGGATCTAATGTATTAATATTAAAACTTAATAAAGGCCCTTGATTATACTTTTCATCTGTATAAATTATAATATTTCTAAGACTTTTTAACTTTTCATAAAGATATTTAATTAAATTATTTTCATAACTTTGAATCTTCACTATTCCTTCTTTTAAAATATACTCACACCCACTATTTAAGGCGGTTATACCAACAATATTCTGTGTTCCAACTTCAAATTCTCTATTGTATTTATCTACTTTTATCATATGTGAGTTAGTTGAAGTCCCACCAAATTTAACTTTTTTTAAATTAACATTATTCCGTATATAAAACCCACCAAGGCCACTAATACCAAATAAAGATTTGTGAGCTGTAAAAATTAATATATCAATGTTAGCTCTATTAACATCAATATCGATACATCCACAAGATTGAGAGGCATCAACTACATATATTAAATTATGCTTTTTAGCTATTTTCCCTATTTTTACTATATCTTGAATTATTCCAGTTACATTAGAACAGTGATTAATAAATATAGCTTTAGTATTTATTTTAATTTGCGATTCAAGCATTTCTATATTAACCAACCCTAAAGAATCACTATTTATATACTCTATATCTATTTCATCATAATAATTGTATAAAGGTCGAATTATACAATTATGCTCATTTTTACTTACAAGTGGTTTCGTTTTATATAAATCTAAACCACTAATAACCATATTACTAGCTTCAGTTGCACCTGAAGTAAAATAAATATTCCCACTATTATCATTATTAATAATTTTAGAAATATTTTTTTTACATAATTCTATAATATTACTGCTTTTCCAATTAGACCTATTTTGACCTACAGGAATATCCTGTAGGCTTTTATTTATACTTTCAATTACACTTTGGGGTTTAGGGTAAGATGTTGCTGCATTATTTAAATATAACATATCTAACCATTTACAATTTCAAAATTTAGTAGAGATGCTACATCATTTAATTGTTTTGTATAATCACCAAAAATTAAAACTTGATGATGTCCAAAATTCATAATGTTATGTATATATTTTCTAGCATCATCTACTTGAATATAGTAATAAGGACTACAGTAATAATCAGTATATTCACTCTTTAAAACATTACCAGTTTTTAGTAACATTTTTTTCCCTGTTGGATCGAATCGGCATATTGTAACCTTTTCACTTTCATTTTGTGCAAAATCTATTTGAATTTTTCCTCCAAAATTTTGCCCTGTAAAACTATAAATACTATATTCAAGATCTTTCTTATCATATCCATTCATTTTCAAGCAAGGGACTGAATGATGTAAAGTAATCATTTCATCATTTTCATACAAAGGGTTCCCCATAAATGCAGGTTTCTTAGAGCTATACATCATAATTGTCATAGCTAGTAATGCATTTAAATCCTCTTCACACCCACTTGGTATTTTTTCATCTTTAAATAAAGAATGAGCAACACATGGTACAAATTTTCGCTCTTGAGGAATTTTAGAAACACAAAGTTCGACACAAGCGGTAGAAAATGCATTACAATTATAGAATTCAAGCATTTTTTTAGCTGCTAAATAATATTTAATATCATTTATAAAGTACTCTTTCTTTATTCTATTTTCCTTAGAGTTATTTAGTAATTTATCATTTAGACTTTTAGCTTCTTCATCACTTATTTGATCCATCCATTTAAAAATATCTGTAAATGGTTTTTTTACAACTTCAAATCCAAAATTACTTCTTAAACCTTCTAAATCTTTTATATTACTTAGTAATCCCCAAGTTGGAACTTCCCCTGCTGTTAATATTAAAGCCCTAGTCTTACTTAATGCTTTTTTAACCCATAATTTATGTAAAACCTCATTTAACTCATTTGTATCAATAGCATAATAAGCTTCTCTATTTATACTTCTTAAATATGCACAAGTATCAGCTCCACTTACAGCATGAGTATATGAAATAACAGGTTTATTAAATCTCTCAATTTTTGGTATACGTTGATTTAGTACCATAATACAGTCAGTTTCATTAATATCTTTATTTATTTTATCAACAATATCATCAGCTACTACAAATGTTTCATAATACGGTACAAAAACAGGTTCTAAGACATTAATTTCAGGATTTAGGTACTTCAATACTTCTTTACATTTTTCATAAGTTAGTTTGGCTCTTTTCATTTCTATTTCTGGCATCATTTCTTCTTTAATACCACCCCTGCAAGGGCCTTCCCAGAAACCACTATGAACTAATACACCCATTAAGGGTTTAACATTTAATTTACAATCCATTGCCTTTTTAATCATAAAATACTCCATAAGTTTTATTTATGCTTAGAAGTATAAAATGCATTATTGTAGAAATCTTATTGGATTTTTAGAAAAACTTATGAGATATTACGATTTAATTAAATATTACCCTTTCTATAATTTCTAGGATTAGTTAAAGTGTTTTTTTTGAAAGCTGAGTTAAAACTAGATAAGCTATTATATCCACATTCTCCTGCTATTTCTAATATAGATTTAGAGGTAGTTCTAAGTAATAGACAGGCCTTATTAATTCTAATCAAATCTATATATTGAATTGTAGTCATGTTCATCACTTTTTTAAAAAAAGTACAATAATAATTTTTACTCATATTAGAAATACTAGCTAATTCTTCTAAGATAATATCTTGTTTATAATTATTATTAATATATTCTATAGAATCCCTAATCTTTTCAAATTCAAATTGTTCTTTAGTTAATATACCACTACATTCATTAACTTTATTACATCTATAAATAATAGCTAATAATTCCATTAACTCGGATCTAATAAATAATTGATATCCAGCAGTTTTATTATTGTATTCAGTTTCTATTTCTTTAATTAAATTAAGTGCAATTTCTTTATAAATGCCATCAAGTTTTATTTGATTATTATCCCTTATACTATTTTGATAAAAAGGCTTTAGATATTCTAAATCTCTAATATCATTTGAAAATATAAAATCTGGATTAAAAGTAATTATCTTCATATCTAAAAAACCATTTGAAATTGCCATATGATGAGATAGATTGTTAATTATATATAGATCTCCTTTATTCATTAAATAAGTTGTATTATCTATAAAATTAACACCACTACCATCTATTACATAGTTTATTTCTAAACAATCATGATAATGTAAATAATCATATGTCTTTTTATCTTTATTTGAATTAAATATTTTAAAAGGAAAGTTAGTATCTAATAAAAAATCTTCTTTCTTTGAATTAAATTTAGTCATTTAGCCCTCTAGTTTTTGATATTATATAACATATATATATTATTAGCATTAATTAAATTTTGTATTTCAGTATTCCATTTTATATATATATGCACTACCACTATCAATTTCAATTTCAGAATCTAGAGGAGCTCCAACTAAAACATTGTTTGAATTTATACTTATAGAGTCTCCAAAATCATTGTTTATATATTTATCTTCACTAGGAGTAAATTTACAATACTTTTTCCACCCTCCATCTACTTCTCTCTTATATACATAAACAGCATTAGTAGACTCACCCTCTTCACTAAAACTTAGTTTACCAATTATGATTGTATCACCATCAATAGAAACAGAAGTTCCAAATTCATCGCCATCATAACAATCATCTTCTTGAAACTTAAAGCTTTCAACCCAATTTACGCCATCATTTTCAAATATATAAGCACTACCAACTGAGTCATTCTTACTATTTTTATTATGTATAGCACCAACTATTATTATATCATCATATATATCTACAGAATTGCCAAACATATCACCTTTATTAATATCTTCACTTTGTATTTTACCTATTTCACTCCAGCTTGAGCCATTTAATTCATAAATATATATACAACCAGCATCTTCACCATTAGTATCATTATATGGGGAACCTACAACTGCAAACTTATCGTTTATTGCAACAGTTGTACCAAATTGATCATTAGAATTTAAATCACTTGGATTAAGTTTAATAACTTCTTTATAGATACCCTCTTCAACTGTATATATATAAGCTGCACCAGATTTATTTTGATAGCTAGGAGCTCCAACTATAGCTATATTATCAGACAGATCAACATCAATGGCAAAATCGTCATTTTCTTCATTAGATGTTAGAGTCTCTACATAATCCCAATCTGTATTATATTTATAGATATATGCATATCCTTTATTATCTAAATTATTATAATTATTTCCTATAATTATAGTATTATTATAAATATCCACAGAAATGCCAAAGTTATCATTAACTGCATTATTTATAGCAGTTAGCTCTTTAATTTTATTCCATTTATCTACTTCGTTTTTAAAGATATATACAACCCCATTATTATTTTCTTCTTCACTTGGGGCACCTACTATAAAAGTATCACCGTATATAGAAACATCAAATCCAAAAACAGCACTCTCATTTATTTCTTCTATTACTATTTTTTCTTCATTAAAGAATACAGATCTATCTACATCAATAACTCCAAGGGACTCATGATCGTTGAAAATATGCAAAGTATTATTAATTAAATTGTTCAAAAGAGTTTCATTACTAGATGGGAGAAAATCAAGACTTACAAGATAAGTTCCGACATGTAAATCTGAAATATTTTTATTAATGGTTTTTATATTATCAATAGAACTTATATCTTTTACATCAATTTCAAAAATTTTATCACCACCAAATCTAGAATTTAATACAAGTTTTAGTCTTTCAATGCCTATATCATCATCTACCCAATTTACAGTGAGATTAAAATCACCCTCACCTTGATATTCAACCATCTCCATTTCAACTCTATCTAATTCTATATAATCTTTTCTTATTTCTATGTTTATAGTTTTAGTTTCAACTTTTTCATTATCACTATTATACCCATCTATATTAATAGTCCAAAACCCATGATTTACATTTACTATATTAATTTTAGATGTATAAAAAGTTTGAGGAACAAAAGATTCTCCCCTATCATTTACGCCAGTTACTATATATTTTGTGATATTTAAATTTTTAGTAGTCGGAACAAACATGTTGTTATTAATATCTATAATATCAAAAACAACTCTACTCTTTTTTATATCTATATCATCATCAAAAGGACATGATGATAAAATCGTAATTAAAATAAAACTTAGTAGAACAAAAATACAATTTTGTTTATTCTTTTTCATTTAATTATCCTTTATAAATAATCGCAAATGATAAATTAATATTTTATTAATTTAACTAACATAACTAAATTTTGGAAGATTATTAGTTGAAAGTCAAATATAAATAACAAATTTGTTATAATTTGTGAAAAAAAGTATTACTTATTTTTAGATTTTAAAGATTTTTTATATATTTTTTTCATTTGTTTCTCTTTTTTTACTACAGAGAAACAAGATTGTTTATCTTTGTCCATTTCACTTCTATATGATGAATTACGATAATAAGAATCATATTTATGCACATATTTTTTAACACTTTCTTTTGGGCAAGCAGTTGCTATTACACCACCAATTTTATCTTCAGATTCACCTAAATTTTCAAGTAAAATATTTAATTTAGTTTTTGTACAAATACCTATACGAGAACAAATCAATATTGAATCTATAATGTGCATAAATCGCTTTAATTCTAGTGCAAACTCAAAAGGAGGCAAATCGACTAAGATATAATCATAATTTTCTTTAACATAATCTAACTTTTCTTTATATAAAGTATTTTTCATAAAAATTGATGAAGAAAGCTCTGACTTACCTGGAGAAATAAGTTTTAAATTATCTAAACTTGGATAAGGTGTTACTATCGCTTTATGTAAATCATCATTATTTTCAAACAAGTTAATATATCCATTATTATCATGTTTTAGTCCAAACTGCTTTCTAAGGGAAGGAGCTTTTAAATCAGCATCAATTAATAAAACTTTATAACCACTATTACTAAGACATATACCTAAACTTGCAACTAAATGACTTTTACCTTCATTAACTAATGAACTTGTAACAGCAATAATCTTATTAGATTTACTTTTCCCATATAAAATATTTGAAGCTACTAATTTATATCTTTCATAGATATATGAATCAACATAATTATCCATCATAATCATTGATGAATTTTTATAATTTTGTTTTTTTAGACACTTTTTATCTACTATAACGTAGGGTATCCAACCTAATAATGGTATTTTATTATTTAAAACAACTTTTAAATCATCTACTGTATGAATTGTATCATCTATCATATGTAGTAATAAACATAAAAGAAAGCCTAAAGCAGCTCCTAATAATATACTTACAGCTAAAATTAATAATTTATTAGGACTTACCTCATTAACTGAAACAACAGCTGGACTTACTATTTTTACATTATTGGTATTTGCAGCAGCTGTTAATGATACTTGTTCTAAAAGAGAATTCAATTCTTTTCGAATAGCCTCTAGAGAATCAACATCGCTTTGTAATGTACTTAACTCTTTTTCTATTTCAGGTAGTTGATTAAAATTATCTTCAAAACTAATAATTGCATTTTCAATATTTTCTATTGCAAGTTCACAAGTTAGTGTATCTAAAATTATTAAATTGTATTTACTAATTAAATAATCATCTATTTCAATTTCATATGCTTCATGTATCTCATCTAATCTATTGATTATAAGATTTTCAGCTTCATTCATTAGACTATTTAATTGAGAAATTCTTTGATTAACTGTATCATTTAAATTATCATTTACAACAGATAAATTAGTAGTATTCCATGAATTAATATTTGAAGATAAATCAAAATATATTATCTCTTTATTTGCTTTTTTATAACTATTTAAATAAGAATTAATATAAGTATCGTTTTTACAAATTTCTAAAGAAGGTAATAATTTATTATAACTTTCTTGATATTCCTCTATTGTAAGTAAATTCTCAAAATATTCTAATTCTAATGGCTTTTTCTTCATTTCTAAATATGAAATATTGTTAACTAAAGTTGCTGAATTATTTGATAAAAAATCTATACCAGTTTTTGCCTTATATTCAAATAACTTATCATTAGCTTCTTTTAATTCTAATTCGACTTCAGGAATTTGTTCTTCTAAAAATAAGATTTGAGTATTTTTAGAATCCGTACTAAATTTAGATAATATATCGTTAAAACTAATTGCTAATACATTAGCAAAGTCAGCTGCAAAATTAGGATTAGAATCTGTAATTGATACTTCAACTAAATTAGTATCTTTAACTAAATTAACACTAACTTCATTCTTAATAAAAGAAAGAATATTTATTTCAGAATATAAAACACCTTCACTTGTAGAATATTTAGATAAATCTAGATAGGAAATAGCATCACTTAATGTTGTAATATTTGTTAATAATTGGACTTCTGTTGAAATATCATCACTCGAATCAAAAAAATCAGACGATAAAACACTTCCAATAGTTGAACTTTTTTTTATAGGATCAACTAATATGGTGACAGTACTTTGATATTTTTTTTCTGTAAAATTTAGATATATTATTCCACTTATAAATGATAAAACAATTATTAGTAGTAGTAGAATTTTCCTTCGATAAATTAATTCAAATATCTCAAATAAACTAATACCTTCTTCAAATTCTTCCGTTTTATTAAGCTCAACCAAATATTAGTCCCCTAAATCTTATTTTTTTTTATAAATTTAAGTTATAATACTATATTTTATTTCTAAAAGCAATTTTTTTTATTAAACACACATTTTCAACATATATTACAAATATATCTTCATTTTATCATTTGTATATTTCTTTATTGTTTATTACCTTTAGTATAAGTTATATTTTAGTTATTAAATAAAGCTTATATAATTATTTGGAGAATAGTATGTCATTAAATTGGAAAGAATTAGAGCTAATTGTGAGTGAATTACCTCTAAAAAACTCAAGAATTCAAAAAGTTATTCAACATGATTTTCATAGTCTTTCTTGGATTTTACATAGTAGCTCAACTAAACAATGGACACTATATACTGAATTAAATACTCCTTACGCAAGAATTCATAGAAGTACAAAATTAACTTCTCCCCCTCAAGGAGAAAAAACTAAAAAACTACAACGTTTTGTTCAATTTTGTAGAGCAAATGTTGAAGGTGCATTAATTATTGATAGTGAATGCATTAAAGGCGATAGAATCTTAAAGTTAACTCTTAGAAAAAGGGATACTATTTTTTATATATATTTTAGATTGTACAGTGGACCTGCTGCAAATATCTTAATAGTTGATGAAAATAATATTATTCTTGATTCTTTGTATAGAAGACCTAATAGAGGAGATGTTACTAATGGAGAATTTAAAGTTTCTCTTCCTAAAGTTTTAAATGATAAGTTTAATATAAGAGAGCGAGATGAAAAATTATCTTTTAATGAACAAATTGAAAAAGAATATGGTCAAATTAGTACAGAATTTACTTTAGAACAATTAGTAGCTAAAGTAGAAGCTATTAAAGATAATAAATTAAAAAAACTAGAAGGAAGTGTAACTTCTCTTTATAAAAGACTACAAAGTACTAAAGATTTTGAAAGCATTAAAAAAGAAGCTGATTTATTATCTGCCTATTTATATTTGGTTAAACCAAATTCTTCCTCAATAACATTAACATCCTGGGAAGATAACAGTGATGTAACTTTAAAATTAAACCCCAACTTAACTAAAGAAGAAAACCTTAATGAATTATATGAAAAATATCATAAAAATAAAGGATCATATAATAATGCATTAGAACAATGGGAAAAAGCTAAAGAAGATTATGAGAAAGCAAAAAACTATTTTAATCAAATACTAACTTTAAGTGATAACGAAATACAAGATATTAGAAAATTAAAAAAAGCACTTAAAACTCAAGAGCCAACACAAAAACTTGAAAAAAATGAAATAGGTTTATCTTTTATTAGTGGGAAATTCACTATTTTAGTTGGTAGAAATGCAAAAGAAAATGACCAACTATTAAGAAAGAAAGTTAAAGGAAATGATTATTGGCTCCATACTAGAGATTATAGTGGAGGTTATGTATTTATTAAATTTATAAGAAATAAAACAGTTCCTTTAGATGTATTATTAGATGCAGCAAACCTTGCTATTTTCTATTCAAAAGCCCGGGGTCAAAAGGTTTGTGATTTATATTATACTCAAGTAAAATATTTAAGAAGAGCTAAAAATGGACCATTAGGCCTTGTTTTACCAACTCAAGAGAAAAACCTTAACATTAAATATGATGAAAAAAGATTAAATACACTTTTAAAATAAAAGGATAATATATAATATATATTTTATTGGAGAATTTAATGAGAAAAATACATAAAATTGAAAAAACTATACATCATGATATTTTTTATCCATCAGATAAAGATTTATTAAATAAGTTAATAAATGATACAGAAGAAATATACAAAGCAACAAATAAAGAATCTAGCAAAGTTTTTTTAATCCCCCATGCGAGTTATGAATTCATTCTCCCTTTATTAGTTAATTCTTTTACTTCGATGAAAGATGATTTTGAGAGAATTTTAATCTTAGCACCCTCTCACTTAAAAAATATTAATGAAAATTCAAATATAAATATTTTTGTACCTGAATATGAAACTATTATTACTCCATTAGGAAATCTTAATTTAGATACTGAATTTATTAATTCATATTTTACCTCTTCAATGAAAAACGCTACATACTTTGAAGAAGAATCATCTTTTGAACAATTATATATAATGATTCAACATTATTTTAAGGATAAAAAAGTTGTTCCTATTTGCTCCATAATTGAAAATTCTACTCAAAGTAAAAATTTTAGTACTTTTTTAAATAAATTAATCGATGATAAAACATTGATAATTATTAGTGGAAATGCATCTTCTTATCAAAAGAATGACCTTTCTTATAAAAAAGCAAATTCATTAATTAAAAGTTTAGAATCAGGAGAAAAATTGTTACAACTTCAAAAACAGAAAATTATCGATAGTTGTGCAAGTGGTATTATTGATTCTCTTCTTAAAACTAAAATTTATAAAAATAAATCTTTCAAAATTCAATTAATTGAAGTAGAAAAACAAATTTCAAAAATTATTACAAATTATGATATAGATAATAAGTGCGTTTATCATATAACTGCAAAAATAAAGGACTAAACATGTTCACAAATAAAGATATTATTAAATTACAAATTGAAGACAAAAATTATAGTGCTATTACTTTTAGTGATAAAAACTGTGAATTACCATCATTTCTATTACAGGGCGAAAAACAACCAGGTTTTATTTATAAAGATGATAAATTAGAAAAATGGTACTGGGAAGGTTTTACAACATACAATGATAAAAAATGTTTATACTTTGAACCTTTAGAACTCTACCCTTTAGCAGAAATTGCTTTTTCTAAAAGAAATATAGCTCCTAAATTAATACTTAATTTAGCAAAAGCCCTTTCTTTGTTGGATTCATCATTTTTAGATTTGCAAAATGGTATTATTAGTGCATGGAGAATTTACTTTACTAAAGATGATGGTATATTAATCTTACCTAGAACTTTAAGCGATATTTTCTCTTCTACTTCAAATGAAAAAGTTAGATATGATAATGCAAATTATTTTATTCATGCAAATTTATTACCTTCTTTCACTCTAATTGATCAAATGGCACAACTATACTATTTTGCTATGACTTCTATTAGACCTTATGAATTTACTACTGTTAGAGAAAATAAGTATAATGCTATTAACTTAGATTTATTAGTTAATGCATTAGATATTAGTGTAGATTCTGATTTATCTAATAAAATAGATAAGATTTTACATCTTAGCATTAGTAAAATTAGAGATATTTCATCAAACTTAGAGCCTCAAATTGCCTTAAAATGGTTTATTGAAAGATTTAAAGATATTTCTTGGGATTTAGAGAATAAAGCGTATACTAAAATTGATATTGAGACATTATTAGAAAATGATAAAATTTCAAAAACTATTAATAATTATTTGAAAAATGAAAAAAGAAGAGTTTTTTTAAGAAAAAGAGGTACTCTAATAATTATTATAACTTTAATCTCTATAGCTGTTATAGGTTTCACAACCTCAAGAATAAAAGAAGCATTAGCTCCTCCTTATACTGCTTCTTTTGATCAAAATGGTATTATTAATGCTTACTATGAAGCTCAAAATAATTTAGATGTTCAAAAACTTGAAGCAAGCTTAAAAAGAGGAACTAAGTCCCCTATTTCTAATGAAATTACAACACTTTTCGTAACTAGACAAACTAGAATGGCTTATGAGCAAGTTGATTCTGTTGTTAATCCTGTTACTTGGGTAGAAAAAGGTATGCCACCTATTAATGATCAATACTTAATTTATGGTATTGACGATATTTTAATAACTCAAATAAATGAAAATCAATATAAAGTTGATAGTATTTTTTATTCCCCTTACCCTCTTAATGATGAAATAAGTGAAGAAGAAGGTATAGCTAATGAAGATGATGATTTTTATTATTGCTATAGATTTATGCAATCTGAAATATTTACCTTCAACTATAATGATAGAGGTTGGTATGAAATAAGTGACATACAACAAACTAATATGAAATATGTAGATACTTTATTAGTTCCAACATTTAGTTCTTATGATACTGAATATATAGAGGAAGAGGATTTGAGAGAAACTAAATCTATAATTGAAGATATTTATCTAAATGCAACATATAACTAATTTTAATTTATATTCTTATAATAAAACTTTAAAACAGAAAACCACCTAGAGGAGAATCTAGGTGGAAATTTAAAAGGAGGTTTATATATATATTTTGTTTCTTAGGATAAATAATGTTTAAATTTGGGGGATTTAATATTATAGTTTTTCCTAATCACATTTGTATATTACACAACCTTGTAACTTATGTCAATAGATAAGTAAATAAAAATATAATATTTTTTTTAATTAAAGTAACAATTAATTTTATTTCCTTATATAATAAATAAATATACAATAAATATCCAAAAATAACTTATTACATGCTTATTTTACTAAATATAGTCATTTATTTTTGTTAATATTTCTTTTTCATCTTTTGCATTCATCCAATTAACATTTTTAAATGATTTAAAGAATGTATATTGTCTTTTTGCATATTTTCTAGAATTATGAACTATTAAATCTCCAACTTGAGCTACTGTTAATTCTCCGGTTTTCATTGCTTGGAAAAATTCTTTATAACCAATACCCTGCATACCAGGCCAAGATTCATTAGCTCCATGTGATACTAAATATCTAATTTCATCTAATAAGCCATCTTTCATCATGATATCAAAACGAAGACGAAGTCTTTTATCCATTATCTCTTTCTCTCTATATAAACCAATAATTAAAGGATTCATATCATTTCTATAGGTATCAGGAAGATCAAAAGAAGAAAGCGGTTTATTACAAGTTAGGTATACTTCTAAAGCTCTACTTATTCTATATTTATCATTTTGATTAATTCTATTATGTGAAATAGGATCAACTTTTTCTAAATAAGCATAAGCGGTCTCAAGAGAATTTTCTAATATAAAAGTTTCTACTTGTTTGCGTATCTCAATAGAGGATGCAGGTGCGTTTGACAATCCATACAAAAAATGTTTGAAATAGAAAGCAGTACCACCACTGATTACAGGAATTTTATTTTCTAAATGTATTTTTTTTACAGCTTTATCTGCTTCTTCTATAAAGGTAGCTACAGTGAATTGTTCTCTAGGATCTAGAATATCAATCATATAATGATCAATTTTTTTTAAAATATCTTCAGTAACTTTAGCCGACCCTATATCAAGCCCTTTATAGACTTGAATGGAATCGGCATTAATTACAGAAAATTTGTTAGGATCCAACTTAGATAAAAGATTTGTTTTACCTACACTAGTTGGACCGAATAAAAATATTATTTTTTCAAATGGATTAGTTGTCTGAGTTTTCAACTTTTGTATATTTGATTTCACCGTTTAGAGCTCTATATAGAACTTCACTAACAATTTTACCATTATTTTCTTCGATTTCTTTACCACCACAACCAGGGTTACTTAAGATATCTGCTTCTTTAATAGCAACACATGTAATTTCATAAATATTATCTTTAAAATCGATTAATTCATCTAATGGAACTTTATTCACCAGGAGGCTCCTTAATATTATTTTTAGATATTTAAAAAATATCTATTCGAACTTCATTATAATAGAAAAAAAACATCAAAATGTATAGTCCTAATTATAAAAACAATTAAACTTATATTATTTATTGTGATATTTCATTCACTTTTTTTACTATAATATCAACAATTTCATCAGGTGATTTATTATCAGTATCAACAACTAAATCCACAAAATCATATTTATTATTATCGATTGAATAAATTCTTTGATATCTATTTGTATCATTTTTATCTCTCATTTGAGTTTGTTCTAAGCGAGTTGTGAAACTTCCACCTTCTCTTTTATAAACTCTCTGAGCTCTTTCTTCATCACTAGCATACAAATAAACTTTAAGATCAGCTTCTTTTAACATCCAAATAGCTAAACGTGAACCTAATACACAGTTCTCTTCATCCATAGCCATTTTTACTTGTCTGTTATCTAATTCAATATCAAAAGAATCATCTTCTTCTGCCATTTTACAAAAATCCCAAAATTCAACACCTTTTTCTTTTGCTAAATTTCGAAATGTAAAATTAATAAGTTTATAATTCAACTTTTGTGCTAATTTAGTTGATACAGTGGTATTACCGCAACCACTTTTCCCGCTAATTGCAATTCTCATTTATTTTCCTCTATTCTATATTTCTTGCTTGTTCTCTTATATTTTCTAAGTTGTCTTTCATTCTAACAACTTCTAAATTCAATTCAGCTATTTGACTTTTTGAACCAATTGTATTTATTTCTCTATTAATTTCTTGACATAAGAAATCTATTCTTTTTCCTACGCTTTCATCTAAGTTAAGTAAGTTATCAAAAGCTTCTAGATGAACACCTAATCTATTTATTTCTTCATTTACTGAAAGCTTTACAAGCATTAGTGCAACTTCTTGTAAGACTCTATTTTCATCATAACTTTGCTCTTCTAATACTTCATTTATCTTATTAGTAAGTGTTGTTTTAACATTTTCTTCAATTTCACTAGCACGGCTCTTTACTATTTCAAGGCTTTCAACAATTTTATCTTTAGAGTTTTTTAAATCTAATCTAGTAGATTCACCTTCTCTCTTTTTAGTTTCTTTAAATTGAATTAGTGCTTCTTCAAGAAGAGAGAAGAGAGGCCCTTCAAATTTTTCAGTATCTGTATCTTTAACATTAGTTAGTGCCCCTTCTGCACTTAAAAAATCACTTAATTGAGGGATACTATGTACTTGAGAGACTTCATTTATTTTTTTAAAAGCTAGTACATACTGGTTGATTATCTCTTCATCAACAACTACTTTAACGTCATTTTTTAATACTCTAACTCTAACTGAAACTTCAATTCTTCCTCTCTTTGCAACACTTTTTATCTTTTTATCAATATCCATTTCATAAGCAGATAAATAATAAGGAATATTATGCATTATATCTAAATATCTGTTGTTAACAGATTTTATTTCTACTTGCATTTGAATTTCTTCATTAGATGTTTGGGCACATCCATAACCTGTCATACTTGTCATATTTTTTTCTACCTTTTTTTTAATTCATTAATCACATCTTTATATAAAGTATCATTATTAGAAGCACCTAATGAAATAAAAACATCATCTACCTCTATCATTGAAGATATGATTGATGGAAGTTCAGCTTCATTTTCTACATAAATCACACTAGCTAATCTTACTTTATAGCTCTTTAACAACTTAGAATTCAAATCTTTTACCATTTTTCTATCTAAATTATCTTCATCCTTATCCATTCTAGCACTCATAAAGGTTTTTGTAATTATCAACTTATCAAAAAGCAATAAAACTTGTAAAAAATCTTTATACAAGGCTTTTGTTCTACTTGCAGTATGAAAAGAAAATACAGCAAATAATTTTCTATTTGGATATCTTTGCTTTATTTCATTAATCAATACAAATATTTCACTAGGATGATGTGCATAATCATCTATAAAGATAATATTATTATAATTTGCTTTTAATTCTAATCTACCTTTTACTCCATTAAAGTTCTCTAAAGCTTTGAAAGAAGATCTAAAAACTGTAGTAAATACTTCATCACTAATTATATCATTCTCATTTAAGTACAAATTAACTTCATCACTATCTAATAAAATGCAAGTTGAAAAAATAGCTGCTGCTAATATATCATTAACTAATGCTCTATTAAAATATTTAATATTATATAATTCATCATGTGTAATTCTAACTTTATAAGAAGATGATAAAGTATCTTTTTCTAGACGAAAAATAGAATTATCATAAAAACCATAAGTTATTACATTTAAATCAGGACGAATCTCTTTTATTGTCTTAAGTAATGATTTAATATTTTTATCATCTACATTTAATATCAAAAAACCATTTTTTTTTATATTTATTGCAAATTGTAAAAAACTATCTATAACATCTTTCTCACTTTTAAAAAAATCAGGATGATCAAAATCAATAGAAGTTATAACAGCACCATTTAAGTTATATTTGTGAAAATGATTTTCATATTCACAAGCTTCTAATAAAAAAGCTTTATTTCCTTGAAAGGTATAAGGATTATCATTAAGTAGTGAAGATCCAAAAATGGAATAAAATGGAAAGTTCTTTCGACTTTTATAACTTAATGAAAAAGTAGTAGCTGCGGAAGTTGTAGTTTTCCCATGAGTACCACTTATACCATAAGATTTAGACATTTTTGTAAGAAATGCTAAGTATTCTACATATGAATAAGTATCATACTTTTCATTCAAATTTTTTATTAAAGGATGATTTTTATAAGCTGTTGAATAAATTACTACATCAATATTCTCATTAATTAAAGAAATATCAAATTCACTATATATCTTAATATTAGCATTTTCTAATTTTTCTTGTGAGATAAAATAGGTGTTTTTATCAACGCCAAAAACATTACCCCCTTGCTCTTTAATTATTAGAGCTAAGGAAGACATTCCATTTCCTTTTATTCCTACTAAGAAATAATTTATCATAAAAACACCTACAAATAGAAAAAGACTGCCCTAATGACAGTCTCTCTTTAAAATAAAGAAAGAATTATTTTGAGTTCTTTCTTTGAGCATTACAAGCTTTACAAATCATTACTTTTTCTTCATCAATTGTTGCTTCGTAAAGTACTTTGATATTTGTTCTCTTACAAATTGGGCAAGTACCTTTTCCTTGATTATGTTCGTGACGGATGCCTGTTCCTCTATGTGCTTTGGACATAATATTCTCCTTGAAATTTCAATAACTAATGGTGATAATAGTACTTAAAATGGTGTTCTGTCAAGATACATCTTATTTCTTAGGTCAGAACATACTATTTTTTAAAGGTTTTAACAAAAAAAAGAGAAATGTTTTATTTTTTTTAAATAAATTTAATTTTTTTATAATATTAGGTTTATAAAAATAATATATTAAAACACATAGTTTTTTTCTTATTTTTAATTAATTATTCAGCAAATAATTAATTATTCTATTAATAATTTTTATAATAAATAAGTAATACTTTTATTTATATATCAACCTTGTATATATACTCAATAAAATATATGATTGATTGGTTATGAAAATTATTATATTAGGTGCAGGAAGAAGAGGACTTAGATTAGCAAACACATTATCTCTTGAAGACAATGATATTACTATAATAGACACAAATGAAAAACAAACAGATTTAGCTATGGCAAGAATAGATTGTATCGCTTATTCTGGTAATGGAATTTCATTATCAGACCTTGAAGAAGCAGGGGTTAGAGAAAGTGATGTATTTATTGCTATAACAGGTAATGATGAAATTAATTTAATCTCAACCGCAATGGCAAAAGATGAATTTAAAATCCCACAAACAATATGTAGTGTAAAGAATTTATCTTTACTAGGTTATAGAGATGAAAATAATAATTCCTTACTAGGTATAAATCACATAGTAAATCCAGATGAAGAAATAGCATCTCACATATATACTGAAATAGTTCAAGGTGTGTTTAAAAACACAATAAGTTTTAACAATTTTAAATTGCTATTATACACAGTTGAATTAACTAAAGACTTCCCCTTTCATGATTTAAGTATCAAAGACATAAATGAGAAAATAAAACAAAATTTTATAATTGCTGCAATTTTAAGAAACAATAAAGCGATTATACCAAGTGGGAATACTAAACTAAAAATAGATGATTTAATTACTTTTGTAGCAAAACAAAATGAAAGTAGAAAAATCTTATCTAATATTGGAGTAAATAAAACTAAAGCAAAAAAAGTTGTAATAGTTGGTGGAAACCAAACAACTAACTTTTTATTAAATAAATTTACTCCTAAAGAAAGATCTAATATCACTTTAATTGACAGAAACAAAACAGTTTGTGAAAAATTTGCACAAGATTTTCCAGAAATTTTAGTTGTAAACGGTAATATAACAGACGAAGAAATATTTAAAGAATGCAATTTATTCAACTTCGATTTATTAATTGCAATAACAGATAGTGATGAATTAAACATTATAGTAGCAAGCTATGCAAAGCAAGTTGGTATCTCTTACTCAATGGCATTAATTAAATCAAATAATAATTATATTAGAATGGCAAAGCATTTAAATATCGATGATGTTATTTCAACACAAAAAGTTGCTGTAGATTCTATTACAAGATATTTACACGGTGACAATGTTAAAAACATACACTCCCTCTTTGATGGTCAAATGCAATCCATTGAATTAATTTTATCAAAAGATAGTCCAGTCATAAACAAGCAATTAAAATCAATTAACATGAAAGGAAAAGGTATTATTGCAGGTATAATTAAAAATGATGGCAATACTATTATTCCTAATGGGACTTATAAACTTGAAGAAAATGATAAATTAATAATTATAACAACCCAAAAAGCAATTAATCATATTTTAGGTATATTTTAATGAATATAAAACAAGATATTAGAATTATTGCTATTATATTATTAGCAATTGGTGCAACCATGTTAATCCCCCTATTCATTGGATTAAATTACGGTGAAGATTTAGCTGTAAAAGGTTTCTTCTTTGCTATTCTTTCAATAATTATATTTAGTGGTTCTACTTTATTTTTAACAAAAAATCACACAAATAATGAAATTAAAGGTAGAGATGGATATTTAGTTGTAACTCTTACCTGGATAACAATTACAGCTTTTGGTGCTTTACCACTAATTATCAGCAAAGAATTTTCTACTTATGATAGTGCATATTTTGAAATAATGAGTGGATTTACTACAACTGGCGCAACCTGTTTTACTAATATAGAAGGAGCTGCTAAAAGCATACTCTTTTGGAGAAGCTTTACAAATTGGCTAGGTGGTATGGGTGTTGTTGTTTTATTTGTAGCATTATTACCTGCTATGGGTATCGGTGGGAGTATTTATTTAATGGGCGCTGAATCTGTAGGGCCTGTTAAAGGTAAATTAACACCTAAAACTAAAAATACTGCAGCTGCTCTTTGGTCAATTTACTTTGGATTCACTGTTTTAGAAACTATATTACTTCGACTCGGTGGATTAAGTCTTTATGAAGCAACAACAGTAGCTTTCTCAACAATGTCTGCTGCGGGATTTTGTGTTAAAAACACGTCTATAGGTAGTTTTAACAGTGCCTATGTTGATGTAGTTGTTACAATATTTATGATGGCATCTGGGGCTAACTTTGCACTTTACTTCAAACTCATAAAAAGAAAGTTTAGTGAAGTATGGGGAGATGGTGAATTAAAAAGTTATCTAAGAATTTGGGGTATATGTACATTACTTTGTGCTTTTTACTTAACTTATAAAGGATATTATACTTCCTTTTTTACATCCCTTAGATTTGCTGCTTTCCAATTAGCTTCAGTTATTACAACAACAGGTTTTGCCACCACTGATTATTTACTTTGGCCTAGATTCTCTATGATGTTTGTTTTAGTTATGATGTTTATAGGCGGATGCGCTGGTAGTGCTGGTGGAGGGATGAAAGTTATTAGAGTATCAACTATTGTAAAGCAAGCACATTATCAAATGAAATCTCAACTACATCCAAATGGAGTTTTCCCAATCAAAAGTGGTAATCAAATTCTCTCAAAAGATGTACTTAGAAGTATATCAGCATTTTGTGGTGTTTATATAGCAACATGGATTTTCTCATCTGTTTTAATATCATTAACAGGAGTTAGTGTAGAAACATGCTTAGCTTCAACCCTACTTACTTTAGGAAATATAGGGATAGGATTTGGAGCTGTAGGACCAACAGGTAATTTTGCATCTTTTCCTAATTGGGCACATTGGATTTTCTCCTTTTTAATGCTAATTGGTAGATTAGAAATATTCTCAGTATTTATTTTATTTACTAAAGAATTTTGGAAAAAATAATCTTTTTAACATACTATATTGATTTGTAGTAAATAAATAGTATAATAAAGAAAAACACTTAGAGGTTTATTTTGAGATCCAACGGTTATAAAACTAAAAACAAAGAATATATAATAGATATTCTAGAAAATCATCTAGATACAACATTGAGTGCCGATGAAATTTTAGAATATTTAAAAGTTAAAGGTAAAAATATGAATATTACAACTATTTATAGGAACCTTGAAAAATTAGCAAAAAATAATATTGTTCTTAAATTCCCTTCAACTGATGGAACTAAAAATTATTACCAATTAAGAAAACATAATTATATCCATGAAGATCACCTACATTTGCAATGTACTGAATGTGGTAAAGTTATTCACCTTGATTGTGACACAATGCAAAAATTTGTAGAACATTTACAAAAAGATCATAACTTTGATTTAACATGTGCATCTTCAATCCTTTTTGGACTTTGTGAAGACTGCAAAAAGAAAAACAAACATTGTAAATAGAATATTATTGACACAATTAAATTATAGTATTATCTTAAAAATGCAAATCAGTTGCATTTTAGGAGAAATCTTTATGAAAAAAAATTTATTATTATTTTTAAGTTTACTATTTATATACCCTCTTTTTTCTTCAGGGCAAACAGAAGAGATAACAAAACCAACAATAGCTGTTTCTATTATACCTCAAGCTACATTTGTTGAAAAGATTGCTAAAGATAAAGTTGATATAGTAACACTTATACCAAAAGGCTCATCCCCTGAGAATTACGAACCTACCCCAAAACAAAGAATAGAATTTGAAAATTCAGACCTTTATTTTTCAATTGGAGTATTAAGTGAAGAATTTAATATACTACCAATGGTAAATAAAGAAAATACTAAAGTTATATATTTAGCAAATGAAGTTGAAGAAGTATATCCACCAATTTATATAGGTCAATCAAGAGATCCTCATATTTGGTTAAGTCCTAAAAGAGTATTAATTATGGTTGATATAATAGAGAGAGAATTATCTTTATTAGACAGTGAAAATGAAAATTTTTACAAAGAGAATGCTGCTGCATTTAAAAAAGAAATAAATGCTGCTATTGTAGAAATAGAGAAGAGTTTAGAAACAAGTCAAAATAAAAGCTTTTTAGTTTATCATCCAGCTTTTAGTTATTTTGCAGATGATTTTAATTTGAATATGTTATCAATTGAAGAAGAAGGTAAAGAAATAACACCTAAATCACTAATTGCAACAATTAATAAAGCCAAAGAATTAGGAATTACAAATTTATATTATCAAGCAGAAATAGCAAGTGAAAAAAGTATTTCAATAAGTAAAGAACTAAAAGGAGAAGCAATTCTTTTAGACCCTTTAAGCCCTAATTATGTTGAAAACTTAATTATAATGGCAAACACTTTTAAGGAAAATTTTTAATGGATAAAGCAGTAAGCGTAAAGAATTTATCTGTAAAATATGGAAATCATTTTGCAATAAAAAACATTAATATGGATATAGAAAAGGGTGATTATCTTGGAATAATTGGACCTAATGGTGGTGGTAAAACAACATTATTAAAAGCTATTTTAAATTTAGTTGATCACAGTAGTAAAGAGATTTTATTATTTGATAAACCACTAAGAGATAGCAAATCCATGATATCTTATGTTCCACAAATTGCAAAAGTTGATAGAACTTACCCTATCAGTGTTTTAGAAGTTGTTCTTGGATCTAATTTAAAAAAATCTTTAAATCCTTTTTATAAATATACGAAAATAGACATTCAAAAATCTATCGATGCACTTAAAAAGGTAGATATAGAAGATTTAAAGGATAGACAAATTCAAAAACTATCAGGTGGTGAATTCCAACGTTTATTAATTGCAAGAGCAATTGTTAGAAATCCACAGTTATTATTTTTAGATGAACCAACTGCAAACGTTGATCCTAATTCAAGAAATATTATATATAATCTCTTAGATTCTTTGAACAAAAAAGGAACTACAATTTTAATGGTTAGCCATGATACTATGGCAATATCTTCAAAAGTGAAGAATATTGCCTGTATCAATACTGATTTAATATATCACGGTGGGCCTAAACTATCTAAGCATACTATTGAAAAAATGTATGGATGCCCAATAGACTTACTAGCTCATGGAATACCACATAGAGTTTTTGGAGAACACCATTAAAAAGGAAAATTAAATGCTAACTATTTTAAATTATCAATTCATACAAAATGCATTATTTGCAATAATACTATCTAGTATTGTCTGTGGAATTATTGGAACAATAATAATTGAAAAAAAATTAATCTTAATGAGTAGTGGGATCGCTCATACTGCCTATGGCGGGGTTGGTCTTGGATATCTATTAAATTTTAATCCTTTAATCGGTGCCCTTCTTTTTTCTCTAATTTCAGCCTTATCAATTGGTAAAGTTAGAAAATCTAGCTTTAAACATAGTGAAGTAATTATAGCGCTTTTTTGGTCTGTAGGAATGGCTTTAGGAATATTGTTTATCTCTTTTATGGATAGTTATCCACCTGATATGAACTCCTATCTATTTGGCAACATTTTAAGTGTTAATTCAATAGATTTAATCAACATGGTAATTCTAACTGTAGTTGTGTTAATATTATTAACAATCTTCTTTCAAGATTGGAAAATATATTTATTTGATGAAGAAATGGCAAAAATTAATGGATTAAACACATCTTTTTTGGAATACATATTATTAATAATAATAGCTTTTTCAGTTGTAATACTTATTAGAGTATCTGGAATAATCATGTTAATAACTTTAGTTTGTGCACCTAGTGCAACAGCTGCTTTAGTAAGCGAAAGATTAAATTCTAGAATGATTATAGCTATATTAATTTCATTAATTAATTCTCTATTTGGACTATATCTTTCCTATATATTTGATATAGCATCTGGTGCAACTATAGTTATTTTCTCAGCATTTATATATTTCTTAACATATATGTTTACAAAAAAGTTAAATACTAATAGTTAAAAATAAAAATTAGAACTAATTCCAAAAGTAATTCCATTATCTAAATCAGAATAGGATTCAACTGGAATTTCAAAATCACCTACAATTGAGAAATCAAGATTATCATAAGAAAGTGCAAAGGTAGTTGTTCCTTGTGATATATCAAAGCTAAAAAAGTCTGAAATAGTATCTTTTGGCTCATAGTAGCCAAACCTAAAAGCTAAATTATTATTATTACCTAACTGCATTTTTATTTCATTACCAATACGTAACTCTCTATTAGTAGGATCTCCAAGATATACAGTATCTATACAAATTTTATATACTAAAGGATTTAACTGATTAGTAATTGTATATTTGTTACTAATGTAAGTTATACCTACACTACTAGATTCAAGATAAGAAAGTAACTCATTAGTATTGGAATTTGAGGTTAAATCTAAATCTGATTCACTATAATATGCAAAGCTAAAATTATCATTTACATTGTATTTAAAAGCAAGACCTAAGCTAAAGAAATCAGAATCAGATACAGAAGTATAATTAGAGAAAAAAGTATTAACTATATAATCAGCTAAAAATAAATAATTTGTTCTCAAATCAAAATTAGTTCTTTTACTAATGCTTGAAGCTTTAACTCTCATACCTAAATCAAAATTATTAATTTTATATCCCCAATCTAGCTGAATTGTAAATTGATTATATGCAGTATAAGATAAATAATCTTCATCATACTCTCTGTCTTCTAAATAATTATCAATATTTAAAGTTAAACCTAAATTAGTACCATAAACAGTAGCCCCCATATCTAATTCAGGATATTGGAAATATCCATAAGGAGTTGAAAGCTCATCAAGCGTCAATTCTTCTAAAAAAGAAAAAGTAGTAATTACAGATGGAGAATTTTCATCACGATCGGTTAAATAAGTTGGACTTATAAAACTCTCTGAGTCAGCTAAACCGGCATTTGCCATACCAATAGAATTTGTAGAAAGAATTAGAACATCACTTGAAAAAACTTGATCTAAAAAACAAGATAGTAATAAAATTAATAATAATTTTTTTTTCACAAGCTCTCCTCATTATAAATTTTCTTCAATAAGATTAATATTGAAAAATTATTATATTAACAAACAAAGTTTATCAGAAAAATTAACAAATTGTAACTTAATATCATTTTTTTTCAAATAATAATAATATTGCAGATTAATAAATAAATATGATATTCTTAAAATATGAAAAGTTTAAATTTAGATAAATATTTATTAGATAGTTATTATTTACAATATCCAAAAGATATTGAAATAAAGCATATAACTTTCAATTCTAAATTAGTAAGAAAAAACAGTATATTTGTTGCAATAAAAGGATTTAAACAAAATGGTAATGATTATATAGATGAGGCAATTAAAAATAATGCTTCATTAATAGTTTCAGAGGACTTACCCACTACCAATATTAAAGAAGCCGGATTCTTAGTTGTTAAAAATGCTAGGTTAGCATTATCTTTTCTTTCAAGGATGGTATATAACTTTCCTGATAAAAAACTAAAAATAATAGCAATAACAGGAACAGATGGAAAAACTTCTACTTCCTTTTATACATATAGTTTATTAAAAAGTCTAAATTATAAAGTGGGGTTAATTTGTACAACAAACTTAGATACTAATGGAGAATTAGTTGATTCTCCTTACAGACAAAGTACACCTGATTCTAATATATTATTTCAACTTTTAGATGAATGCGTAGTTTCTAATAAAGAATATGTAATTATTGAAGCAACATCGCATGCACTTTCTAAAGAATTTAATAGATTATCAGATATTAAATTCGATGCTTGTATAATTACAACAATTACCAATGAACATTTAGATTTTCATAAAACAAGAGAAAATTATATAAATACAAAGTTAAATATTATCGAAAAGCTAAAAAGTAATGGTTTTTTAGTTACAACAAATAAAAATAAAGAATTAGATAAATGTATCGAAAAAGCTAAAGCTTCATCAAGAGATTATTATATCCTTGAAAAAGAATTTATTCCCTTTATCGAACAAAATAATATATTAAAACCAATTTCAATTTTTTATAATGAAAAAGAATATAATACTAATATCTATTTTGATATATTTATTAATAATGTGCTTCTAGCTGCATTATTAATTAGCAAATTAACTAAAATAGCTCTAGAAGATATTTTATCTAATATAATTAATATAGAGGACATAAAAGGTCGTTTTAATATTATAAATAACAATATAAATAGATTAATTATAATTGATTTTGCTCATACAGCTGATGCATTTAATAAAATCTTTTCTCAAATGTTAATAGAAAAAAGAAAAATAATAACCGTTTTTGGATGTGGTGGAGAAAGAGATATAAACAAAAGATATGATATGGGTAAAATTGCAGCACAATATAGTGATATTATAGTATTAAGTGAAGAAGATCCTCGTTTTGAAGATAATATAGCTATTATGCATGATATTGAAAAAGGAATTCTTTCAATTGACAAAAAATGTAATTATTATTGTATAAATAACAGAAATGAAGCTATAAATAAGGCATTAAGACTCAGCAATGAAAATGATATTTTATTGTTTTTAGGGAAGGGCCATGAAACATCAATAGAGAGAAAGGGTATAAAATACCCATATAATGAAAAAACAGTTATAAAAGAGGAAATAAAAAAGATATATGGATAATTACTTTAAAAACAAATCAATTGCTTTATTTTTTGGTGGACGATCTCCGGAGCATGAAGTTTCAATAAATAGTTCTAAAACAATCTATCCAATATTAGAAAAACTCTTTAAAAATGTTTTTTTAATATATGTTTCAAAGATTGGTAATTATTATTTAATTAATTGTGATAAAGATTTTAAAATTGATAAAAATTTTAAAATAACAGATATTATAAAAGTTAAAAATGAAATAACATTTGCTCCTAATAAAGGAATTTTATTAAACAATAATCTTTTAGAAATAAGCTTAGCTTTTATTCTAATACATGGAAATGAAGGCGAAGATGGTAAATTACAAGGATTATTGGATATAGTAAATATAAAATATACAGGTGTAAATTCAACTAGTAGTGGTATTTGTATATATAAAGAATTAGCTAGACAAATATTAAACTCAAATAATATAAACACAGTAGATACTGTAGTTATAAAAAAAAGTGATATAATCCCTGATTTAGAAAAAATACAAAAAAGATTAAATAAAAGCTTATTTATAAAAAGTGAAACAACTGGAAGTTCTATTGGAATTACAGCACTAAAAAATCCTAGTAATCAGACCTTTTTAAAAGCTATTAAACATTCATTTAAATATAGTAATAGAGTCTTAATACAACCATTATTAGAGGATATAAAAGAAATAGAAGTAGCAATACTAGAAAAAAGGGATCATAGTCTGATTGCAGGAGGTCCTGGCTTAGTTATTAAATCTAATATGAAAGATATTCTCTCATATGATAAAAAATATGGAGAAATAGATAGTGCTACAATAAATACTGAAGTGATAAAGGATAATAACTTTAAATTAGAGATGAAAAGAGAAGCAATTAAAATATTTAAACTTTTAAATTTAAGTGGCTTTTCAAGAATAGACTTTTTTCTATATAAAAATAAAATTATATTAAATGAAATAAATACAATTCCAGGCTTAACTTCTAAAAGCCACTACCCTATATTAATAAAAAGTGAAAATATTAGTTTAATTGATGCTATATATGAAATATGTAGAGTAGCTTATGATAAATAAAGTTTATTTTCATGTAGATTTAGACGCATTTTTTGCAGCCGTTGAAATATTAGACAATCCAAGTTTAAAAAATAAACCTGTAATTATTGGTGGAAATGGAAAGAGAGGTGTTGCATCAACTTGTAACTACATTGCTAGAAGTTATGGAGTGCACTCGGCTATGCCAATGCAAAAAGCAAAACAATTATGTCCACATGCAATAATTATTCAAGGGAACCATTCAAGATACTCTCAAATGAGTAAAAAAGTTATGAACATATTTAAAGAGTTCTCCCCTATAGTACAACAAGTTTCAATAGATGAAGCTTTTTTGGATATGAGTGGAACTGAAAAACTCTTTGGACACCCATATGAAGTTGGGAAAAAATTAAAAGAAAAAGTATTAAATGAAACAGGCTTAACAATAAGTGTAGGAATAGGTCCTTCAAAATTAATTGCAAAACTAGCGAGCGATTTTAATAAACCAGATGGGTTGTGTATAGTTGATGAAGATAGAAAAATTGAATTTATAGATGCTGTTGGAATAAAAAAACTATGGGGAGTTGGAAAAGTAACACAAGATTTAATAAAGAAGAAAAATATTAAAACAACAAAGCAGCTTAGAACTTACTCTATATCTTATTTACAAAAAGCTTTTGGCTCTTCAATGGGAGAATATTTATATAAAGTTGCTAGAGGTGAAGACCCCGGAATTTATAGCAAAAAAACAAAAAGCCATTCTATCTCAACCGAAAGGACTTTTCAAATAGATTTATCTAACATTGATATATTATCAGCATATTTATTAGATATGAGTCATGAAATTTTATACAGATCAATTGAAGAAAAACAAATGGCAAAAACTATAGGTATAAAAATAAGATATAGCGATTTTACTACAATAAGTGCTCAAATAACACCGAGTGAACCTATTTACTGTGCCGAGCAAGTGTTTGATTATGCTATGAAATTATTTGATAGAAAATGGAAAAAAACTCCTATAAGATTATTAGGAGTTGGCCTTTATCAAACCTACAAAGGTGAATTTGCTATCCAAGAAGATTTATTTTCTCAAGATAACAAGAAAAAAAGAGCATTAGAAAAAGTAGCCTTAGAGTTAAAAAAGAATGGTCAAATATTAACTAAGGCAACACTAATTAAGCAAGTAGAAACAGAAAAAGAAGACTATAGAGAGTAATAAATAAATTAACCTGTCTTACTTTACTAAAAATATAATCGTAATAAAAATAGAGAAAACAACTCTATACCATCCAAATACAGAGAAGTCATGTTCTTTAACATAGTTAATTAATGCTTTTATAACTAATAAAGAAACAATAAAAGAAACTAAAGATCCAACAAATAAAACCCAATACTCTAAAATAGAATAATCAAATCCTAATTTTATTAGCTTTAATAAGGATGCACCAAACATAACTGGAATTGCCATAAAGAAAGAAAATTGAGCAGCAGTTGTTCTTTTTATTCCGATAATTAGACCACCTAAAATAGTTGATCCTGATCTACTAGTTCCAGGAATTAAAGCAAGAGTTTGAAAACATCCCATTTTGAAAGCATCAATATAAGTAATATCTTCTATATTTTTTACTCTAAACTCTTTATTTGGCTGTCTTTTTTCAAGAAAGATATAGATAACCCCATAAAAAAATAGAGCAAAAGCAATAACTTGCCATCTATACATAACTTCATCAATAATATCATCGAAAAGTAACCCAATTACCATAGCTGGAATAGTTGCAATAATTACTTTTACCCATAAAATATAACTTTTATTTCTTTCAATTTTATCTTTCTTTCTCGAAAAAGGATTAAGTGTATGAAAATACAAAACTATAACAGCTAAAATAGAACCTAATTGTATAACAACCATAAATAATTCTTTAAAGTCATCGCTTAAATTTAATTTTAAAAATTCATCTACAATTAATAGATGCCCCGTACTACTTATAGGTAACCATTCAGTTACACCTTGAATTATGCCAAATATAATGGATTTTAATATCTCAATCATGATAGTGTTACTTTATATTATTATTATAAAAAATACAATTATTATTTTAATATCAAAAACAGATATGAAATATTTGATAAAATGAAATAAAACAAGAACTTTACACAAACCATTTATTTACAATAGTAAATACATATGTTATTTTTTATACAACAGGTTATTACAATATTATTATTACATATATTATCAATGGTAACATGTAATCCTTTTAATGGAGCTTTTTTTGAACTTGCACACTTACAAAAAAATTACTCATAACTTAATAAAAATACTTATATTGATAATTCTAAGCTTATTAGTATATTTTATTGTATATAATAACGGGGGAACTACCTCAGCTTGGGCTCAACTTAACTTTATAATTATAATAATATCAGCATTTTTTTTTAAGATACATGGGGCCTTAATTACAGCTACAGTACTTGGAATAATAATGGGTCCTTATATGCCTCAAGATACAGCTCACCATCTTATGCAAACACCTCAAAATTGGATTTTTAGAATAATAATTTATTTTAGTGTAGGATTTATAGTATCTTTTTATTTAAATAAAAGTAACAAATATGAAGAGATAAAAAAAGATAACTTTTTAAAAAATCACACTAACGGACTATATAATTCAAACAAACTATTTCTGGATTTAAAAAATTTAAATGAGACTAACACCAAATATCAATTAGTTTGTATCAAAATCATAAACCTTGAAGAAATTAGTAAATATTATGACTTTAATATAATTAATGTTATATCTAAATATATAGTTAAAATAATAAATGAAATAAATAATATCAATACAATATATTCAATTTCAGCTAGTGAGTTTATTGTAACTATAAATGATAACAACATAACAAACACTATGAATAATTTTAATTCTTTTTTAAATAAATTTGTTCAATCAATAAAAGTTGAAGATTATAATTTTAAATTAATTTTAAAAATAGGATTATTACAAGATGATAAACAAAATCATTTTAATGCAATAGATATCTTTAATAAAGTTAGAATAGCAACAGATCAAGGGTCTCCTTATGAGCCTGGAATTTTTATTTATGATAAAAATTTTGCAACGAATAGAAAATTATATAATGATATAGCTTGTTCATTATTAAATGATATAAAAAAAGATAAATTATACTTAGTATATCAACCAATAGTAGATTTAAGAACAAAAGAAATAAATGATTGCGAAGTATTAGTACGTTGGAATAGAGAAAACAAACAACCAGTAGGTCCTAATATATTTGTAAAAGTTGCTGAAGATATTGGAATCATACAAGAATTAACAAAGTGGGTTTCAGTTCATGCATTAAACAATTGTGATAAATGGATAGCAAAAGGATGTGTTGTAAAACACTCAATAAACATTACAGCTGGTGAATTATTAGATGATGAACTTAGAGATTGGGCTTATAACTTATTTAATAATCATAAAACTGATTTTGACTGTATTGGATTAGAATTAACAGAAAGAGTATTATCAAAAGATAATATAAAGCTAAAACAAGTTTTAAATGATTTACAAAAAAGAGGATTTATTATAGAAATTGATGATTTTGGTACAGGATATAATTCACTAATGTTCTTAGAAGAAATCCCAACAGATGTGATTAAAATCGATAAATATTTTATTGATAAAATTTATAACAAAGAAATGCAAATTATTATTAAAAAGATTATTTCTGCCATTCAAAAAACAGGTGGTACTGTTGTTGCAGAAGGTGTAGAAACTAAAGAACAATATTACATTTTAAAAGAACTCGGTTGTGATAAAATACAAGGATACCTATTCTCTAAACCTTTAGAAACGAATGATTTTTTAGATTATTATAATAAATTTAACATATCTAATTATATTTAACTTATCAAAAAAATAGTTATTTAACTATAAAAATACAAAAAAGTTAGTTTTCTATTAAATCAATATTTACAACACATAAAATTTTAGTTATAACAATAATTAAGGAACAAAATAATTAAAGATATGAATTTTTATTTATTATAAACTGCTTTGTTATGTTTGTTTAAGGTGTTATATGTTGTCTAAAATTTTCAATCAAATCAAAAATAAAATAATTGTTAAATTATTTTTTTTATTAATATTATTTACATTTATTAATATAATTAACAATACTTATGGAAATATTGGAACACCTTTAGATTCATTATTTTTAATATTCGTTTTTTTCTTTACATATTTTTGGGGAATTTTTGGAGGAATTATAGCTACTCTCATAGTTGTTATAGTAAAACTTCCTTTTATAAATATAAATGTTCACTTTGTTTCATATTTTCAACTATTTATCCAATTTTTAGTATTTTCTTTTTTAGCATTTATTTTTTCAAGATTTATTTCTTGTAATAAACAACTAAATAAATATTATAATAATAATGAAAATAATTATTTATCTGTAACAGATTTAAAAAGACATATGGAAACACTAATAAAGAAGAAAACTGATTATTCACTAATTTTTGTAAATATTAAAAATTATGAAGATATATCAGTTTATATTGAAAAAGAAGAATATGAAAGAAACACTTACAATATAATATCGCATATAAAAAGAAATCTAAGTGGTAGTGAGTTTTACTCCTATTCATATAATAAATTTATTGTTCTATATCGTAATAAAGAAGAAAATATAAACCTTAAACAAATATTTAAAAGTTATATAGAATATATAAACAATTCTACTTTAATTAACAAAAAATTAATTAAAGTAGTTATCAAAGTTGGAATTGTAAAAGGATTATTGGAGAAAACTCCAGAAGAATTAATATATCTATCTAGACTAACATCAGATCAAGGAAATACTTGTGAATCAGGAGTATTTGAATATGATATTAATAAAATAACTAAAAGAGAAGAAACTTATAAATTAGCAAATGAGTTATCAAAGGCTGTAAAACAAAAAGATTTGTTTTTTGTCTACCAACCTATAATTAACTTAAAAAGAAAAACAATAGAATCTTGTGAAATTTTAATTAGATGGAAACAAAAAGAAAAGTTTATTAGCCCTTCAAAATTTATTAAAATTGCTGAAGATTTTGGATTCATTAATGAAATAACAAAATATTCTATTGATAATTTTATTTCTAACTATAGATATTGGGAAAAAAACAATATATCAATTAACCAATCAATAAATTTATCTAGTATAGAAATTATCAATGAAAAATTCATAAATAAAATGAACTTAAAACTTAAAGATAATAATATTCCATTTAATAAACTGGGGATTGAACTCACAGAAAGATGCTGTTGCACTAATAATATAAAATTACAACAAAAATTATCTGATTTACAAACTTTAGATTATAGAATTGAAATAGATGATTTTGGTACAGGATATAACTCCTTAACAGTTATAAATAACTGCCCATTTGATATAATAAAAATAGATAAAAGTTTTATCGATAATTTAAATAATAATACAACAAAAATTATCTTAAATAATTTAATAAAAAGTATACATGAAATGGGAAAAACAGTAATTGCAGAAGGAGTCGAAAAGATAGACCAATACAATGAATTATTAAAATTGAAATGTGACTATGTACAAGGTTATTTTTTTAGCAAACCTCTTGAGTCTACTCAATTTCTTGATTTTTATAAATCGTTTAATTTTGAAAAAGTTTTAGACAAGTATAAAGAAAATAAATAATATATTAATCACTCAATTATATAAGCATCAACTATTTCACCATAAAATACAGTATGAAAGTCCTTATTAGCACCATGGAAATCGCTACTAACTTCTTCAGGATAAAATTTAACTTTCATCTCTTCGCTAATTTGATTTTTATCTTGTAACTGTTTATAGATAACCTTACATTCCAAAGTTAATGGAAATTCTTTAATAGAAGGCACACTTATCAACTCACTATCAACTAATGTTAAATTCATCTCTTTAATTTTATCTACATCATTCCCTGATTTAGTTCCACAAAAAGATATAATTTTTTTATCATAATCATTAAGTGGAATATTTATAGTAAATTCTGGATTTTCTTCTAATAATTTTTTAGTAAACCTTGACTGACGTACATAAACACTAAATATTGGCTTTGCCCATTCAATTCCAAAAGCTCCCCATGATATTGTCATAGAATTTACTCTATTCCCACTTTTTGTAGTTAATAATACACCTTTAGACAAAGTTCTCATAATCTGATTTGTATAATCAAAAACATTAATTTTCTTTTTCATAAACTTTTTCCTTTATCAAATTATATATATATAGTAATTTTAAATGGTTCAAATCACAAGAGAAATCTATAATATAAAAAAAATACCAAAATAATATACAATATGTTGCTTGAACACTACTAATATAAATGATATTTTTTTAAGTAATATTTAGGAGAAAACATAATGGCATTACATTTAGTTCTTTTTGAACCAAGAATTCCACAAAATACAGGAAATATAATTAGAACATGTGCTGTAATAGGTGCTCATCTTGATCTTGTTCATCCTCTAGGTTTTAGTATCGATGAAAAACATGTAAAAAGAGCTGGGTTAGACTATTTTGATAAAGCAAACGTTACTGAATGGGAAAATACTGAAACTTTCTTAAAAGCAAAAAAAGGTGAAAAACTATATTTTTTCACAACAAAAGCTAAACTTTCTTATCATCAAGCAAATTATGATTCACAAGGTGATACTTATCTAATTTTTGGTAGAGAAGATAAAGGAATTGAAGAACAAATACTAGTAGATCATGAAAATGAATGTGTTAGAATACCTATGAAGAAAGAACTTAGAAGTTTAAACCTTTCTAATTCTGTTGCAATCGCAGCTTATGAATATCTACGACAGATTGATTTTGTAGGATTAGAAGAAGAAGGTGATTTACATAGATTACATTGGAAAAACTAGATAATGTTATACTACTAAACTAGTAGACAAATATGAGGAGTTTATATATGGAAAAAATAGGATTTATTGGACTTGGGAACATGGGTTCATCTATCTTAAGAGCTGTTGCAAAATCAAATAAATTTAGCTCAATTGCTATTTTTGATACTGCATCCTTTAAAGTTGAACTATTAAAGGATGAATTAAGTAATGATAAATTAAAAATTGTTTCTTATAACAGTTATCAATCATTAATTAAAAATTGTGAAATTTTAATGTTATGTGTAAAACCACAAATATTATCAACTATTTATTCTGAAATAAAATCCTCCAATATAAATAATTCACTAATAATTTCTATTGCCGCAGGTGTAAATACTTCTACTTTGGAAAATGAATTAAATAGTAATAGAATTGTTAGATTTATGCCTAACTTAGCTGCAAAATGCAACAAATCAGTTACATCTATTTGTGGTGGAATTAAAACTAATGATGAAGATACTCAAACAGCTATGGAGATAGCAAAAACTTTCGGTGATGCCTTTTTCTTAGAAGAAAATTTATTTAGTGCATTTATTGGAATAAGTGGATCTGCAATAGCTTTTGTATTAGAATTTGCTCATGCTTTAGCATTAGGTGGGACACATGAAGGAATTGCTTACAATAAAGCTTTAGATATTGTTTTTGCAACAATGGAAAGTGCAAAAGCTTTATATGAAGTTGATAGAGAAAATCCAATTAGCTTAATGAGTAAGGTTTGTTCAGCTGGTGGAACTACAATTGAAGGAATAAAAACATTAAGTGATTATAATTTTTCAAGTGCAGTTATAAACAGTGTTGTAAACACTACTAAAAAATCACAAGATTTGGAAAAAAAATAAATAATTATCTAGTACATTTATTTTAAACACATTATTATTATATACAAATAAAAAATCACAAGGAAATTACCATGATTGATTTAAAAGAACTTAAAAATCGAAAGGATGAAATTTCACAAAACATTGAAAATCGTTTTATGAATGTAGATTTAGAGGGCATTATTGCTTTACAAGAAGAAAGAGCTGAATTACTTCATAAAAGTGAAGATTTAAGAAGCCAAAGAAATGCTAATGCTTCTAAAATGAAAGGAAAATTAGATCCTAGTGTTAGAACTGAACTTATTCAACAAGGAAAAGCTTTAAAAGTTGAAATCGCTGAAGTTGAAGAAAAGTTAAAAGAAACTTTAGACAAATATAATTCAGTTACAAGAACTATTCCTAACTATGCTCACCCTAGTGCTCCAATTGGGAAAGAAGACAAAGATAACACTGCAATAAAATTCTTTAAAGAACCTACTAAATTTGATTTTAAACCATTAGACCATGTTCAACTTGGTGAAAAATTAGATATTTTAGATTTTGAAAAAGGAACAAAAGTTTCAGGACCAAAATTTTATTATGTAAAGAATCAAGGTGTTATTCTACAAATGGCTCTTGAAAGATTTGCAACAGACATTTTAATGAAAAAAGGTTTTACTCCTTTTATAACTCCAGATATTGCTAAAGAAGAAATTTTAAATGGTATAGGATTTAACCCAAGAGGTGCTGAAAGTAATATTTATACAATTGAAAACACTGACACATGTTTAGTTGGTACAGCTGAAATTACTCTAGGTGGTTATTACAGTAATGAAATATTAAATAAAGAAGATTTACCAATAAAAATGACTGGTCTTTCTCACTGTTTTAGAAGAGAAGCTGGAGGAGCTGGTCAATATTCAAAAGGTTTATATAGAGTTCATCAATTCTCAAAATTAGAAATGTTTGTTATCTGTTTACCTGAAGATAGTGATGCATTCCATGATCAATTGTTAGAAATTGAAGAAGAAATATTCTCATCATTAGAAATACCATACAGAGTTGTTGATACTTGTACTGGCGATTTAGGTGCTCCAGCTTATAGAAAATTTGACATAGAAGCTTGGATGCCAGGCCGTGGTGAAGAAGGTGAATATGGAGAGGTAACCTCTACAAGTAACTGTACAGATTATCAATCTAGATCTTTACAAATTAGATACAAAGACGAAAACAATGATACAAAATATGTTCATATGTTAAACGGAACTGCTGTTGCACTTTCTAGAGCAATCGTTGCAATTATGGAAAATTTCCAAAATGAAGATGGTTCAATTTCTATACCAAAAGCTTTAGTTCCTTATACTAATTTTGATAAAATTAGTGCTAAATAAAAGGAAAATAAAATGGAAATTAGTGCGTTAACTACAGATTTTTATGAATTAACAATGATGCAAGGTTTTTATAAAAACAATTATAATCCTAAAGTTGTTTTTGATATGTTTTATAGAACAAATCCATTCAATGGTGGATATGCATTATTCACAGGATTAGATCAATTACTAGAAAAGCTTGAAAACTTTAAATTTAGTAAAGATGATATTGATTATTTAAAAACTTTAAATACTTTTGATGATGATTTTTTAGAATATTTGAAAGATTATAAATTTGAAGGTACTTTATATTCTATGGATGAAGGTCAAGTTGTATTTGCAGGAGAGCCCTTAATAAGAATTCATACAAATTTAATTGATGCTCAATTAATTGAAGGTATGTTATTAAATACAATTAACTTTCAAACATTAATTGCAACTAAAGCTTCAAGAATGGTTATTGCTAGCAAAGGCTCTAGTATCATGGAATTTGGACTTAGAAGAGCACAAGGCGATGATGGTGCATTAAGTGCTGCAAGAGCTTCTTTTATTGGTGGAACTAAAGTAACTAGTAACACTTTAGCTGGTAAATTATTTAATATTCCTGTAAGCGGAACTATGGCACATTCTTGGATTATGAGTTTTGATAGTGAAGAAGATGCATTTAGGAAATTTGCAGAAATTTATCCCGATAATTGTGTTCTACTAATTGATACTTATGATACATTAGGATCAGGTATTGATAATGCAATTAAAATTGGATTAGAACAAAAAGCAAAAGGTAAAAAAATAGGCGTTAGAATTGACTCAGGCGACATGAGTTATCTTCCTAGAGTAATTAGAGATAGATTAGATGAAGCAGGATTAAATGATGCTACAATAGTTGTATCTAATGATATCACTGAAGAAATTATTCAAGCATTAGTTGCTGATGAGGTCCCTATTGATTTATGGGGTATTGGAACTCATCTAGTAACTGGAGGATTCCAATCTTCACTTAATGGTGTATATAAATTATGTGCTAAAGAAGGTAAAGATGGAAAGTTTATACCAACTATGAAAATTTCTAATTCATTTAGTAAAACTACTAATCCAGCAGTTAAACAAGTTTGGAGATTTTATGATGATAAAATGGGAGCTTTAGCTGACCTTATCACTTTAGATTCTGAAAAAATTGAAGAAGGAAAAGATTATTATTTTTATCATCCTTTTAGTGAAACAGACTCTTTTAATCTAAAAGCTAATAAATACACTTCAATTAAGCCATTATTAAATAAAAAGATGGAAAATGGAATAAGAGTTGATGAAAGAAAATCTCTAAAAGAACTTCAAGCTTTTGCTCAAAAAAACTTAGAAATGTTCCATAAATCTTATAAGAGACAAATTAATCCTCATATTTATAAAGTAAGTTTATCTAAACAACTGAAAAATTTAAAACGAGAATTAGTTTCAAAAGAAAAAGAAAAATTAGATTTATAAAAATTAGTCGGAGATATTTTATCTCCGATTTTTTATATATGAAACAATACCATCAGAAATTGCTTTAGCTATTTTTTTTTGGTAATCTTCATCAATTAACAATTTTGCTTCGTCTTCATTAGATAAAAACCCAATTTCAACTAAACATGCTGTAGTTCTACATACATTTAATACATAAAGATCTTCACTTTTTACACCTCTGTTATTAATAGTAGGTATTGAACTAATAACTGAGTCCAAAATAGTAGAAGCAAAATTAATACTAGATGAATATTGTTTTTGATTTAATGTATATAAATCTTCATTAACGAATAAATCAAGATTTTCTATTGGAGTTGTTTCATCAAATAATGAAACAACTTTATTCTCCAATTTTGTAAAAACTTCTATACCATTTGCATCTTTATTAGCTGCTGAATTTGCATGAATTGAAATATATAATGAAGAACTTCTATCATTTAAAACATAATTATATCCTTTTTCACTTCTCGTTTGCAAAGAAAGATATTTATCTTCATCTCTTGTTTGAATAATTCTTATATTAGACAAAGCCTTTTTAACATTTTTTTCTACCTCTAAAGCAACCTTTAAAGTAATATCTTTTTCTAATATATTTTCATCAAAAGAATAAGAAGCGAGGGCCCCACTATCTTCCCCTCCATGACCTGCATCAATTACTATTGTGGAAATAGGATAATCAAAAAAATCAGAAGAAAAAATATTACTATTAATAGCAACTAAAATAAGTATAAATAAAATATATTTTTTATTAATAAAAACATTTATTAAGCTTTTTAAAATCATAAATAAATTATTTCTCACTTCTAAATTCAAGTTCACTTGGTGTGTATTTCCAAGTTTTAATTAAGGTATTAAAATCTTTTTTGATTAATGTAATTAATCTCTTTTTTACTTCATCATTAAAGGTTTTCTTATCAAAATTGCCTCTAAATTTATGTGCAAAATTCTTTCCATTAATTGTTTCAACACCTAAAGCACGTGTATGAACCTTGTTTAATCCATCTGAAGGAGTTCTATCTTCAATTATACTTAATCTATCTGGAAAACTCATAATAAATGCACTTGTGCAGCCAATTGTGTTTCCAAACTCGTTTAAACGAATGCCAAAATCTAATAATTGATAGTAATCATTTTTAATATCTATATCATAACCTCTAAGTCTTTGAAAGAAAGCTCTATCAAATAATCCTAAACCTTTAAAAGGATATAATGTTTGAAAAACTTCTGTAGTTGACATATCTGGAAAATAGGAATCAGGATCAATTAAGGTGTTAACTAGACGAGGAGAGCGCATTGATGGAATAATCTCTTTTTTGGAATTAGCTACAGATGGAACTAAAGCAACAGGAGCCTCTTTAGAATTTAAAATATCAAAAAGATAAGCACCTTCAAAACGAATTATTTCAACATCTGTTCTAACAATCATAAAAAAGTTAGTAAAACATTCATCTGCTATTGAATTAACACATTCTCCAAAACAATTTATTACGGGAAAAACTAAAAAAGTAACATCAGGATATTCTTTTTGAAAAGCACTAATATCGCCTCTTTCAGAACTAATCGCTACATGTAGACAAAAGTTCATATTAGCAATATACCAATTAATAGTTTTTTCTAACTGTTCTAAAGTACCTACATCAATTATACCAATTGCTAATTGTTCACTTCTATGTAATTGTTCTATTTTTTTTCCTAAATCTTGTTTTCTATGATATATTCGATAATTATTCATTTCTTTCATTTATAAATACTATATCCTCTGGTCTGAAAATAACAGTTTTTTTCCCAGGACCTAACAAATCTTCAATCTCACTACTGTTGTGACCACTAATAGCTAATATATCTGTACTATCATAATAAGGGACAGCCTTAGCAAAAACAATATCTTTTTTATTTCTAATCTCTATTACATCACCAGCTTCAAAAGCCCCTTTAATTTCTAATATACCACGAGGCAATAAACTTTTTTTATTTTTTAGAGCTTTTATAGCACCATCATCAACTAAAATTGATCCACTAGTGGTACTATTTATTATCCATCTAGTTTTTTGACTTTTCCTTTCCTTAGAATGAATCAAAGTCCCAAAATCTTTATTCTCAATTATTTTATTTAATGCTAAATTATCTTTTCCACTAGCAATAACACAATCACACCCCGCAATTGCTGCTATTTTAGCTGCTAATAATTTAGTTTTCATACCACCTGTTGCAAAAGTAGAACCAGCTCCTTTTGCATAACTCATTATTTTATCATCTATTGTATCTAGTTCATGAATTAATTTTGCATTACTATTATTATTAGGATTATCATTATATAAACCATCTATATCAGTTAAAATTACTAATAATTGAGCATCAATCTTAGATGCAACTAATGCACTCATTCTATCATTATCACCGAAGGCAGAACCAATTTCTGCAGTACTAATTGAATCATTTTCATTAAGAATTGGAACAATCCCTAAATCCAATAAAGAAAAGATGCTATTTCTTAAATTTACATAAGTTTTTCTATTATCTAATTCTTTTCTCGTAATTAATACTTGAGAGCATATTATATCTTTCTCTTTAAAATACTTTCTATAAGTACTCATTAATACAGGTTGCCCAATAGACGCTAAAGCTTGTCTTAATGCAATATCTTTTACACTCTGTTTAATATTTAACTCTTTAGCACCCATTCCAATTGCACCAGATGTTACAAGTACTATTTGATAACCATCATCTTTTAATTTTGATATTTGGTTTACTATTATTTTTATTCTATTTTCATCAATTTTTGTTTTACTTGATAAAAGGTTTGTACCAACCTTTATTACTATTCTTTTAACATTAGAGAAATCTCTAGACATTACATACCACCATTTAGGATTTAAATTAATTCAACATGTTTAAATGTTTTCTTTTTTGAACTATAGTCTTCGACTATTTGATTATTACCTCTTAATAAATACTTTGTGCTCATTAATCCTTTAACCCCTACGGGACCTCTAGCATGTAATTTTGAAGTAGAGATACCAACCTCAGCTCCTAGTCCAAATCTATATCCATCTGCAAAGCGTGTACTACAATTACTAAATACGTCTGCACTATCTACACTATTGAAAAATTTCAATATATTTTCTTCGTTTTTAGAAAGAATTGCATCCGTGTGATGAGAACCGTGTTTAGCAATGTGTGAAATAGCATCATCAACATTATCAACAATTTTTATTGCAACTTCATAATCTAAATATTCCATGTCCCAATCATCTTCACTAGCACTTACACAATCTATTACACTCTCTACTAATTTACACCCATGAATAATTACTGATTTTTTATCAAGTTCCCTCTTTAGTATTGGTAAAAATTCTTTATATACATTCTTACTTACTAAAATTGTTTCAACAGCATTACATGCTGAAGGGTATTGAGTTTTAGAATCTAAACAAACTAATGCAGCTTTTTCTAAATCTGCACTATCATCAACATAAATTGAACATATACCATCAGAATGGCCCATTACAGGTATTTTAGAATTTTCCATAACATATGAAACAAAAGCATTAGATCCACGTGGAATAATTAAATCTATATAACCATCCATTTTTAGTATGGTATTAACATCACTGTGGCTTTCTACTAAAATAACCCAAAAAGATTTTAATACAGATTTTTCTAAAGATTTATTAATACTATTAATTAAAGCTCTATTGGTATTATTAGATTCTTTTCCCCCCTTTAAAATAATACCGTTTCCACTCTTTAAGGCAAGAGATACTATTTGAATTAACGCATCAGGACGAGATTCAAAAATCATAGCAATAACACCTAGAGGAAAACTAACCTTTTCTAAAACTAAATCATCATCAAGTTGTCTTTTTTCAATAACTTCACCTATTGTATCTTTTTGTTCAATTATCATATCGATGCCAGAAATAGATGATTCTAATTTTTTTTCATTAAATTTCAATCGTGAAATAATAGCATTAGAAATTTTAGCCTCTTTTGCAAGGAGTAAATCTTTTTCATTTGCACTAAAAATCATATTCTTATCGCGAATCAAACCTTCTTTTATTAAATTTAAAGCAGCATTTCTTACCTCTAATGTACTACTAGATAATCTTACTATATTTTCTCTCAATTCAACGATTTGATTTGCTAAGCTATTATTTTCACACATGATTTTTCTCCTACGTATTAAAAAAATACAATGAATTAATTATGATTTCAATATATAATAATAAAAAGATAAGGTCTATTCTATATTTAATATATAAAATAGACCTTTTAATATTAATTAATACATTTATATTATTAATTTAGTGCATTTTCTAACAATTTTTCTAATTCTTCATCACTTAATTCATAGTTATAAAATAAACTATAAAAAGTTTTAGCTTCATCATAAATATTAATATCATATTTGTTTGGATATATTAATTTACCTAACCATTTCAAACCTAATATTCTATTCATTGCAGGTGGGCTATCAATCCAATCAAAAGGACCTTCTGGAATCATATATATATTATTATTCTTAATAGCTGTTACATCCATATATGGACTATCTGAATTTAAGAAAGAGTCATAAGCTTCTCTATCACTTAAGATAATATAATCAGGATCCCATATGATAATTTGCTCAGGACTTACTTTTATCCAGTTACCATTTCCTTCAACTACATTATTGATTCCAACTAATGGGAAAACTTGAGTATGAAAATTCCCTTTAGCAAAAGATGTTAGACCATCAGGAGTTAAACCATAATAAATAGAAACTTTATCATCTTCGTTTATAGTAGATAAAATATCTTTTGTTAAACTAATGGTGTCATCACAGTATAGTGCTCTTTCTTCAGCTTTTTCTTCTTCATTTAACAACTCACCTAAATTTCTATAAGTTTCTCCCATATCATCAAGATATGATGCAACAAAAACAACTGGAATATTTAATTTAGCTTGTAAATCATCAAGATCTTTAATCATTTCTTCTTTAGAACCTTTTATTTCTCCGATATCAACAACAACTTGAGGGTCTGCTACTAATAAAGCTTCCATATTCAAATTTGCTTTTTTCCCATAAAAAGCACCATAAACGGGTTTATTTAATACTTCAGGATCGAAATATTTTGCCATTTCATCAGTTGGTCTTGTTCCCCAACCTACCATTTTATCTGGTACAATTGAATATATTATTTGTTGAGATAAATTTCCTGAAGGTGCAACTCTATCTATTGTTGAGGGAAGTTCAACTTCACGACCTAAAGAGTCAACAAAAATTCTTGTCTCAACATTAACTTGAGTCGAGGAAGTTTCTTTTTGACCTTGAGCATAAATATTTGTAACAAACATTATTGTAACAAGTGAAAATACTAAAAATTTTTTCATTAGTTAATTTCTCCTTTAAATATAATGAATAATATTATTTTCTTTTTATTTTTAAAAATAACTCTATTATCATCTAATTCTTCAAATTGATTTCTTAATTCTTTTTTTCTATTTTCATCTTCTTGTGAATAATAGTGATTTAAGAAATCTTCAATTTCATTTTTATCTAAAATCTGATCAAAATTAATCCTAAAACTTTTCATACTAAAGGTATTACCTTTACTAATTAAATAACTAATTAATTCTTTCAAATCTGTATGTCTTTCATTAACTAAATAAAAAATTTTTTTATTAGTTAAGTTTAAATAATCATCTAAATCATCATTAATATACATTCTAGAAAAAAATGATAATAATAAATAATCACTTTTTATTTCTATATCTTTGCTATCTAAGTTAATAACCTTTTGATTACATAATTTATGTTGATTCAAATAATCTGTTGCAAATTTATTGTTATCTACTAATACCATATCTTTAAAATATGGAGATAACTCTCTCTCTAAAAAACCTAAACCACTTCCAAGTGATAATAAAGAACAATCTTTTTTAACAAATTTTCTAATTTCATTTGCTATATTTTTATGAAAATCACTTTGAGTAGCACTATTTTCAAACCAAGCTATACTCTTTTTATCCCAATAAAACATATTATATATTCACCTTTGGAAAACATATCATTCTTCCATCTTTTTCGATTAAATCTATATCTATTGAATAAATTTGCTTTAATAATTTAGAAGACATTATCTCTTGTGTATTACCATAGGCTAATACTTTTTTCCCATCTAAAAACATGATTTTATCACTGAACCACATTGCTTGCTCAGGATTATGTGTTGATAAAATTATAGAATAACCTTGTTCTTTTAATTTAGAAATAGTTTGCATCACTCTAAATTGATTACCATAATCTAAATTAGCTGTAGGTTCATCTAATATTAATATCTTTGAACCTTGAGCAATTGCTCTAGCTAAAACAACAAGTTGTCTCTCACCGCCACTGATTAAAGAGCTATTTTTATGTGCTAGATGTTCTATATTGAATTTTTTTAATGCATCATATGCAATCTGTTTTTCTTTATCTTTAGGAGAGCCTAATGTATCTATTCTACAAGTTGTACCCATCAATACTGTATCAAAAACACTAAAAGTAAATGCACTAGTACTATATTGAGGAATATATGCAACTTGTCTTGCTAATTCTTTTCTATTAAATGATTCAAGAGGTTTCTCATCAATTAATATTTCACCTTCACTTTTATGTAAAAAACCTAAAAGTAATTTAAATAATGTAGACTTTCCAACTCCATTTTTACCAAGTACACATACAAAATCACCTGGTTTTATTTCGAAGGAAACATTTTCTAATATTTTTTCTTTTGTATAACCAAAACTTAAATTATTAACTTTTAAACTCATGCTTTTTTTGCCTCCCTCATCATAAGGTATAAGAAAAATGGTGCACCTATAAAAGAAGTTAATATACCAATTGGAATCTCACTAGTTAATAAGCTTCTGCTAATTGTATCTACTAACATCAAAAAGGAAGAACCCATCAAAATTGATACAGGAAGGGAAATCCTATAATCACAGCCAACTATCATTCTTGAAAAATGTGGTATTACTAATCCAATCCAACCTATATGTCCACCAACACAAATTGAAGCACTTGTAACGAGTGTTGCACATACTATTACAATTTTCCTAAGTAAGATCGTATTAATTCCTAAACTCATAGCCTCATCTTCATCTAAGGTTAAAAGATTTAATTTCCACCTTAATAATACTAATGGAATTAATCCGATAATTATTACAACAAGTAAAAAATAGACATCACTTTTTCTAACCGAAGCTAAAGATCCCATTAACCAATATGTTATTGCTGGAAGAGTATCATTAGTATCTGCAACTAGTTTTACAAAAGAAGTCGCTGAATTAAATAAAGAACTAATCATAATCCCACCTAAAATTAAAGCTAATGTTTTTTGATTAACTATTTTAGATGATACAAAAGCAACTAAAACTACAGCTAATAAGCCAAAAGCAAAACTAACTAAGCTGATACTTATATATGAAAAGCCCATAAGAATCGCAATCGATGCACCAAAACCTGCACCTGCGCTTGTTCCTAAAACATCAGGAGATACCATAGGGTTTTTAAACATTCCTTGATATGATAATCCGGAAATAGAGAGAGCGGCACCAATTAATGCTGAACTTAATATTCTTGGAAGTCTTACATTTAATATAATAGACTCAACTGTAGGTGACCAAGTTTGTTGAATATTAAATATTCTTGATAAAAGAACTAATACTAATTCACTTGGTTTAATAGGATAACGTCCAATAAAAAAGGATACAAAAAAAACAACAAGAAATAATAGTAAAAAAGCTAATATTATTATTGAAGGATGTTTATAGTGGATTTTAAAATTTTTCTTAGTCATTATCACATCCTATATAAAAAGAATATCTTTCTTTAGCATATTCTTTAATTTCTTTTTCTATTGTTCTAAAAGAGTTTAATAAAGCAATACCTTCTTCACTTAATTCAGTCTTTCCACCATTTGCGCCACCTTGATGTCTAATTACAGCGTCATATCCTGTCTCATCTTTTATCATATTTAAAATCTTCCATCCTTTAGAATATGACATTTTCATTAATTTACAAGCTTCTCTAACACTTTCTCCCTTTTCTATTAATTCAAGAAGTTGAGCAGCACCAGGTCCAAAATAGATATTATCACAGCTAAATCTTACTCTAATTTCTATATCACTGTTATTTTTTAATGTTTTTGGTATCTTCATATTTTTTTCACTCGAGTTGTTTTTAAAAACAACTTGCTTGATATTATCATAGATTTACAAATTAATAAAGCCTTTTTATCTCTTATTTAGTTATTATTTATTCCATTATGTATATTTTTATATAAAGGTAAATATACATACATATAAATTTAGTTATATATAAATAAAGCTACCCCGTTTTTAGGATAGCTTTATATTTTTTTATTGTTTTTACTATAATTCTAAATCAACAAATTTAAATTGTGTAACATCAAAAAGTCCCATATCTGTAATTTTATATTCAGGAATAACAGGAAGAGACATAAAACAAAGAGTCATAAATGGATCTAAATTTCTATCAATATCTAGGTTATCATAAGCAATATTAACAAGTTCTGATAATCTTTTTGATACAGTTGAAGCCTCTTCATTACTCATTAATCCAGCTACTGGATGAGAGAAAGAATCAACTACTTCACCATTTAATGTAACAGCCATTCCTCCTCCTATTTTAATTAGCTCATTAACAGCTAAATATATATCTTCATCATTTTTACCAGCAGCTATAATGTTGTGAGAATCATGGGCAACTGATGTTGCAATAGCACCCTTAGTTAATCCATAACCTTCTAATAAAGCTATAGCACAATTACCTGTTGATTTATGTCTTTCTATTACTACAATTTTACAAATATCTTTTTCTTTTTCATATTTGTATAAACCATTTTCAACTTTAACTACAGCTTCTCCCTTTTTAGTAACAACCCCACCAGGTACTATTTTTATGGTTCTAACTTTATTAGATTTTAATTTTAGATTAAGTGAACTTAAAGAAAAATTACTTACATTCATCTTTGTTTTTACTTTATTAGGTATTTCTTTAACTAAAGATTCTTTAATCATTTTACCGTTTTTAGCTACCATCTTACCTTCAACAAAAACATAATCCATATTAAAATTTATTAAATCTTTAGTTATAGAAAAGTTTGCTAAATACCTTGGTGCAATGGCTCCTACATCTTTTAAATTATAACATTCAGCACTATTTATAGATGCCATACAAATTGCCATTAATGGATCTATCCCATTTGCAACAGCTAATCTAACATTATTGTTTATACTACCTTGATCTAATAAAGATTCTACTTGTCTATCATCTGTGCAAAATAAACATCTTTTATAGTTTTCATTAGTTACACCTTTTAATAGATTCACCTCATCTCTACAAACTGTACCTTCTCTTAACATAACATACATTCCACGTCTTATTCTGTCTTCTAGATCTTCTTTTGTTGCACACTCATGATCATTTTTTATACCAGAAGCTGCATAAGCATCTAAATCTTCATTATATACATTAGGAGAGTGACCATCAATAATTTTATTATTATCATGAGCAAGTTGAATTTTATCTATAACTAAGTCACTATTATTAATAACTCCTGGATAATCCATCATCTCGCCAAGCCCTAATACTCTATCATAATTAATTCTTTTCTCTATTTCTTTTGCATCTAAAGTTGCACCACTATGTTCAAAAGTAGTAGCAGGAACACAACTTGGTACCATAAAATATGCTTTTAGTGGTAAATTCTCACTTGCTTCTAACATATAATCTAAACCATCTAAACCATGACAGTTACATATCTCATGTGGATCTGCAATTACTGTTGTTACCCCATTAGGCACTAATAAATTAGAAAAAACTTCAGGCGTACAATGAGAAGATTCAATGTGAACATGTGAATCAATAAATCCTGGAAGGATATAAGAAAAATTTATATCTATAACTTCTTTTGCACTTCCTTTTCCACATTTTGCAAATCCTGCAATCCTATTTTTTGAAATTAAAACATCACTTTCAAATATTTTTCTATTAAACACATCTATAACTTTAGCATTTTTTATACACAGATCAGCTTTAACTCTGTGTGCTGCAACATCTATTAAATTGTTCAATTCTTCTTTTTTCATCTATAATACTCCATATGCCTTTTAAAATTTTATTTCTTTAAATTGTCATATATTTTAACACTTGTTTATCAAATAAAACAAGTTAAAAGTTGAATTTTTGTAAATTTTATTGTTTTTAAAGCTAAATTTTATTTAATTTTTTTTACTTTTTACCTAAATTTTTTTTTACTTTTTGATGTATTACTAAAATAAAAAATAATATACATTGTATAAGTATAATTCTTTACGAAACAACAAGATGCAACATTTTTTAAAATATTTCTGTACTTTTAACTAATTATGACATATAATAATACAGACAATCACTAAATATAAGGAGTGCATTAATGGACAATTTCTTTAAAATTTCAGAAAGAAAATCAAATGTACGTACAGAAATAATGGCTGGTGTAACAACATTCTTAACAATGGCTTACATCTTAGCTGTTAATCCAGGTATCCTATCAGCTGCTGGTATGGAATTCTCTCGCGTTTTCGCTGCAACTGCTATTGCTGGTGCTTTCGCAACTTTAATCATGGGTTTAGTTGCTAATTTACCTTTCGCTTTAGCTCCAGGTATGGGACTTAACGCTTTCTTAGCTTTTACTGTTGTATTAGGTATGGGAAAATCTTGGCAATTCGCTTTATCTGCTGTATTTGTTGAAGGTATTATCTTTATCTTATTAACAGCATTCAATGTTCGTGAAGCTATTGTAAATAGTATTCCAAAGAATTTGAAAAATGCTATTTCTGTTGGTATTGGTTTATTTATCGCATTTATTGGTTTCCAAAATGCAGGTATTATCGTAGATGATGGTGCAACACTAGTACACTTAAATCCAGCTTGGACTTCAGGTGCTCCTCTAGTTGCTTTCATTGGTTTAATCATTATTGCTTTCATGATGGCAAAAGGCGTTAAAGGCGCTATGCTTTATGGTATCTTAATCACAACTTTAATTGGTATCCCATTTGGTGTTACAACTTATTCTGGTGGTTCTTACCTTCCTGCAGCTCCTTATTTCTTCCCATTTGAATTCTCTAACATGTTATCATTAGACTTCGTTGTAGTTTGTTTCACATTCTTATTCGTTGATATGTTTGATACTGTTGGTACTTTAATTGGTTGTGCTACTAAAGCTGATATGATTCAAGAAGATGGATCTATCCCTAATTGTAAAGAAGCTTTATTTGCTGATGCTGTTGGTACTACTGTTGGTGCTATCTTAGGTACTTCAACTATCACAACATTCGTAGAATCTTCTTCAGGTGTTGTTGCTGGTGGTAGAACTGGTTTAACTTCAGTTACAGTTGCTGTATTATTCTTAGTTTCATTATTCTTAGAACCTATTTTCGGATCAATTCCATCAGCTGCTACTTCTCCAGCTCTTATTATCGTTGGTGTATTAATGATTACTCCTGTTAGAGACATTGATTTTGAAGATATCACAGAAGCAGTTCCTGCTTTCTTATGTATCATTATGATGATTGTAGCTTACTCAATCTCAGACGGTATTATGTTCGGTATCTTAAGTTACACTGTATTAAAACTTGTTACAGGCAAAACAAAAGATATTTCAGGAATGACTTGGGTTGTAACTGCATTATTCTTAATTAAGATTTTACTAAGCGTTGTTGCTGGTTAATTTTATACTTAATTAATTTATACCCTAGCTTTTATTAGCTAGGGTTTTTTTATTTGAATTATATCTACTTAACTATTATTACTAAGCCTATTACAAAATCATAGAATACACTTTCTTAGTTTATAATATGAGACCAAAAGAAACTTGCCACTTAAATTCATATTATTTTTGATTTTCTATTTATATTAAGTAGAGAAATAAAAAAGGAGTACTTTCGTACTCCAAAGCAAAATATATATATAATAATCAAAGATTATAATATCTCTTTTATCCACCCCTTAGGAGCTTCAATTTCACCTAATTGAATACCAATTAGTGTTTCATATAATTTTCTTGTAACAGGACCTACAACAGTTTCATCACCATTAAATATAATATCCTTTTCATCTGTATGAATTAATCCAACAGGAGATATAACAGCAGCAGTTCCACAAAGACCACATTCACTAAAGTTTTCAACTTCTTCAAATTTTATTGGTCTCTCTTCAACTTCCATCTTTAAAATATCTTTTGCAACGATTAATAATGAACGCCTTGTAATAGATGGTAAAATAGTATCACTCTTTGGTGTAATAACCTTATTGTCTTTAGTTATGAAAATAAAATTAGCCCCACCTGTTTCTTCTACGAATGTTCTAGTTTTAGAATCTAAATACATATTTTCAGCATAACCTTTTGATTTTGCTAATTTTCCAGGATATAAACTCATTGCGTAATTTAAACCAGCTTTAATATTACCAGTTCCATTAGGAGCAGCTCTATCATAATCACTTACCATAATTTTAATTGGTGATAATCCACCTTTAAAATAAGCACCTACTGGCATTGCAAATAATCTAAATTGATATTCACTACATGCACTAACACCTATTACAGGAGATGAACCAATAATAAATGGTCTTAAGTATAATGATGCAGATGAACCATATGGTGGTACATATTTAGCATTTGCCTTTACAACTTCTTCAACAGCTTCTATAAATAAATCTTCAGGGATTTGAGGGATACATAATCTCTTACATGTATCTGACATTCTCTTAGCATTTAACTCAGGTCTAAAAACAACAATTTTTCCATTCTTTGCTGTATAAGCTTTTAAGCCTTCAAAACATGTTTGTGCATATTGAAAAACACCAGCACTTTCATTAAGGGTTATAGTTTCATCTTCGATTAATGTACCTTTGCTCCATTCACCATTTACACAATGCGCAACGTATCTTTTATCTGTTTTAGTATAATTAAAACCCAAATTACTCCAATCAATTTCTTTGTTTTCCATAATTGCTCCTAAGCATTAAAAAAATATCTTTTCTAGAATATTAATCACTTAAGAATAAACTGTCAATTTGGTTTAGCGTTTTTTATACCTATTATAACCATTTTTTTGCATATTTTTTCTATTTTTATGCAAATTATGATTATTGTTAGAAGGAAGCAATACATTAATCAAATCCATTCTATGAGCTTTCTTTAAAGCTTCTATTACCAAAGCTCTATTTTCTACTTTATCGAATTGTAAAATAGCTCTTTGTAACTTTTTCTCTCTTCCCTTAGGGACATATACTTCTTGAAAATCTCTATTAGGTCTAGGATCCAAACCTGTATAATACATACATGTTGAAACTGTAGAAGGTGTTGGATAAAATTCTTGACCTTGATCTGGAACGAACCCACTCTTTTTGGTATGAAGAGCTAAATTAATAGCACTTTGTAAAGTAGAGCCAGGATGAGCTGCTATAAAATATGGAATAGTATATTGTTTCATATTTAACTTTTCATTAGTTTCTTTAAAAGAAACAATAAATTCTTCATAGATATCTACAGTAGGTTTTCCCATTATATCTAAAACTGAAGGATCTACATGTTCAGGAGCTATTTTTAATTGACCACTAACATTATGTAGTACTAAATGTTTTAAGAATTTATCACGAGTTTTAGGTTTAGCAACTCTCATTAGATAATCAAATCTAATGCCGGATCTAATAAATACTTTTTTTACACCTTTTATATTTTCAATAGCTTCTAAAATATCTAAATATCTTTCATGTGAATCTTTTAAATTATTACAAGGAGTAGGAAATAAACATTGCTTTGTATCACAAGGACCATATTTTAATTGTTTATCACAAGCTGTAGCTTGAAAGTTTGCAGTAGGACCACCTAAATCATGTATATATCCTTTAAAATTAGGCAATTTTGTTAATAATGTAGCTTCCCTTACTAAGGATTCTTTACTTCTAACTTGAATCATTCTACCTTGATGTGAGGTTATTGCACAAAAAGAACAGGCACCATAACATCCTCTGTTACTTGTAATTGAGAATTGAACTTCTTTTAATGCAGGGATTCCACCAAATTTATCATAATCAACATGTGAAACTCTAGTAAAAGGCAATTCATATACTCTATCCATTTCTTTCGTTGTTAATGGTCTTTGAATTGGATTTCTAAATACTATTCTATTTTCTGATCTTTGAAATAAGCACTCTTCTCTTATAGGATTTTCATGAAGCATACCAATTTGAAAGGCTTTTGCATAATTTAATTTACCATTTTCTGTTGGTTGATTGCTTTTTTTATCTCTTTCACTAACTTCTTCAAATGAAGGTATTTCAAAAATAGGATGTTTAAAAGTATCTTTTATTTCTTCAAATCTTTTATTAGAAAAAGAAACAACAGTCCCTCTAACATCATATAGAGTTTCTTTAGTCTCTCCATTATTTAATCTTCTAATTAACTCTAATGTAGTTAATTCTCCCATTCCATAAATTAATATATCTGCCTTTGAATCAAGTAAAACAGAATGCCTTACTTTTTCACTCCATATGTCAAAATGTGCAAATTTTCTAAGAGAAGCTTCAATACCGCCAATAATTATTGGAATATTTTTATTAAATGCTGCTTTTGCTCTATTTGTATAAACAATAGTAGCTCTATCAGGTCTTTTACCTGATTTACCACCAGGAGTATAAAAATCATTACTTCTTTTTTTATTGGCGCTTGTATAATGAGATACCATAGAATCTATATTTCCACTTCCTATCATTACACAAAGTCTTGGATTACCAAATCGTAAAAAATCTTCCTTATTATTAATATCTGGTTGAGCAATTAGACCAACTCTATATCCTTCACTCTCTAATAATCGAGCTAATAAAGGTACTCCAAAAGACGGATGATCAACATAAGCATCACCGCTTATCATTACTATATCAACTGAATCCCAACCTCTATTAATCATATCTTCATGAGTTGTAGGAATAAATAATTCTCTATTCAATTTATTATTATCTCTCTTTTTTATTATTATATATTTAGCTTATCAAAATTTTATAAATCAATATAACAAAACATTACTAAAATAATAGAGTTTTGTCTTTATTTCATCCCTTATTTTTGTTAATGTTGGCTTGTGAATATATTATTATTATCAACAGCTATTGAAAAAAGCAACCTATCTTTTCCTTTAGGTGCATTATGTATTGAATCATCTATAAAAAATGATGATATTTTAAATCCAATTTGTAAAGTAAATACTTTGCTCTTTGATTTAGAAGATGATCCTGAAATTGAAGCAATTAATATTTCTAAATCAAATATTGATATAATTGGTCTCTCTATTTATCTATGGAATAGAGATTGGTTTGATAGCTTTGTTGAAAAAATTAAAAGCCTAAATCCGAATATTATTATATTTGGTGGGGGTAGCGAAGTTAGTGCTAATTCACAGAGTTTTGACTTAAATAAATATGCTTTCTTAATAGCAGGAGAAGGTGAAATATCTACAATTACAGCATTAAAACAATTAATTAATAAAGAAAAAATCTCTGGCCTTGGTATTATTTCTAAAGATAATCCTTTCTTTAGCTTATCAAATAACGTTGATTTATCTACATTATCGTCTCCTCTATTAACTCACACAGGCGATCCTTTTATAGAAGAAGGTTGTTCAATTCTTTGGGAAATGACAAGAGGATGCCCTTTTAAATGTGGGTTCTGTTTTGAATCAAAAGGACTTAGGAGTGTAAGAAATTACTCTTTTGAAAGAATTGAAAAAGAACTTGATTATATAATTGAAAAAGGTGTTAGAGATATTTTTGTATTAGACCCAACTTTTAATATTGATAAAAATAGAACTATCAAAATCTTACATTTAATTCGCGATAAAGCTCCTCATATTCATTTTACTTTTGAAATTCGAGCTGAATTAATTGATGAAGATATTGCAAAAGCTTTTAGCGAAATATTCTGCTCTCTTCAAATTGGATTACAAAGTATTCACCCATCTGTTCTAAAATCGGTAAATAGGAATTTTAATAAAGATCTTTTCAAAGAAAAAGTCACTTTATTAGAAAAACAAAATTTAGTATATGGCCTTGATTTAATTATAGGGCTTCCAAATGATAACATTGAACTTTTTAAAGAAAGTTTAGATTTTACAGCGTTTTGTAAACCATCTAATATTGATATTTTCTTATTATCTCTTCTTCCTGGAACAAAATTATATGATGAAGCTACAAAATATAAGTTAAATTATCATAAAAACTCACCATATACTTTAATTGAATCACCTACATACTCAAAAGAAGATATAGAAAAGGCTTTAAATATAAAAAGAGGTTGTGATTTATTCTATACAAAAGGTGAATCAGTTATGTTTATAAAAGTAATCTGTGATGCTTTCAATATAACCCCATCTACACTTTTTGAATCTTTTTATGATTATTTGAATTTAAATTCAAATATAGAGGAAATTGATAGTGAAGATATTTTTATGCTTCAAGATGAATTTATTAAATATATGATTAATGAAAATAATGTACATCATCTAAAAAAAGCCCTTCTATCTTATATCGAAATGCATCAAGGTCTTTCTTATTATCTTGACGTTTATCAGTCCCCTATTTTATCTTTAAGCTATTTCCCTAACCAATTAAGCGAATTAGATAATATTCATATAAATGAATTTATCTTAAAACATGAACCTCTTAATAATAATAAGGAATTTTATATAATTGGAGATTATGGAAATATTGATATTATAGAATATTAAATAAAATGGGATGCTAAAATTTTTAGTTTTTTAAACTTATTTTTAACATCCCAATAATTAATATTTTTTATAATTTATTAACCTAGTATAGCTGCTAAGTTATTTCTAATTTCTTTTATAAAGTCAGATGAATTTACAGCTTTTGTTTCAATACCTTCAGCTAAGTGAACTAAATCTTTTGTCATTACTCCACTATTTAAAGTATCAAAACAAGCTTTTTCAAGAGCATCAGCATATTTTACTAATAATTCATTATTATCTAATTCACCACGTTTTCTAAAAGCCCCTGACCATGCAAAAATTGTAGCCATTGGATTAGTTGAAGTATCTTCACCTTCTAAATATCTATAATAGTGTCTTGTTACTGTACCATGAGCTGCTTCAAATTCATACTTCCCATCAGGTGATACTAATACACTTGTCATCATAGCTAAAGAACCAAAAGCTGTTGAAATCATATCGCTCATAACATCACCATCATAGTTTTTACAAGCCCATACAAATCCACCTTCACTTCTTACTACACGTGCAATAGCATCATCAATTAATGTATAGAAATATGTTATTCCAGCTTCTTCATATTTATCTTTATATTCATTTTCATAAATAGTTTCAAATACTTCTCTAAACTGATGATCATAACTTTTACTAATTGTATCTTTAGTACTGAACCATAAGTCTTCTTTAGCATCTAATGCATATTCAAAACAAGATCTTGCAAAACTCTTCATAGAAGAATCTTTATTATACATACCTTGAATAACACCTGGACATTCAAAATCATATATTGTTTCTTTAAATTTAATATCTCCATTTTTATCTGTAAATACTAATTCAGCTTTTCCTTCTTCAGGTACTCTATATTCTGTTGCTTTATATACATCACCATAAGCATGACGAGCTATTGTAATTGGCTTTTTCCAATTCTTTACAACAGGTTTAATTGAATCAATACAAATAGGTGTTCTAAATACAGTTCCATCTAACATTGCTCTTAAAGTACCATTAGGGCTTTTGTATTTTTCACTTAAATTATATTCACTCATTCTTTGTTCATTAGGAGTAATAGTTGCACATTTAACACCAACCCCATATTTTGCGATTGCATTAGCAGCATCAACTGTGACTGCATCTTTAGTCTCTTCTCTATAAACTAAACCTAAATCATAATATTCAGAATTTAAGTCAACGAATGGAAGTATTAATTCATCTTTAATCATCTTCCAAAGGATTCTTGTCATTTCATCCCCATCTATTTCAACTAAGGGTGTAGTCATTTTGATTTTGTCCAAAATTGTTCCTCCAAAACTTTTTTACTGTTATAAAGATAAAGATTATTTGAACTTTTGTGAAGAATATAAATTAAATATTTATACATTTTTTCACTATATATACAAAAATATGATGTTTTATTTTAGATTTTTATTCAAAAACGTGAAAAGAAAAAAATTTGGGGCCGATTGGATTTGAACCAACGACTCCCACGATGTCAACGTGATACTCTCCCACTGAGTTACGGCCCCATTTTTTCGTTATTAAGAACGTATGATTTTATACCACAAAGCTAAATAAAGTTCAATACACTAGTAAAAATTACTTGAAAGAATGAGTATTAATTGATATAAACTGAGGGTATGAAAATATTAATCGCATCAGATATACACGGTAGTTATTACTGGGCTAAAAAACTTATTGACATTTATGAACAAAATGATTTTAATAAAATCCTTATATTAGGTGATATTTTATATCATGGACCTAGAAACGATTTACCGAAAGACTATAATCCAAAAAAAGTTATTACTTTATTAAATAACTTATCTTCAGAAATTATCGCAGTTAGAGGTAATTGTGATGCTGAAGTTGATCAAATGGTTTTAAACTTTGAAATCCTAAATGAAAGTGCAAAACTATATATAGATAATCATCTCTTTATTTTAGCTCATGGACATCATCCTTATCCAACTTTAACTAATAATGATATACTATTAACTGGACATACACATATTCCACTGTACGAAAAATTAAATAACAATGTCCATCATTTTAATCCAGGCTCAGTCTCTTTAGCTAAAGGTGGGTTTAATAATAGTTATATGATTTATGAAAACAACCAATTTAAAGTTGTAGATTTTGATCAAAATATTATATTAACTAAAACTCTATAATAAAAAAAATGATGCCATCCTATTTAATTATGGGTAACATCATTGTTCTTTACTTTTTAAGAAACTTAAGTAATTTTAAGATATTAGAAATATCTATTAAATAAAATAACAATCAAGTTTAAACACTCTATAAGAGTCTAAACCCTATAAAAAAAAAACAGCCTAACAAATCTTGTACAACAAGAAGTTAGGCTATCTTTTTTAATTTCTAAAGTATAAATCTTAGGATAATAATATGATTAAGACAGGAAGTATATCTTCAAAATAATATGTAACACTACCATCTATACCACTGTTATCACCAACATATAAAGTACAAGAAATATGCTCTTCATCATCACCCCAAATTACATTTTGTATATCACTTGCTTTATCTGCATCACTTTCTGATGAATTTAATATATCTTCAATCGAGTCAAAATCATCTTCATCTAAATCGTTAAATTCATCAACTAATAATTCACCTGATAAATTATAATATACATTATCAGAAACATTTAATAATCTAAAAGCATAACTTAAATCAATTTCTCCACTAACTGAAGAATTATCTTCAAATTGTAATCTTATAAATGTACTAGAAATCAAATCAATATTTTCACTTAGAGTTTCACTAAACTCTGCTGATAAAATTAAATCAAAATCTAAATCTGTTTCAAAGGGATTATCACAATAAATATCAACTAAAGAATCAGTAGAAGCACCAGAAAGATATAAATCTAACCAATCTATATCTAAATCAACTAAAATTGTATCATCACTATCATCTGTTATAGTAATATTATCATCTTCTATTTGGAAAAATAGTTCTGCACTGATATCTTTTGATGAAGAAATAGTATAACCTTCAGTATCTAAACTTTTTATAGTTTGAGCCAAAGTAAGATATGAAGATATAAATGTTTCAATATAAACACCATAATTTTTATCAATAAAATCTTCAGCATCAAAATCATCTGTTATCCCTGAAGTATAACCATCCGTATCAAAAGTAGGTAAAGAAGAATCTCCAACAGTTACATATCTATGGATTGAACTATTTGGTAAAGAGTTATTACTACAACTAAATAAACTTATTATCAAAAGACTTGATAATAAACTATAAAACAATATTTTTTTTCTTTTAATCACAACTAACCTCCAATAATAAATAATTGCTTTAAATCAATAATTACTCTTAGTATATTAATCTTAAAGTTAGTTGTCAAATAAAATGTATTATAAAATATTTACTACAGGTAAAAAAAATTAGCCTATCTTGAGATAAGCTAACTATATTTATATTTTTTTTATAACTAAATTACAATTATGTAATATTTAATCTACATCTCTATTCCATTTCATTATGGCATAAACTTTATAGTTCTCACTAATTAAATTTATAGAACCATTATGCAATTTCATAACTTCATATACTATTGGAAGGCCTAAACCATTTCCACCATCTGTTCTGCTACTGTCCCCACGTTCCCATGGTTCAAATATAGAATCATTGCTTTCAATAGAACCTGTATTTATTACTTTAATTTCATTTTTAGATAATTCAACTATAATTTCATCTTTACTATAGGCAAGTGCATTTTCAATTAAACATTTTAAAGCTAATACAATAGTTGTGAAATCAGCAATAATTTCTTTATCATTCTCAACAAATTTAACTCTTTCAAAATCCATTTTTGTTTTATTTAGAGAGCTAATAATATCCTCAGTATTACAATGAGATATATATATTTCTTTATCAGGAGATTGAAGAGATGCGAATAACACAACCCTATTTACTCTATTAGACAAATTAGTTTGTTCTTTCTTTATTAGTGAAATAGTATCATCATTTAAAGGAAATATTTTATCCTTTATTCCATCTAATAATATTTGCATAGAAGCAATTGGTGTATTTAAATCGTGCGTTATATTTCTAAGCCAAGCTTTTCTGTTCTTTCGGTTTTGACTTAGATTATCATCAAGAAGTTTTACAGATTTATTTATTTCATTATATTCTTCAACATTATAATAAGGTAAAGTTACATTTTCTTCCCCATTAGAAAGTTTATTTAATGCTTTTTTTAAGCCTTTAGCATAATTTTCTAATTGCTTTGAAAAATAAAAACTTAGTATTAATGAAATTATTATTGCAATTAATAATGCAGAAATAATCCAAATATAACCTTGTCTAAATATATCTTTACTATATTTATAATTAGTTGGAGAGAAAACTAAAACATCTATACCATAAACTAAACCGCAATCATCTTTAACTATAATAGAACCTGTAAGAGCATCTTTATTTACACCTAATGGTACTTCAATTTCTCTTTTATCAAAAAGGCCATTACCTTCATTGATTACTATTAAATCAACTAGAGTTTTATTATCTAAAGAACTTACTTCTATTAAATTAATTGGACTATTTGTTTTAATATTTTTATATGAAGAATCATCAATTATTCCTTCTTCTAGCATCATCGGAGGAGGACCTATATTAAATTCATTAACACTTTTTCTTTGAGTTAATTCCTCGCCTAAAGGAGTTTTTCCAAAAGAATAAATTACTTTCCCCTCTTCATCACGGAATATAAGACCACTAATTCGATTATCTTCAGTTGCAGTCATTAATGAAATATGTACTAAATCTTGAATTTCAACTTGATCTATTTCATTAGATAAAACTGAAGAAAGTCGATTACAATATTCCTCAAATGCGATATTTGACCAGTCTCTCGAAGAACGCATAAAAAATACTGATATAAAAAACAGTACAAAAAACAATATAAATATTGATATGCTTAAAAAAGAAAGAAATAATCTAGTAAATAATTTATTCATATAATCTAATTCTCAAAGTATATTTTTATACTTCTTCAACTCCTACAAAACGATATCCATAACCTCTGACAGTTTCAATCCAATTACCTTTAAATAATTTAGATCTAATATTTTTTATATGGGTATCAACAATTCTCTCGTATGATTCGCTAGAATAATTAAAACATTCATCTAGAATCTTGCCTCTTGAAACTAATAAGTGTGCATTATCAATTAAACATAATAAAACACGCCATTCTGCTGCTGTTAGTATAACTTCAGTGTCATTAACTTTTAAACTATGTGCATTTCTATCAATGTTAAGGGTTGCATCTTCTTTATTATAAACATTAATTTCATTAGAAGCGTCACCTTCATTTGGTAAAGTTCTTCTTAAAACGGCTTTAACTCTTAATACTAATTCTTTTGGAGAAAAAGGTTTTGTAATATAATCATCAGCACCAATTTCAAAACCTAATATTCTATCAGATTCTTCAGCTCTCGCAGTCATGAAAATTACTGGGAAAGTATACTCTTCTCTAATTTTCTTTATAAAATCAAAACCATCACCATCAGGTAGCATTACATCTTGAATTAATAAATCAGGAAGTTTATCTTTAAACACTTTTTTTGCTGATTCTAAATTATAAAAAACTTGGCAATCAAAATCGCTGAATTCTAAATATTGTTTAACACCATTTGCAATAACTTGTTGATCTTCTATAACATAAATCAATTTTTTCTTATTAGTTTCCATTAATAAACCCTTTTCTAAACTATTGTTTAATAAATTATATTATATATCATACGAAAATACAAAACAATTACAATTAGTCTCACACAAAACACACAATATTTCATAAATAAAAATTAGTATACAATTATTTACTTATAAAAAGTATATGTTATAATAACTATTTGAGGTCTCTTATGAAAAAATTACTTATTTTAATTGTTTCACTTATATTTGTCTCTAATATAATTATGTCATCGGATTTAGTAGATATTGCTAATTTAACTATTGGAGTTGTAGAAGGAGTTCATGAAGCTACAGAATCCATAGAAAATCCAAAATATCCTAGCTTTAGAAAATTAAAACTAACTATAAATGAAATAGATCCGAATGAAGTTGATTTAAATCTTTTTTATAAAGAGAATAAAATTCCAACGTTAATGCCTTTATTAAAAAACTTAGTTCTCGGTTTTGGTCTTGGATCTGAAGACCAAGGAAAGCCTAGAACAGCTGTTGCTTTTAGTATAATTGATGGTGCAATTGTAACTACAGGAATAGTTTCTCTTGTTTTGGCCCTTCCTGAAGCAATACTTACTTTAGGACAATCGAATATAGCATTACCTATTTCTTTATATTGTTTAGAAGCATTAGCTGTTACACATTGTATTCAAGCAATTGATGCATTACTTTATCCGACAATATATAATGCAAGATTAAAGAGAGCATTAAAACTTAAAGCAAATTACAACCCTAAAACCGAAGAGTTATCAATTGGATATACTTTAGCTCTTTCTTAAGTTTTTTCAGTTATTTACTTACTATCTATTTTATTATATTGTTATTTTATCTTAGGAGTACGCTTTGAACAAAAAGATAAGTTTAACAGATATATTAATTATAGTAATAGCTATCCTATTACTTATATTTTTATATACTCAAACAAACTCTTCAAATAATAACACTGTAAAAATTCAATGTATGGATGATGAATACTTATATGATTTAGATACAGATAGAGATATTTATTTAACAGGTGCAATTGGTGAATCCCATATTATTATTAAAAATTCTAAAGTTTGGATGGAAGAAAGTGCTTGTGAAAATAAAGTATGTTTGAAAATGAATCCCATTGATAAGAATGGTGGTTTTATAGCATGTATTCCTAATGAAATATTAATAACTGTTGAAGCTATAGATGAGGTAGTAGTAGATGATATCGCAAAATAGTAAAAATAGACTTATTTATCTAACCGCTTTTGCTCTCCTTTTAAGTAGTATAGAATATCTAATACCTAAACCACTTCCATTCTTGAAAATTGGTTTAGCTAATTTACCTCTTCTATTAGGAGCTAGTTTTTTACCTTTTCATGAAATAATAATTTTATCACTATCAAAATCTATAGTACAAAATATAATAAGTGGTACTATTCTCTCCCCCTTCTTTATTATTACATTGTTATCTACTCTAAGTGCATCTATTTTTATGTTTATTTCTTATAAACTTATAAAAAGAGCCACATTTATTGGAATATCAGTAATAGGTGCTATTATTAACAATCTTGTTCAAATATCACTTTCAGCACTTTTTATTTATGGCTCTTCAATCTTTATTGCTTTACCTCTTATTTTATCTCTAGGTATAATAACTTCTATTGTTTTAGGAGTTTTTGCTAATATTCTTGATGAGAAAAGTATATTTATTCAAAAAGCTAAAAATCTCGATTTCGATGAGATTAATTATGATAAAAATATTGATTCTCAAAGTAAAATGAAAAATATAATAATTAGCAGTTTTTCTTTTCTATTTATAATTCTTACTCTATTTTTAGATAATTTAATATATTTAACTTTGTTACTAATTTTAAGTTACATACTACAAAAATATAGTAAAAGAAAAATAAAATTCATATATCCTATAGTTCTACTTTTTTCAATGCTGTTACTATCTTTATTCGATAAACAAGGAAAAGTACTATTTAGTTTCTATTCTATAATTATTACAGAAGATTCTTTAATAATTTATTTAACAAAAGCTCTTAGAATTTTAATTTTTATAGCTGTATCCCAGTCTCTAGTTTCAACTTCATTGTTTAAGTTTGATTGGGTTCAAAAAGTGTTTTACCTATCTTCTAGATTTCTAAACAACTTTTCTAAAACTTCAGGATCTTTTATAACTAGAATCGATAATGCCCTTCTAAACAGTCAAAATTAATTTTTATAAATCTCAGTTAATATGCTAATTAGAATATTATTCTTTAAATATAGGCCATTATTGTATTTTTATATACATTATAATCATATTAAATTAAGCATTTTTATAAATTTTTAACAAAATTCAATATATTTTTCACTTTTTTAAATTTCCCATTGACCCAATCGATAAATATTTATATATTGCAATTGTCTTAAAGATAAAGACAAATAATACATTGGAGAAACAAAATGGCAACAAAAGAAAAAGAAATTAAAGAACTTTTCGATGGTCAACTTGAGCTACAAAGCTTAATTGAGAAAACTGCAAAAGCTCAAGAGAAATTTGCAACTTATTCACAAGAACAAGTTGATAAAATATTTAGAGCTGCTGCTATTGCTGCTAATAATGCTCGTATATCTCTAGCTTCAGAAGCTGTTGAAGAAACAAAGATGGGTATCGTAGAAGATAAAGTAATTAAAAATCACTTTGCTTCTGAATACATTTTTAATAAATACAAAGATGATATCACATGTGGTATTATTGAAAGAGATGGTGGTTTTGGTGTTCAAAAAGTTGCTGAACCAATCGGCGTTGTTTGTGGTATCATTCCAACAACTAACCCAACAAGTACTGCTATTTTCAAAAGTTTAATATCATTAAAAACTCGTAATGCTATTATCTTTAGTCCACACCCAAGAGCAAAAAATTGTACTAACCATGCTGCAAAAATTATTTTAGATGCTGCTGTTGCTGCAGGAGCTCCTGAAGGAATTATTGCTTATATTGAAGAACCTAGCATTGAAAAAACAGATTATTTAATGAAAAATGATTTAATCAATATTATCCTTGCAACTGGTGGCCCTGGAATGGTAAAAGCTGCTTATTCTTCAGGTAAACCTGCTATTGGTGTTGGAGCTGGTAACACTCCTGCATTAATTGACAATACTGCAGATATCAAAATGGCTGTAAGCTCAATCTTAATGAGTAAAACATTTGATAACGGTGTTGTTTGTGCATCAGAACAAGCTATTGTTTGTCATAAAGATGTTTATAAAGCTTTTAAAGATGAAATGTTAAGCCGTGGTGCTTATTTCTTAAAGAAAGAAGAAACAGATAAAATTAGAAAAGTAATTTTAGACCCTAAACGTGGTACAGTTAACCCTCTAATTGTTGGTCAACCTGCTGCTAAAATTGCTGAAATCGCTGGTTTCAGTGTAGATCCTAAAACTAAAGTATTAGTTGGTGAATGCTCAAAAATAGATATTAAAGAACCTTTCGCACACGAAAAGTTATCTCCAATTCTTGGTATGTTCAAATGTAACACTTTTGAAGAAGGTGCTGACATGGCTGAAGAATTAGTTGCTTTAGGTGGATTTGGTCATACAAGTGTATTATATGTAAGTGAAAAAGACCAAGCTAAAATTGATCATTTTGGTCAAGTATTAAAAACTAGTCGTGTATTAGTTAATATGCCAACATCTCAAGGTGCTATTGGTGATATCTACAACTTTAAACTAGAACCTTCATTAACACTTGGTTGTGGATCATGGGGTAATAACAGTGTAAGTGAAAATGTAGGTCCTAAACATTTACTTAATGTTAAAACAGTAGCAGCAAGGAGAGAAAACATGTTATGGTTCAAAGTTCCATCTAAAATTTACTTCAAATATGGTTGTTTACCAGTAGCTTTACAAGAATTAAAAGATAAGAAGAGAGCTTTTATTGTAACAGATAGTTATCTTTACAACAGTGGTATGACTGATACTATTACTGATGAATTAAACCAAATGGGCGTAGATTGTGAAATCTTCCATCAAGTAAAACCAGATCCAACTCTAGGTACTATTACAATAGCAATGGAAAAAATTAAACATTTCCAACCAGATGTAATTATTGCTCTAGGTGGTGGTTCACCAATGGATGCTGCTAAAATCATGTGGTTATTATATGAAAATCCAGATGTACAATTTGAAGGCTTAGCTCTAAGATTTATGGACATCGAAAAGAGAATATATGCGTTCCCTAATATGGGTAAAAAAGCAGACCTAGTTTGTGTTTCAACAACTAGTGGTACAGGTGCTGAAGTAACTCCTTTTGCTATTATCACAGATGAAAACACAGGTTCTAAATATGCAATTGCAGACTATGCATTAACTCCTACAATGGCTATTGTTGATAGTAGATTAGCAGTAGGCATGCCAAAAGGTTTAACAGCTTCATGTGGTATTGATGTATTAACTCACGCAATTGAATCTTTAGTATCTTGTATGAGTACTGATTATACAAATAGCTTATCTTTAGAAGCTTCTAGAATAATCTTTAAGTACTTACCTACAGCTTATCATCATGGTGATAATATCCACGCAAGAGAAAAAGTACACAATGCTTCTGCTATTGCTGGTATGGCTTTTGCAAATGCATTCTTAGGTATTTGTCACTCAATGGCTCACAAACTTGGTGCAAAGTTCCATATCCCACACGGTATGGCTAATGCTCTACTTTTAACTAACGTTATCCGTTTCAATGCAACTGATAACCCAACTAAGCAAGCGGCTTTCCCTCAATATACACACCCTACAGCAATAAGCCGTTATGCAAGACTTGCAGATTATATTAATATGGAGGCTAACCAACAAGCTAACACTGAATACCTACATATTAAACCAAATGCAACTCAAGAAGAAAAAGTTGAAGCATTAATCGAAGCAATTGAATCTCTAAAAACTGAATTAGGTGTACCTGCATCTATTAAGGATTGGGGAATCGAAGAAGAAGAATTCTTAAGTGCTGTCGATGAACTTGCTATAAACGCTTTTGATGACCAATGTACTAGTGCTAATCCACGCTACCCATTAATTAGTCAAATCAAGCAACTATATCTTGATTGTTTCTACGGTAGAAAATGGAATGAAAACAATTAGTACCTCTTATTTCGACACTTGGAGTGGTTTAAACCACTCCATTTTTTTTATTTTTTTCGTGGTCTTTTTATTTGAGCTAATAGTGAATCTTTTTTATTTTTATACTCTTCACTAGTAACTTCTTTCATCGAAGACATTAATGATCCAATTATTTTTTCCATCAATTTTCTATTCTCAACATTATTTATTGCATAAGTATTTAATAAAGTATATATAGTCTTAAGTGGTCTTATCTTCAAATCAGTAACGTGTTCTATTCCAATAGAATCTGTTGTATCAAAAATTGATTCAATAAATTTTTCTATATCTTCTTCATCTAATTTTTCTAACCAGTTTCTTACACTTTTATCAAACATTAATGATGTGGCATTTCTTTGATCCATTTTTTTAAATCTATCAATTTCTACTTCCCAAGAGAATATCATATGCTGTGTTGCCCCATTACCCTTATTAGAATAAACAATTTCAATAGGCTCTTCATGTTGCATTAAAATACCAATAACAGATCCTTGAGGTACTAAAGTTTTCATCTTTGTTTTTATATCTGAATGCTCTATATCACTTAATGTTTTTTCATTAAAACCTGGACCATCAAAACTATAAACACTTAAAATTCTATCATGATATATTTGTGGAGCTTTTAGTGCAGAATAAAGAGCTAAGTTACCACCTTTAGAATGCCCTACAATAATTAAATCATTATTACAAATTTCTAATATATTTAATAAATATTCTAAACTATATTCTTGAGCTGCTACACTTTTTTTAAAACTCATCATAAAATCTTCTTTCCAACCTAATAGAGTTGAGTCAGTTCCTCTAAAAGAGACAACTACTTCACCTGTTGGTAACTCAAAAGATATAGCAGCAAATTGTAAATCATTATCTTTTTCAAAATTACAAGAAAAAGCAAAGACTTTTATATCACTGAATCTTTTTTTACTTGCAATTATTGGTAATATTTCAAAACATTGTTTTTTAAAAAAGGGACAATTATTATCAGGTGTTAACAACCCTTTTTCAATCATTAGATTTAACAAATCTCCTAATAAATAACTCTCAAAGTCTTTTTTTAATTCTAATTCTGGTAAAAAATCTAAATAAGACAGAGTTGCAAAAAGGCCTAAATCTATTTCATTAATTTTAGCTTGTTTAAAACTTAAATCACCTCTCCAATATAAATAATCATATATAGTATCCAATTTGTTCTCCTATTTTTATCATTGTATAAATAATTATAATCTAATTTTTTAATGTAATCAAAAACTATATAAATAAAGTTCTTGCTATAAAGAATAAAACACTATAAGTTACAAATATGTATAGAAACTTACCAAAGAGTATATACTCTTTAGCAATTGTAAATTTTATTAATGGATTTGGAAACTTTGTTTTCCTTTTTTTAACATTATTTTTAACTTTGAAATTAGGATATACAGCTTCTGAGGCTGGAAGATATATGATGGTTTGTATGACAATGTACGTTCCAGGATCTTTAATTACTAGCAAGCTAGCTGATAAATATTCAAGAAAAAAAATAATGCTAATTACTCAAACCTTTTTTTCTTTATCATTTTTGATTTGTGGGCTAATTTACGAATCTAAAGAATTAATTCCATATATATTACTTGTTGGATTATTTTTTGATGGTGCAACTGATCCTGCAAGACAAGCTCTACACACAGATCATACTAATTTTGATAATAGACAAGAATCATTTTCTCTATTTTATTTAGCATATAATATTGGGTTTGGCTTTGGTCCAGCTATTGCAGGGTTATTATTTAATTCTTATCCTAGATTAATGTTTTTAGGTTCTGGTATTATTAGTTTATTTGCAACATTAATAGTTGCTTTAACTATTGAAGATAAAATGCCTGATGATAAAATGATTGAAGATAGTATTAAAAATAATCAAACTGATAAAGCCGTTGAAGGGAGTGTATTTAAAGCATTATTTTCAAGACCAAAACTTATATCATATATTGGCATTAATGGCTTTTTCTTTTTATGTGTTAGTGCAGTTTTATTCATCTTACCTCTTTTTTCCTCTTCAACTTTTGGAGAAAAAGGCCCAACTATTTATGGCTTTTTAATGAGTTCTAATGCTATAACTGTAGTTATTGCAACGCCTTTTATTGTTAAACTTACTAAAAAGAAAAACACTTTAACAGTAATTATCATTTCATTTTTAATTTATCTACTTGGATTTAATATTTTAGCTATAGGTACTTATGTCTTTTTATTTGCTCTTGGAGTTATAGTATTTAGTTTAGGTGAATCTGTAAATGCTACTAATAATGATTATTTTATTGCAAATCATACACCATTAGGACATAGAGCTAGATTTTCAACTGTTATCTCTATTTTACAAGGTGCAGGTTTTGCACTAGGACCTTTAGTTGGTGGTATCCTTTTAGATTATTTTAGCTATAAAGAATCTTTATATTTTATCTCAGTAATTATTCTTATTTGTGTAGCATTAATGATATATGTTAGATATTTATATATTAGAGATAATGAAGTAATTGTTCCTTCTTTAGATGAAAACACTTCTTCAAATTAATTTATTTAAACAAAAATGTCTTTCCCCAAACCAAAGAGGAAAGACAGAAGAAGTATTTATTAGAAATATAAATACTAAATTACATCAGTTACTTCAACAACACCTTGCATATCTTTAATAGAATTTCCAGGAGGGACAATAGGGAATACCTTATCGTCAATTGGAATCTCTAAATCAATCACAACAGGTTTATTTAGACTGAATGCTTCTTCTAGTATAGCTTTTGCATCGTCTTGTGGCAAGATGCGTCTACCCTCAATTCCATAAGCCTGTGCTAATAATAGCCAATCAATAGGTGTATCAAGTGTAGTTTGGCTATAATGCCCCTTATAAAAAAGAGTTTGCCATTGTCTAACCATACCTAAAGTATGATTATTCATAACTAAAATAATAATTGGTAAATTGTATCTTTTTATAGTAGTTAATTCATTACTATTCATTCTAAAACAACCATCACCAGCAATATTAACAACTCTTGAATTTTTATTTCCCATTTGAGCACCTATGGATGCTCCTGTTCCATAACCCATAGTTCCTAAACCACCTGAAGTTAAAAATCTTCTTGGTTTTTTATGATTTACAAATTGAGCTGCCCAAATTTGATGTTGTCCAACTTCTGTTGTTACAATATCATCTTCACCCAAAATATCACTCATTAAATGAATAACTTCACTAGCTCTTTTACTTTCTTGATTAGTTAACAATGGGAATCGCTTCTTATATTGAGCTACGGTATCCATCCAATCTTTATGAACTAATGGTTTTTTAATTTTTGCCATTAATTGATCAAGTACTACATTTATATCACCTAATAAGTGACAAGTAGTTGCTATATTCTTATCAATTTCAGCAGGATCTACATCAATTTGAATAATTTTAGCATTTCTTGCAAAACTGCTAGCTTTACTTACTACTCTATCAGAGAATCTTGCTCCAATTACTATAAGTAAGTCACAGTTGTTTACACTAACATTAGAAACTTTTGATCCATGCATACCAACAAGGCCTGTATATCTATGGCTATCAGAGCGAATTGCACCACAACCCATTAATGATACACAAGATGGAGCATCAATTTTATCAATAAATTGTCTAACTTTCTCACTTGCATCAGCAATGATTACACCACCACCAACATAACACATTGGATTTTCACTTTTTTCTAATAATGAAATTGCTTCATCCATACTTTCTTGAGAAAGTCTTTCACAAACATATTCACAATTTTTTGGAACATATTTTTGATATTCACAAATATTAGTTTGAACATCTTTTGGGATATCTATTAAAACAGGACCAGGTCTTCCACTTTGTGCAATTTCAAAAGCTTCTCTAATAATATATGCTAATTCTCTTACATCTTTTACAATATAATTATGCTTAGTAATTGGCATAGTAACCCCAGAGATATCAACTTCTTGGAAGCTATCTTTACCTAAAAGTGATACAGGAACATTACCTGTAATTGCAACTAAAGGCACACTATCCATTTGAGCTGTTGCAATACCTGTTACTAAATTTGTAGCTCCAGGACCACTAGTTGCAATACAAACACCAACTTTTCCAGTTGATCTAGCATATCCATCTGCAGCATGAGATGCACCTTGTTCATGCGCTGTTAATACATGAGTAATTTCGTCACTCTTATCATACAAAGCATCATAAAGGGGAAGAACTGCGCCACCAGGATAACCAAAGACAGTATCAACACTCTGCTCTAATAAACATTCAACTATAATTTTTGCACCTGTTAATTCCATAATTTCTCCTATTCTTTGTATACTGCGCCTTTCGATGCATCACTTACTAAGCTTGCATATCGGGCTAAGTAACCGCTCTTGATAGTAGGTTCTTTCATAACCCAACTATCACGTCTTTTACTAAGGGTTTCATCATCAACTAATAATTCAAGTTTATAATTTGGAATATCAATTGAAATAATATCACCATCTTCTACTAATCCAATAATTCCACCTTGAGCTGCTTCAGGACAAACATGTCCAATTGAAGCACCACGGGTAGCACCACTGAATCTACCATCAGTTAATAAAGCAACTTCTTTATCAAGACCCATACCGGCAATAGCACTAGTAGGAGATAACATTTCTCTCATTCCAGGGCCACCTTTTGGTCCTTCATATCTTATTACAATAACATCACCTGATTTAATTTTTGAATTATAGATTGCATTAATACATTCTTCTTCACTTTCAAAAACTCTTGCAGGTCCTTTATGTACTAGCATTTTTTCATCAACTGCACTTCTCTTAACAACAGATCCCATAGGTGCTAAATTACCACTTAGTACGGCAATACCACCAGTTGGTGAATAAGGATTATCAATTTCTCTAATTACTGAATTATCGAAATTTACAGCATTTTTGAAAGATTCACCTATAGTTTTACCACTTACTGTCATTAAATCTTTTTTAATTAAACCTTTTTTATCAAGTTCTTTCATTACAGCCATTATTCCACCAGCAAAATATAAATCTTCAATATGATGAGGACCAGCTGGAGCTAAATGACATAAATTTGGTACATTTTGAGATATATCATTAGCACTAAAGATATCAAAATCAATATTTGCATTATGAGCAATTGCAGGTAAGTGTAACATGGTATTTGTACTACAACCTAAAGCCATATCAACTGTTAAAGCATTTCTAAATGAATCTTCATTAACAATATCTTGAGGTCTTATATCTTTAGCTAATAGTTCCATTATTTTTCTACCACTAGCTTTAGCTATTCTATCTCTATCAGCATAAACTGCAGGGATTGTTCCATTTCCAGGAAGAGCTAAACCTAAAACTTCCGTTAAACAGTTCATTGAATTAGCTGTAAACATTCCTGAGCAAGAACCACAAGTTGGACAAACATTATTTTCATAATTTAAGAAAGTTTCATCATCCATTGTATTATTATTATAGCTACCAATTGCTTCAAACATAGAAGCTAAATCTTTACCTTCTTTAACCCCTGGGACTCTACCAGCTAACATTGCACCACCTGATACTATAATAGATGGAACATTAAGACGTAAAGCTGCCATCATCATACCTGGTACAATCTTATCACAGTTTGGAACAAATACTATTGCATCAAAAGGATGTGCCATTGCCATAACTTCAATAGAATCAGCAATTAATTCTCTAGATGCTAGGGAATATTTCATTCCTGTATGTCCCATTGCAATACCATCACAGACGCCAATTGTTGGAAAAACTACAGGAGTACCACCTGCTTCTCTAACCCCAGCTTTTACTGCATCAACTACTCTATCTAAATGCACATGACCTGGAATTATTTCATTCTTAGCATTAACAATACCAATAATTGGAGAATGAATTTCACTATCACTCCAACCCATTGCTTTCATTAATGATCTATGTGGAGCTCTATCTAAGCCTTCAGTCATTTGACTTGATCTACTTTTAATATCTTTACTCATCTTTTTACCTTCTCTTTGTTAGTTTTATTGTTATTTAGAATAACATTGTTTACAAAGATTAGATAGCATCACAGATTAAATTACCCATTTCTTTAGTACCAACTTTAGTTGTACCATCACTGTAAATATCTGCGGTTCTATAACCTTTTTCTAATACGTCAAAAACACCATCTTCTATTGCTTTTGCTTCATCTTCTAATTTAAATGAATATCTTAACATCATTGCAACTGATAAAATAGTTGCAATTGGATTTGCAATATCCATACCAGCAATATCAGGAGCACTACCATGAATTGGTTCATACATACCTAAAGTACCGTATCCAAGAGATGCACTTGGAAGCATTCCAATACTACCTGTAATTTGAGAAGCTTCATCACTTAATATATCACCAAACATATTAGTTGTAACAATAGTATCAAATTGCTTTGGATTTCTAACTAATTGCATTGCAGCATTATCAACATATTGATGATTTACTTCAACCTCAGGGTAATCTTTAGCCATATCTTCAACGATGCTTCTCCAAAGTTGTGATGAATTTAATATATTAGCTTTATCAATACTTGTTAATTTTTTATTTCTAATCATTGAAATTTCAAAAGCTTTTTTAACAATTCTTTCAATTTCATCTCTTCTATAACTTAAAGTATCAAAAGCACTGTTTTCATCACTACCTCTTTCTCCAAAATAAATACCACCTGTTAATTCTCTAACTACCATGATATCTAATCCATCACCGATAATTTCATCTTTTAATGGACATGCATCTTTTAATTGTGGATACATTACAGCAGGTCTTAAATTACAGAATAAATTCATTCCACTTCTAAGCCCTAAAAGAGCTTTTTCAGGTCTTAATTCAGATGCGACATTATCCCATTTTGGGCCACCAACAGCACCTAGAAGAACTGAATCACAAGAATTACAAATATCTAAGCTTTCTTGAGGTAAAGGATGTCCAACTTTATCAATTGCAGCACCACCTGCTATAGCATCTTTATATTCTACTTTATGATTAAATTTTTCTGCTACTTTATCTAAAACTTTTACAGCTTCATCTATAATATCAGGTCCAATACCATCACCTTTAACTAGAGCAATTTTCATATCCATAATTTATTTATTCTCCTCTCTATTTTTTATATATGCAGCAAGTCCACCTGCTTTAATCAATTCTTGCATAAAAGGAGGGAATGGTTCTGCTTGGAATTCTTTGTTTTTTGTAATATTTTTAATTTTACCAGTATCAAAGTTAACTTCTACTTCATCACCTTTTTCAATATTTTCACATGCCTCAGCACATTCTAGAATAGGAAGACCAATATTTAATGAATTTCTATAGAAAATCCTTGCAAATGACTTTGCAATAACACAAGATATGCCACTTGCTTTAATAGCAATAGGAGCATGTTCTCTAGAAGATCCACAACCAAAGTTCTTATCTCCTACAATTATATCTCCATCTTGTACATTTGATGCGAAATCAGCATCTATATCTTCCATACAGTGCTTTGCAAGTTCACTATGAACTGATGTATTTAAGTATCTTGCTGGGATTATTACATCTGTATCTACATTATCACCATATCTAAAAACTTTACCTTTACTTTCCATAATTATTATTTCTCCTCAATTGTGTTAGGATCTGTTATAAATCCTGTGATTGCTGATGCTGCTGCAACCTCTGGTCCTGCTAAATATACTTCAGATTTTACATGTCCCATTCTACCAACAAAGTTTCTATTTGTTGTTGATACAGCTCTCTCTCCTTCTGCTAATATACCCATATGACCACCTAAACAAGGTCCACAAGTAGGGGTTGATACAGCACAACCACTATCAATAAAGATATCAAATAAACCATCGTGCATTGCATCTTTCCAAATTTGTTGAGTTGCAGGGAGAACTATACATCTAACATGATCACTAATTTTATGACCTTTTAGTATCTTTGCAGCTTTTTGTAAGTCTGATAAACGGCCATTTGTACATGAACCAATTACTACTTGATCAATTCTTACTTCTTCAATTTCATCAAAAGTTTTTGTATTTTCAGGTAGATGAGGATAAGCTACAGTACATTTTATTGTTGATAAATCAATATCATATGTTTTTACATATTCAGCATCACTATCAGCTTCAAAAATTGTAGGTACTTGTGCATTATGATCAATTAAATATTTAAGAGTAATTTCATCAACAGGGAAAATACCATTTTTACCACCTGCTTCAATTGCCATATTTGCAACTGTAAATCTATCATCAATAGTTAAGTTTTTTACACCGTCACCACTGAATTCCATACTTTGATATAATGCCCCATCAACACCAATCATTCCAATAATATGTAAGATTAAATCTTTACCACCAACATTTTTATTAAATTTACCAGTTAAGTTAAATTTAATTGCTGAAGGAACTTTAAACCAAGCTTGTCCTGTTGCCATACCACAAGCCATATCAGTAGAACCAACACCAGTTGAGAAAGCTCCTAAAGCTCCATAAGTACAAGTATGAGAATCAGCTCCAATAACTAAGTCCCCTGCAGTTACTAAACCTTGTTCTGGAAGAAGTGCATGTTCAACACCCATCTGCCCTACTTCGAAATAATTAGTAATTTCGTTTTTCTTTGCAAATTGTCTCATGCAATTACATTGTTCTGCTGCTTTAATGTCTTTATTTGGTGCAAAATGGTCAGGTACTAATGCAATTTTATCTTTATCAAATACATCTTTCTTACCAAATTTATCAAATTCATTTATAGCTACTGGAGCAGTAATATCATTACCTAATACTAAGTCCAAATCAGCCATAATTAATTGACCAGCTCTAACAGAATCTAATCCTGCTTTTTTTGCTAGTAACTTTTGTGACATTGTCATTCCCATAACTTTTATCTCCTATTTTGCTGGCTCAACACCAGATTCTTCTAAGTACCATGCTATACTATCGCTTAAAGCTTGCCAGCTTGCTGCGATTATATCGTGATCGACACCTACTGTGGACCATGTTTTTTTCCCATCAGTAGATTCTATTAATACCCTTACAACTGAAGCTGTAGCTTGATCAAGTGAATCTAATACCCGAACTTTATAATCACTTAAATATACATCCTTTAATATTGGATAAAAAGGATCTAATACTTTTCTAAGTGCTTTGTCCAAAGCATTAACAGGACCTGCTCCTTCAGCAGCTGTTATTGCACTTTCTCCTGCAACTTCAACTTTTATCATAGCTGCATGTGGTTCAACTTCATTATATTCTTTACCAATAGTTTGATAATGAGCAAGCTCAAAATATGATTTTTTGCTTTCTATACATCTTTTTATTAGTAAATCAAAGGAGGCTTCAGCTCCTTCAAATTGATAACCACAAGCTTCTAATTCTTTTAACTTGTTAACAAGATCATATACTCTTTTATCTTTACTATCAAAATTTGGATAATGTTTTTTAATCTTTTGAAGTAATAAAGCCTTTCCTGCAACTTCACTTGTTAACAATCTTCTACTATTTCCTATCAATGTAGGTTCCATATGTTCAAAAGAGATTGGATTCTTTTTAACCCCATCTATGTGCATTCCGCCTTTATGAGCGAAAGCACTTCTTCCAACAAAAGGAGATAATTTTGGGATTCTCACATTTGAAATTTCTGAAATTTCATGTGCTATTGTTGTTAAGTTTTCAAAAACTGAATCTTCTAAACAATCAACACCCATTTTGAATTTCAAATTACAAACTGTCTCAACCAAATTAGCATTACCACATCTCTCTCCAAAGCCGAGCATTGTACCTTGAATTTGTCTAGCTCCAGCTTCATATGCTAAAAGAGAAGAGGCAACTGCAACTCCTCCATCATTGTGAGTATGTATACCAATAGTAATATCACCATATCTATTTACTACATCTTCTGTAATAGTTTTAATCTCACTTGGAAGAGCTCCACCTCTAGTTTCACATAAAATTAATTTTGTTGCTCCACCTTCTATTGCAGCATCTAAAGTTTTAAGTGCATATTCTTTATTAGACTTATATCCATCAAAGAAATGTTCTGCATCAAAAAATACTTCTTTATTATTTTTTGATAAAAAACTAATAGTATCTCTTATCATCTCTAAATTAGCATCAAGAGTTGTATGAATAATATCTGTAACATGAAAATCCCAAGATTTACCAAATATGCAAATAGTATCAACTCCACAATCTATTAATGCTTTTAGATTGATATCATCTTCACTTTTTGTGTCATATCTTCTAGTAGAACCAAAAGCTACAAGTTTTGAGTTTTTTAACTCAATCTTTTTCAATTCATTAAAAAGTAAAATATCTTTAGGATTTGAACCTGGATTTCCAGCTTCAATATAATCTATATGTAGTTCATCTAATAAATTAACTAGTTTTAGTTTATCAGCTACTGAAAAACTTATGCCTTCAGCTTGAGATCCATCTCTAAGAGTTGAATCGAATATTTCAACTTTTCCCATATTTCCTACCTTTTATTTATCGCTGTGACCTACCAACATATCATCATTTAAATCTAGCTGTTGAGCTGGAATAGAGGAGCCAAGAGCTAATTCACTTGTATTTAACATATGATTAACTGCTGCTAGGGTTGAAAGAATAGATGCTTCTATAACGTCTGTTGATATACCACGACCTCTATAGAACTCTTTTCCATCTGTAATTTTAACAACAACTTCACCTTGTGCATCTCTATGTTCTGTTACAGCTTGTAAACTATAATCACAAAGACCAAATGGATGTTTAACTATTTTTTCTACAGCTCTAATTGCAGCATAAACAGGACCAGATCCAACAGCAACCTCTTCATATTTTTTACCTTTGTGAAGAAGTGTTACACATGCAGTACTAGTCATCATATTTCCACTGTTAACAACAAATCTATCAAGAGTCCAGTCGTTTTCACCCCATTTTTCACTAGATTCAACTAATGCAAGTAAGTCTCTATTACTAATTGTTTTCTTTCTATCACATAGAGCTTTAAATTCTTTAAATAGTCTCTTAGCTTCATCTTTATCTAAGATATAACCTAAATCTTCCATTCTCTTTACAAAAGCATGTTGTCCTGAGTGCTTACCTAATACAAATTCAGTTTTTACCATACCAACACTTTCTGGTGTCATTATTTCATAAGTTTTTGCATTAGCCATAATTCCATGTTGATGTATCCCTGATTCATGTGCAAAAGCATTTGCACCTACAATAGCTTTTGAAGGGAAAGGCTTAATATTTGTTATTGAAGATAAAGTTCTTGCTGTTTTATAGATTTCTTTTGTATTTAAATCTATTGAATATGGATATATATCCCCTCTTGTTTTAAGAGTCATAGCAAATTCTTCAAGGGCAGTATTGCCAGCTCTCTCTCCAATTCCACAAACTGTTCCTTCTACTTGTCTTGCCCCTGCTCTTACAGCTGCTAATGAATTTGCAAGTCCTAGTCCTAAGTCATTATGACAGTGAGCACTTAAAATAGCTTTATCAACATTAGGAACTTTATTTACAACTGTGCTAAACATGGTTTCAATATCAATAGGAGTAGAATAACCAACAGTATCAGGAAGATTAATTGTAGTAGCTCCAGCTTCAATAACAGCTTCAACAACTTGACACATATAATCTAAATCGGTGCGTGTTGCATCTTCAAGGGAAAATTCAACATCTTCACAAAGATTTCTAGCATATTTAACCATCTTAATTGATCTCTCTAATGCTTCTTCTCTACTCATTTTCAATTTATATTCTAAATGCAAATCACTTGTCGCTAAAAAAGTGTGAATTCTAGGTCTTCTTGCATTTTTAATTGCGTTATAACTAGCATCAATATCTTTTTCCAGGGCTCTAGAGAGAGATGCAATTATTAAATCACCAGCATTATCCGCGATTTCTTTTACTGCTTCAAAATCCCCAGGACTTGCAATTGCAAACCCAGCTTCAATTACGTTAACGCCGAGTTTTTCAAGTCTATTAGCCATCTTTAATTTTTCTTCTAAATTCATACTATAGCCAGGAGCTTGTTCTCCGTCTCTCAATGTAGTATCAAAAATAATAATTTGATCTTGCATTCTTGCCTCCAAAAATAATTAGTTCGAGAAAATTAGTTATATCTTTTAACTAATTTACTTAAAGTAAGTATTTTTATTCCCTCTATCCAAAAATATGAATAGAGGGAAAAATAAAATACTATTTTTTTAACCAGCTCATTAATGATCTAAGCTTTTTACCTGTTTTTTCTAAAAGACTTTCACTTTCAATTCTTCTCTTAGCATTGAAATAAGGTCTTTTTACTTGGTTTTCTAATAACCAGTTACGAGCAAATTCACCTTCTTGGATATCTTTTAGTACATTTTTCATAGCTTGCTTTGATTCATCAGTGATAATCTTATCTCCTGTGATATAATCTCCATATTCAGCAGTATCAGAGATTGAATATCTCATGTAAGAAAGTCCACCTTGGTTAATTAAGTCAACAATTAATTTCATTTCATGACAACATTCGAAATATGCCATTTCTGGTTGATAACCAGCTTCTACAAGTGTATCGAAACCTGCTTTGATAAGAGCTGAAACACCACCACAAAGAACAGCTTGTTCACCGAAAAGATCAGTTTCTGTTTCTTCTTTGAAAGTTGTTTCAAAAATACCAGCTCTACCTGCTCCTAAACCTTTAGCATAAGCTTTAGCAACTTCCATACTGTCTCCGCTTGGGTCTTGGTTTACACAAACTAAAGATGGTACACCTTTTCCTTCTTCAAATTGTGATCTAACTGTGTGACCAGGTCCTTTTGGAGCAATCATAATTACATTAACATCACTTGGAGGAGTAATTTGACCAAAATGAATATTAAAACCATGAGCAAATGCTAAATAGTCACCTTTTTCAAGTCCATCTTTAATTGCACTATCATAAAGAGATGATTGTTTTTCATCTGGTACAAGCATCATAATAACTTGAGCAGCTTTAGCAGCTTCACTAGCTTCCATTACTTTCAAACCAGCTTCTTCAGCTATGCTCCAACTCTTAGAGCCTTTATAAAGACCTACAACAACATCAACACCACTTTCTTTTAAGTTAAGTGCATGTGCATGTCCTTGGCTACCATAACCAATAATTGCTACTGTTTTACCTTCTAGGTACTTAAAATCTGCATCACTGTCATAATACATTTTACTCATTTTTCTTCATCCTTTGGCTTCGCCGATATAATTAATTTATTTTTATGTTTTTTGTTTTATAGCACTTCATATGGAGCATCTTTTAAAGCAAGTTCTCCACGACCAATTGCTGTAATACCTGTTCTAGTTAATTCAACTACTCCGTATGGATTAGCTAAATCTAAGAAAGATTTTATCTTTTTATTACTACCTGTTAATTGTAAAGTTATAGTTGAATGTGTAACATCAACAACTTTAGCTTTAAATAATTCGCTAAGTTCAATTACATTAGATCTATTTCCATTTTCAGTAGAAATTTTAACAAGAATTAATTCACTTTGAATTCCATTATCATCTGTTATAATTGCAACTCTATAAACATCAACTAGTTTTTCAACTTGATTTTTTATTTGTTTAACAATTGAAATATCACCTAATATAACTATAGTAATTCTACTAATGCCATTATCATTTGTTCTTCCAACACTTAAACTATCTATGTTATAGCCTCTCCTTGAGAAAAGGCCCACTACTCTTTGCAAGACACCTGAATGGTTTTTTACCAATAATGATAATGTAAATCTCATCTCTTTTATTCCTTCCATAATGTTTACTCCTTTCCAAAATGGGTATAGTAAATCACTCCCTATATATTTTTACTTTGGGAGGTCTTTACCACGGTCATATGCTTAAGCTGTATAAGCGCCGTGGCTACATAATAATAAGTAGGCTTGTTAAAATAAGAACTAATAAAGCGACAGGTAATAAGAGCACATCAATAATGTGGACTAAGATGACATCTAATAATAAAGAAAAATAATTTTTCATCTTAAAATATTCCTTATGCTTTAAGTTTTAATAGCTATAATCTATTTTATTTAAAGAAATAGGTCAATAGAAAATCAAAAAATTTTATACATTTTTTTGCATATATATACTTGTTTTATACACAAATATATAAAAAACATAAAATATAAGATATTCTGAGCTATTTCACTACAATTTCTATTAAAAATAGATAATAAGCTCCCTAAAAATAAAATACATTTGTAATATAACATATTAAAATAAAACAAAAAAGTTTTTTTATTAATATATTTGTTAGTAATTTAATATAACTAATATTTTTTGTTACAACCTTATATTATTTAAAGATATTATAACGTTTTTTATAAACAGTTATTCACAAAGTCGCACTTATTGTGTATAGTTATGTTTAAGGTTGTTATGATGATTTAATAAATATATTAAATTTTGTATATAAAAATAAAACATTTTGTTATCTGTTTTTTTTAGTCTACATATTGAATAATAGTGTAAAGCTATTATAATATATTTTTTATAATATATTTGTATTATAAATTTATAATTATTTTAAGGAAGTATTTTGAATTATTCATTAATTATTGTCATTAAGGATAATCATACTAGGTTAGATTTAATGACTAGTATAGATTGGAAACAATTAGGAATTGAGTTAATAGCATCATTGAGTGAAGGTATTATTGCTCAAAAAGTTATAGAAATATTAAAACCCGATATTGTAATAACAGAATTTTCAGTAAGAGGAATTTATTCCATGTTACAATCTTGTCCAATCTACCATACTATTATATTTGGAAATAGTGAAAAAGAAATGAACAGTACACACAAAGCTTTCGGACTAGGTGTTTTTCAGTATCACCAAAAACCAATTATTTATCAAAAAATAAACTATCTATTATTTGATATGAAAAAAAGAATTGCAAAGGATAAACAGAATTTAATTGAATCTGAATGTTCAACAAAAAATACCGTAATTCAACTAAAAACATCAACTGATAATCAATTAACTAATTCTGCTATTAACTTCATTGAACAAAATTATTCGAAAAATATTGGACTACAGGAAACTGCTGCGTTTTTAGGAGTTAGTGAAGCACATTTATCTAGAGTTTTTAAAAATGATACAAAAATAAATTTTGTAAAATACTTAAATTCATTTAGAATTAATGAAAGTATTCACTTAATGCATGATTCCTCTTTAAGTATTAATCAAATATGTAATGCTGTTGGTATACATAATCCAAGTTATTATTCTAAAATATTTAAAAATTTGTTAAAAGTTACCCCTAATAAATATAGAGATTCTTATATTAATTATAATAAAAAATAAAATAAAAAAGCCCTCCATCAAAAGCAATGCTTTCTCAGGAGGAGGATAATAAAAAATTAGGTCTCTCTAAACAGTTTAATTAAAATTAAACTTCTTCTTTTTTTGTTATTGATGCCATGTGACCATCTAAATAACTTGCGATTTTTTCCATAGTTTCGCTTGATACATCATGTTCAATTAAACATGCATCTCTATTACTAACTTCTTCACTAACATTTAAAATATCGCGTAAAAATCTTACTAAAGTAGTGTGTCGTTTATAAACCATTGAAGCATATACTTTACCCTTCTCTGTTAAAGAGATTTTACCATAAGTTTCATGGTTAATATATCCTTCTGAACTTAATACTTTCATAGCTCTATTTACGCTAGGTTTAGAAACATTAAGTTTTGTAGCAATATCTGTTGTTCTTACAACGCCTTTTTCATTCTCAATATTGAGAACAGCTTCTAAATAGTCTTCACCTGATTTATTCATAACTATAATATATACAATATTTTCCATTTTGTCACTCACTAAATGAACTTTTTTTTTTAATATTTTATTCAATTATGACATAATTCGGAAACCATTTTCTTGTATTACAAGTATTTAATTATTTATTGCACATAGTAATATTTTTTCACAAAAATTAGATTATGCTAACTTTTTTGTAATATATATCTATTTTTCTTCTAATTTGATAATAAAAATACATATTTTTCTATTAATTTTAAAAAAAGATATACAAATTATAACAACTAGATATAAAATAATAACAAAACAGATATAAGGTGGTAATATGCCAAAAAGAAATGATGCAACTTATGTATACGATATTCAGCCATTTAAAAAGATATTCCCTTATTTAATGCCTAGAAAATGTGATTCTTTAGTTTACTTAAATTGTGATCTAGATTTATCAGAAACTTTATTATTTATTAAGAATAATCCGTCCCCTACCTTAAATAGAAAATATAGAGTTTTTGAAATAATGATAGCGGCATTAATTAGACTTTTTGTATTAAGACCTGAATTAAATAGATTTTTGATGAATAAAAAGTTATGGCAACGAAATGATATTTCATTAAACTTTGTAGTTAAGAGAGACTATAGTGATGATTCCCCTGAGCACAGTGTTATATTAAAATTTGATCCTAATATGACTCTTGATGAAATTGCTAACTATGTAGATAAAAAAATTGAAGAAACTAGATCTATTACAGATGATGATAATAATAATAAAGCTGATAAACTAATTGACTTTTTTACTTCTTTTCCACCATTTATTACATCCTTTTTTGTTTCAATAATTAAATTCTTAGATATAAAAGGTATTGCTCCATTATCTATAACAGAAGAAGATGGACTTCACTGTAGTGCATATTTAAGTAACTTAGGAAGCATTGGACTTAGAAACGGGAAAGTTCAACATCACCTATATCAATGGGGTACAACTAGTATCTTTATGACAATTGGCTCTTTAAAAAGAAAAAGAATTATTTCAGAAGAAGGATTAGTTAGACGTGAGAATAAACTAGAAGTAGGTTTTACAATAGATGAGAGAATTTCTGATGGTTATTATTTCATTAAGTCTTTAAATATTTTACAAGATTTAATAAATAAGCCAGATCAACTTCTTACCCCTAGTAAAAAATCGTATTCAAAACCACCTAAAAATAAAAAAGAATATAAACTGATGAACAAAGCAAAAAAACAAGAAGAAAAAAGTTAACAATTTTTACAAAAAGTGTAATTAATTTACACGTTTCATGTTATAACTTGTTTTATAAAAATTACTATTATATGCTAAATAAAAACTAATTGGAGGAATTGTTTTGAAAGCTGCTCTCTTTGATATGGATGGAGTATTAGTTGATACTCAAAAATATCATCAATCTTGTTATAATGATATAGCAAAAGACTATTATGGTATTAAATTAGATAAATCTATTAATGATAAATTAAAAGGTGTATTAAGATATGAAGGAGCTATTACATTTTGTAAGGCTGTTAATATTGAACCTAATGAAGAAAACATTAAATATGTTTCATCTTTAAAAAATGAATTATATTTAAAAACTATAGAAAAAAATAAAGACTCTCTTCTTAAACCTGGAGCTAAACAACTTCTAAAACGCTTAAAAGATAAGAATGTTAAATTAGCTTTAGCTAGTGCATCTTCTAATGCCAAATATGTTATAAGATTAACTGGCATTGATCATTATTTTGATTATGTTGTAGATGTTAAAACAATTGGTAAAGGAAAACCTAATCCAGCAATATTCTTAGATGCTGCTTCAGCCCTTTGTGTAAAACCTAGTGACTGTGTAGTTTATGAAGATGCCATTAGTGGCATAGAAGCTGCTAATAATTGTGGAATGTATTCTATTGCAGTTAATATTGATTTTAGTAATACAACCTTTACTTATTCTAATAAAATAGCAAATCGTCAAGTAAAAACTTTAGAAGATTCTTTATGTTATAGAGGATTATATAGAGATTTATATGATGAAAGTGATAATTGTGAATTATTTATTTTTGATGCTGGAAATGTTGTTATCAATAATATTCATATATTTAATGATATTTTTGATCATTATAATTTAGATTCAATTCAGAGAAATGAATTTATTAATGATTATGCTAATTATAACGCACCGTTAATGGATGGTAATATTACTACTGATTTTTATATTAATCATATAAATGAAACAATGGATCTAAATATAGAGGGAGATCCCTTCTATGATTACTTTAAACCTGAATTTAATGAAGTAATTGTTAATCTAATTAAAAGCTTAAGAAAGAAAGGAAAGCGCGTTGTATTAGGATCTAATACATATGCACCTCATACTAAAAAAATGAAGGAAATGGGATTATTTGATCTTTTTGATGAAATATATGTAAGTAATGAAATGCATCATTACAAACCTAATCCATCTTTCTTTAGATATATATTGAGATGTGAGAACATGAAAGCTGAAAATACTTATTTTATTGATGATATGGCTGAAAATGTGGCAAGTGCCGCGGCCATTGGTATTAATGTATTAAATTATGTTGGAGAAGATAAAAATAAAATTTTAAATAATATTTTTAAAGAAATAATTTAACTAAATTATACGATTATTCTTTACACATGTAACTAATCTTTAAATAAATTGCTTATCTATTAGTAGTATAAAAATAATTTCATTGATTTAAATATTTATTTAATGAGGGTTAATATTATTTATGGAAAGTGCAAAAAAAAAGATATTACCAAAAAGAATTCCCAAAAAACGTGATTTATCAAAAAAAACTTTAATATATTCTTTTGGAACTATCGCTTCGGTGTTAGCAGCTCTATTAGCCGCTCCTATAATTACAAATTATATTACACCAGAAGATTTTGGAAATTATGAATATACTATTTCAATTATGTTTTTAATTTCCACATTCGGTTTTCTTGACATTCCTAATGCAATGCTTAGATTTATGTACGGAATTGATCAAGAAGACCAAGATTATAAAAGGAATGCTATATATTCTTCTTTCTTAATCCAATTTATTTGTACTTTGACATTATTTATAACTGTTGCAATAATAAATTATTTCATGCATATCCCTTTTTATAAATCTGGATTAATATATGGTATATTCTACTCTACAAGTTTATTCTACTTAAATGTTGCTAGAGGTCAAGATAAAGAAATCAGTTATACCATCGGATTCTCCCTTTATCATACATTTTACCTTATATCTATTTTTATCTTAATATTAATCTTAAAATTTAATTCACCAGCAATACTTTGGTCTATGTGCATAGGTTATGGAATACAAATAATTTATTTAGAAAAAAAAATTAAACTATTAAGGAATTTTAAATTTAAGTTCATCAAATTTAGCTTACTTAAAAATATAATGCGTTTTGCACTCCCTTTAGCTTTTGCAGCATTAGGTAATTGGATTCTTCAACACTATACTAATATTAAATTATTACATGCCATGGGAAGTTATGAAAATGGAATTTATGCACTCGCCTTAAATGTATCTAGAACTATACCTACTTTATCTTTTGGATTAATTATTGCTTGGCAAGAAGTTGCATATTCTAATAAAGAAATAATTGAAGAAAAAAACAAATTCTTTAAAAACTCTATAATTAATATAGTTGTAATATTAAGTTTAGTTTATATGCTTTTTGTTCCAGCTGCTACATTAATTGTCCCTTATTATTTAGGTGATGCATATAAAGAATTATTAAGTATTTTGTTTTTAACTACAGGTTCTCTCAGTATTGATATGCTCAGTTTAATGCTAGCTAGCACAATAGGAAATTCTGCAAATAGTAAACCAATAATGCTTTCAATTGGAATAGGTGCTATATTTTATCTACTATTAATAGATCCATTAATAGCAAGATTTGGTCTTATTGGTGCTGGAGTTGCAAATTTAAGCGGCTTTTTAACAACAGCTATTGTTAGAATGTGTTGGATTAGATGTAAAATGAAAATAAAACTACCTTTAGTTAAAATGTTATCTCTTTTCTTAATTTCTTCATTTGTAGGATATTTAAGTTATAAAGCAAACACTAAAGGTAATAT